>CAZKOB010000018.1:0-38821 GCA_964554265.1 uncultured Bacteroides sp. | reverse complement strand
AAAATTACTACCCAACTATAACCCCTAAAAGGTGTACTTCAGTTAATGCTTACTTAAGAAGGATAAACGAAGAATAAAGAGTTGCTCTATAAAATCTTATGCAGACTCTTGAAAGACATTTCCTGGAGCAACGGTTCATTGATTATGCAGAACCGTCGCTATCATGTCCGCAATCTTTTCTATGTATTCACGGTCTGTATCGTCAAAGTCTGCTATGCGGTCGCTGTCTATATCGAGAACAGCAATAATATATCCTGATTCGGAATAGAGAGGAACAACAATTTCTGAACGTGAAAGCGAACAGCATGCTATATGTCCGGGAAATTCTTCTACATCTGGTACGACAATTGTATGACCTTCTTGCCATGCTGTGCCACATACTCCTTTTCCTTTCTTTATCCTGTAGCATGCCACAGAGCCTTGAAAAGGTCCCAGAACGAGTTCGTCCCCTTTTACAATGTAAAAGCCAATCCAAAAGAAACCAAATGCTTCTTTTAATGCGGCAGATGCATTGGCAAAGATACTGATCATATCTGTTTCGTTCTCTATCAAAGCCGAAAATCCGGGAATAAATTCTTCATATTTTCCTTTTTTGTCAGTTGCACTTAGCTTAAATATGGGTTCCATCGATTTTGCTGTTTTTATGACTTGAATTTGTAGAATACCGAAGTTTGAGGAAACAACATATTGCCGCCTTTCAGAATTTTAGAGCCGAATCCAAAAGCCTGATAGAAACTTCGGGAGGTGTACTTCTTGTTTTTTAGAGTGACTTCTTTCAGAAACTACGCGAGCTTGGTTTAAGGAAGTCCCGTAGAAAGTTGGTAATCATTGCTTGCCTCTTTTGGGTATGTGTTTGAACATTAGCTACAAATGTACAAAAAAACTTGCAGGATTTCCAACTTCTTACAGGACTTTCTTAAAAACAGGACTTGCGTAGATAATTATATTTCTGTTGTTTTTTAAGTGACACGGTCAGGTGCAGACATGTATCTTATTTATCAGTCCGCTGCAACAAGGCTGACGTCCTCATAAACCGGCTTGGTCATCCCACCTTCACCCTATCAGTTTGTCATAAATTACGGTCTTTTTCTGATAATCTGAAATGTTAAAATTCAAGGTTCCGAGAATCGCGTAAAATTGGCCGAACCCGACCAAAGTTCCATTTGCGCGATTCTGAGGCCATTTTCAGGCCTTGAACTTCAAGTGTAAAAATAATAAAATTTACGCTCTGAAAAGATACATTTATTTACATTTGCGTGTGCTTCGCCTGAAAAAAGAGTACGCTGAAAATAAATTTCGTTCACCTTGAAAATGGTTTTAAAGTGCCTTGTAAAAAATTTTTCAAGGTGAACGAAATTGATTTTCAAGGTGAACGAGTTCGAGAATGTCCGTTTTTCGGGCTGAATTTGGATGTTGCACAAAATCAATTCTTAAAAATATAAAATTCGATTTTTCAATGCCACGAAAAACAAAGACGGATTCCGGTGGCGGAAAACAAGTGTCTTGGACAAATATTTTTATAACTTGCTGATTATCAGTATTTCCTATTTTTGTCACAACCTGTACTTCTTGCACCTAAAACTGCATCGTTTCACTGAAATAGTATTTTATTGATTATCAATAGCTTATCAGCAAATCCTCAAAAATTCGGCAACAGATAAAATGAAAACGAATATTAATTATGTTAATAAGAGTCCGTCCGCAACAGATGGGCTTAGTGTCAAAAAGAAAGAAGAAAAGTCTCTGAGAAAGACAATTGCTTTTGCCGGTGTATTCACAGACTCGTCTTGTAATTCTTGTGGTTGTATTCACAAGAGTAGTCTGTGGATACATCAACAAAAAAACTTGCAAGATACTTTCTTAAACCGGACTCGCGTAAAATATAAATATAATAAGACTTGAATATTCAAGAAAAAGAAAAGGATATACTTATGGATATAATCGTTGTATACTGCTTATTTTCAAAAAAAAGGCTGTGCATCAATGTCCAAAGAACAAATGACGCACAGCCTGTCTTTTGGGAGGAACAATTGAACTCACATGGGTTATATTTCAAATCCTTTGAGAGTGGCAGAACTTGCTTCCGTTATTTTTACGTTGACGAAATCTCCTATATGATGGTTTCCTCTGTCGAACACGACAACCTTATTTTGCTCTGTACGTCCGAACAACTGTTCGCGTGAGCGTTTGCTTACTCCTTCAACAAGAATTTCAAAGGTACGTCCTATATCACGTCTGTAGCTTTCTGCCGACAGTTCATTCTGTAATGCGATCATTTCATTGAGACGACGGATTTTCGTCTCTTCCGGTACATTGTCAGGCAGATGTTTGGAAGCGTATGTCCCCGGACGTTCTGAATATTTGAACATGAAAGCAGAATCATAGCCACATTCTCTCATAAGCGAAAGCGACATCTGATGGTCTTCCTCCGTTTCGGAATGATAACCGACGAAAATATCAGTGGTCAGCCCACAGTCGGGAACAATACGCCGTATAGCATTTACACGTTCCATATACCATTGACGAGTGTATTTTCTGTTCATGAGCTTAAGTATGCGGTCGCTGCCACTCTGAACAGGCAAATGGATGTGTCGGCACACATTCTTGCATTCGGCTATGACATGCAGAGTTTCGTCACTCATGTCTTTAGGATGTGAGGTGGTAAAGCGCACCCGCATATCCGGAACAGCCTCCGAAACACGCTGCAGAAGATCAGGAAAACTTATATTCCCGAATCGGTATGAATTGACATTCTGTCCGAGCAAGGTAACTTCCTTGTATCCTCGTTGTTCCAGATCCCTGACCTCGGCAAGAATACTCTCTATGTCGCGGCTGCGCTCCCTTCCCCTTGTATAAGGAACGATGCAGTAGTGACAGAAATTGTTGCATCCGCGCATGATACTTACAAATCCTGAAATGTGGCTTCCGCATACTCGTTCAGGAATGATGTCACGATAAGTTTCCGTGGCCGAAAGAGCTACATTCAGTGCTTTTTCTCCCACTTCCACAGAGGCGAAAAGTTCCGGAAGGGTGAGATAGGCATCAGGTCCTGCCACGAGATCGGCATGATGTACTTCTATAAGTTCTTCCTTTACTCTCTCAGCCATGCATCCGACCACACCAATGATAAGCTTGCGTCCTTTCTTTCTAAGTGAGTTGAGAGTTTCAAGTCGGTTAAGGATTTTCTGTTCTGCATTGTCGCGCACAGAACATGTGTTGAGTAATATGGCATCTGCATCTTCAATATTCCGGCACGTATCATATCCTGCCATTTTCATAACAGATGCTATGACTTCACTGTCTGCCACATTCATCTGGCAACCGTAAGTTTCTATAAAAAGTTTTTTCATCAAGAGAATATTCGAATGGTTTCGATGTGCAAATTTAGATGAAATATATGAGATTCCACTAAGAAGCTGTTTTTTTAATTTTATCCTTGACATTCCGGAAGAAAGCATTCCCATTGGAAGCAAGGGGGGATGATTACAGGTTTGGATATTTATGGAATAAATTCCCGACAAAGAAAAAAAATTGCGCAAATCCATCAAATGAAAAAAATCATTTGTGTGGATTTGCGCAATATATTACATCAATTCCATTTAATAATATGAGAAATACCGGAAGCTGAAAAAAACACCCCTTTCTCGTTCTGTCTTAAACTTATTTGAGTCCAAGCTTGGCTTTCACCTGAGAAGTGACATCTGTACTGAGAGTCTCACTGATGTAAGGTATACCGGACGTAATGTCCATTATATAGACATAGCCTCCGGCTACACCCACTTCCTTGATTGCTTTTGTAACCTTATCGCTGATTTCTCCCATTTTCTTCTGCTGTGCCTGCTGCACTTCCTGCTGGCTCGTCTGATAGTACTGCTGCATACGCTGATACAAATCCTGAAGTTCCTGCTGGCGACGCTCTTTCACCGCATCCGGCATTGTAGCCTGATTCTTGTCAAAATCCTCGCTCTTTGTCTGAAGCTCGTCCTGCATGCGTTTGAGTTCATCCTCATACTGCTTACTGAGAGTCTGAAGCTCATTCTGTGCAGTGGTATATTCAGGCATCGCCTGAATGATTGTAGCAGAGTTTACATGTGCAAACTTTTGTGCGAACAGGCTCATAGGCAATGCCAAAAGAGCCATCAAAATAATTTTTTTCATTTCTATTATTTTTTTAGTTTTAAATTTCTGAGATTAAATTATCAAAGAGCAAGTGCAAACTTACACATTTTTCATGAATTACCTTAAATGTTATGCCAAGAAACTTCTCAGTTCGCATATCCTAGCTTCTGAAGCACCTCATCACTGATGTCTATCTTAGGCGACGCATATATGATGCTGCCACCAGAGGCACGGTCAAGCACGAGCTGGTATCCTCTTTGGTCGCATATATCCTTGACAGCATTGTATATTTCATCCTGAATAGGAGCCATAAGGCTCTGACGCTTCTTGAACAATTCACCGTCATTGCCGAAATATTTCTTTTTAAGGTCGCTTGCCGCCTTCTCCTTCGCCATTATAGACTCTTCTGTCTTAGACTTCTGAGCTTCCGACAAGAATACAATTTCTGACTGATATTTCTTATACATCGTTTCCACTTCCTGAAGTATAGCTTCCACTTCGCCTTCCCATTTCTTGGACATCTGGTTCAACTGTTCATTGGCACGCTCATAAGCCGGCACATTCTTAAGAATATATTCCATGTCCACCAATGCAAATTTCTGTGCATTTGCGGCTGCAAATGAAATTACTGCAAAAAACAGCATAAAAAGGATACGTTTCATATTTTCTTGTTTTTAGTGTTACAAATCATTTATGTTAACTATTCATACAGTCCGTTGGTTTTCCGAATGCAGTTAATTTTTGTTTTGTCAAACGAATCCATGCCCCATGTCCGCGCCATACAGGCTAAAATTCCTGTCCGAGAATGAAATGGAACTGGCTTCCACTGTATGACTTTACTCCGTTTATCTTGTCAAAACCGTAAGCCCAGTCAATTCCCATCATTCCGACCATTGGGAGGAACAAGCGCACACCGAAACCGGCCGAACGCTTCATATCGAACGGATTGAAGTCTTTCACCTCTGTCCATGCATTACCGCCTTCAAGGAATGCAAGAGCATATATATTCGTAGAACCTTGTAACATAAGCGGATAACGAAGTTCAAGTGCCATACGTGAATATGCATAACCATACTGATAACCCGGAGTCAATGCACCATTGTCATATCCTCTCAATCCGATGGTTTCTGAATAATAGCTTGAAGAATATCCTGACATTCCGTCTCCACCCATATAGAAAGTTTCAAACGGTGACTTCTTGTATTTGTTGTAATGCCCGAGGAAACCACAGTCGAAACGCGTCATTAATACAAAACACTTGTTAGACCCAGAAAGCGGTGTGTAGAACTTGGAGTTGAATTTCCATTTGTGATACTCAATCCAACGGTATTTCTTCTGAAGGTCCGTCATATAGCTTGCATCCTGATAACTTGTGGCAAGGTTCTTGTAGTCAATATTGTCAAAAAGCGAGTACGGCGGAGTCGCACTTACGGAAAGTGATATTTGAGAACCTCTGCGTGGGAATATTTGATTGTCTATCGAAATGCGAGACAATGTAAGAGTCAAGTTTATGTTATTACAATTACCATCCGTAATAAGGAAGTATTCCCAGTCTTTGAGCATATATCTGGTATATGCCAATTGTGCAGACAAACTGAATTTGTTGTCCGGCCAGTTCAGACGCTTGCCCCAACCAACTGAAAATCCGAAGAGCTGCATATACTTGTCCGGATCATAGTATGACGAATAGTTGTTATAATAGCTGTTATTGTAGTTACCATAACCATAAAGCATACTCATCGTACTGTTGTAGTAAGAGCTGTTGTAGTAATTGCTGTTTATATCCGTATATCTTGAATAGAACGCAGACATGGAGAAGGAGTTAGGACGCTTGCCGCCAAACCACGGGTCAAAAAATGAAATGCTATACGATTGGTAGTAATCACCATTAGTCGAACCGCTTATTTCAAGTTCCTGTCCGTCTCCCTGTGGCAGAATGCCACGGCGGTTGCCGTTTTTCCCAAACAAGTTGCGCATAGAGAAGTTTGTAAACTTCAGTCCTATCTTTCCGATGACACCTGTCTGTCCCCAACCCAATGAGAACTCAACCTGATCGCTTGCCTTCGGAGTAAGACCAAGATTCAAATCCACTGTTCCGTTGTCCGGATCCGGCACAGGCTTAAAGTCTATCTGTTCAGGATCAAAGTGTCCCATCTGACCTATCTCTTGATAAGTCATCTTAAATGCATCCATATTGAAAAGGTCTCCCGGCTTCAGCTTCAGTTCACGACGTATGACATCTTCATAGACACGCGTATTTCCATAAATTTTTATTTTGTTGATTGAAGCCTGTATACCTTCGCGGATTCTGATTTCAAGATCTATCGAGTCACCGTCAACATCCACTTCTACAGGGGTTACGTCATTGAAAACATAACCTTTGTTATAGTAGTAATTACCCACCGCATCATCATCCTCATTAAGACGTTCTCTTATATGCTTCTGATTGTAAACATCTCCTTTATTCATTCTCAAAACGCTATTGAGAGCGTCTGTGTTATATATGGTATTTCCTACCCAGTTGATATTACGCACATAATATCTCTGCCCCTCATCTATATCGATGTAGACATCCACAAGATTGTTACCTAAATCAACGATACTGTCTGATGCAATCTGTGCATCACGAAAACCAAGTTCATTGTATTTATCAATAACCCGCTCCTTGTCCTCTTCATATTTTTCCAATATGAACTTCTTGGATTTGAATAAACTCTTGAAACCTTTCTCGTTCGTTTTCTTCAACAAACCGCCGGAAAAGAAGTTTCCGGAAAACTTTTTTCTTGCAATATGTTCATTACCGGTTATATATATCTTGTTGACCTTTACTTTTTCGTTCTTATTGACAATCACATCAACAATCATCTGGTCTTCCTTTGTTGCATCATCACGCTGTACAATATCTACTTCCGCATTCTTGAAGCCTTTCTCATCAAAATATTTCTTTATTATGATTTTCGCCTTGTCCACCATATTAGGAGTTATCTGGTTGCCCTTGATAATCCCTATCTTCTGTTCCAAATCTTCTTTCTCACTTTTTTTCACCCCTTCAATATTGATTTCGGAAACTCTCGGACGCATGGAAAGAATGATATTGAGATACACTTTATCGTCAACAATACTGTCGGCCTCTATCCTCACATTGGAAAAAAGGCCATGTTTCCAATAACGCTTGACTGCATCTGTAATCTCATTACCGGGAAGCATTATTTCCTGACCCACAGAAAGTCCCGACAGACCTATGAGTATATAGTCCTCATAATTCTTCACACCTTCAACCCTTATACCGCCAATTTCGATACTCCTTGTTTGTCCGTAAACCATTACAGGCTTCTCATGAACATCCTGAGCATGAACTCCTGACGCGAAAGCCAGAAACATGATAAACAAGGGCAATAACCGTATATTTTTCATTAATGTGTTACATTAAAATATTAAATGAACGTCAGACGTTCGCATTATTCTTAATCTGAACCAACATATAACAACTCCAGTTTTCAAAACCGCATAGGAAAAGCAACAAGTCTGAAATAATGGTATCTATGACCTTTCTTTTTCTATAACCTGTTCACCGGTTTTTCCAAAACGACGCTGACGTCCCTGATAGTCATACACCGCCTTACAAAGTTCCTCTTCATTGAAATCCGGCCAGAACACATCCGTAAAATAAAGTTCTGTGTAAGCACACTGCCACAACAGGAAATTACTAAGCCTCTTTTCACCTCCTGTACGTATCATGAGTTCCGGATCAGGCATAAACATAGTAGCAAGATTCTCGTCTATGGTACGCTCCGAGATATTTTCCTTGTTCAGAACTCCAGATTCAATCTGCTCTGCCACCTTCTTCATTGTATCTGTTATTTCCCACTTTGAAGAATAACTCAATGCAAGAACCATGCACGTAGAAGTATTGTTCCTTGTTCTTTCTTCAAGATATGAACAAGCCTCCCGTACCACTTCCGGAAGTCTCTCGGTATCGCCGATTACACGGAAGCGTGCATTTTTCCTCATGAACAACTCCTCTTCAAGATTTTTCAGAAGCAATGCCATGAGTGCAGAAACCTCATCCACCGGTCTATTCCAATTTTCCGTAGAAAAAGTATATAAAGTAAGATATTCTATTCCAAGATTGACAGCAGCCTCCATTATGTCATGAACAGTCTGCGCACCAGCTTGATGCCCCATTGTTCTCTCCATACCGCGTGCTTTTGCCCATCGTCCATTACCGTCCATGATTATTGCCACATGGCGCGGTACTCTGTTGCGGTCAATCAGCTCCTTATACATTTGATTCCTTTTTATTGTTGTCGAACAGCTTTGCAAAAACTATTCATTATTACATTTTCTCAATTTAGGGAAGAGGTCATAAGATATATAAAGCATCGTAAAAGAATACGAATCCTTATTCTTCAAAAAACCTCCCTTTATGCTGTAAGGGTCTGAAATGCCGTCCAGTTTGTCACTCAAACTAAAACGCATAGTCCAGTCCAGCCCTACATTCCATCGTTCTTTAAACTTATATTTCACACCTATACCAAAAGGTATGTTCATCGTAAAAGCATCGCCTCCCTGCGTAAATCCAAGTCCTACCTCTATATATGGTGTAAACCGTCGTGTGCCTTTATATCCAGCTCCTGTACCGAAAGCCCAGAAGCTTATTTCATACTGACATCCCACATCTACCACGGAATTGTCGAAGTTCCACTGCTGTCCGTCTATTTCCGGAAACTTATTGGCTATATTTGAGGCGTCTCCGGATATTTTTCCGCACAGTACATTGAATTTCAACGACATGCGGGGATTCATATTATATCGCCCCATCAGTCCGCCTCCAAATTCTGTATTTTTGTAAAGCCCTGAATAGTTTGCATCGCCAAGATAAAAAGTCATGCCGGCCATCGCTCCGAGTTCTATCTTGTATTCCAATTCCTGTGCGTGGCATGCTCCACATCGAGCATACAACAATATTGCCGCCACAAGAATTTTTCTAAAAATGCAACACATATTCATCTCGACCCAACCATTATTCAGAAGCTTTATTTATCCATCCTCTCCAGATTTCTCCGCCGCTCCTGACAAGCCACAGATTATTTCCATCGGTAGTTATGCCGGTTATAATGTCTTTTCCAACAACAGATTCAGGCAAGACAATCTTGCTTGTCATCTTCTTCCATGTTATTCCATTGTCTTTTGAACGATAGATTCCATCATAGGCTACGGATTCATCATCTGCAAGATTTTTTCCTCCGATAGCGACAAGCATATCATTATAGTTCAATATATTAAGTCTTTCCAATTTAGGACATCCATACTCATTCTCCTCTGTTATCTGGATATAGCCCCATTTCTGGTTGCTGCTTTGGTCGACTGATGATATTTTATACCATACCACAGCATGTTCACTGTCATTGCCGTTCAATCCGGCCATGACAACACTCTGCAAATCACTGTTTGTTCTTGTTGAGCCGGATACCATAGCGATATTCGTTTGTGGGAGCATGTCCACATCATTCATACCATTTTCGCTCCAGTCATTCATATTGCTCGTAGCCAATATTGCGGTTCCATCGAAAGCATAAAAATAATTCGCATCCGCACCGAGTATCCTCACAAAGACATCTTCCGACACTTTTGACCATGTTTTTCCTCTTTCTTCACTCGTTGATACATAGATGTGCCTGTCTGTACCAAGAGCGTAAATACGGTCTCCAAAAACGACAACGGAACTATAGTCTATCGTTCCTCCCGGCACACCTTCTGTCTCTACCGGAACTGACCACGAACGTCCTTCACTAAGCAGCGAAGAAGAAGTCACTGTTGTACGTCCTCCATTTTCTGCAAAAACATAAAGCCTTCCTTCAAAGTACAAAGTCTTATGCTCGCCTTCAACCTGAAGGTCAGTATTTTCCACCTTGTTCCATAGCAAGGTATCGGTCTCTATTGTACTCTTATTTATTCTTACATCATAAAGTTTGGTAGACATGCCGTCTGTTCCTATAACCAGAAATTCCACAGGCGATGTGAAATCAATGGAATCACTTCCGCTAAGCAGAGGCATATACAATGTGTCCGCATCATATCTGTAATAGACGTACCCTGTCGAGCTTACAGTAGGCACAACCCGGCTCAAATCCACCCATACAGGAAGAGAATCGACAGAAGCAATGGTCTTTTTCACCTGATCTATATTGAAATATATGCTGCTGCCTCCTATTGTTCGATATACAGTGGTGTCTTCTCCACTGCTGTTCTGTATGGTAACCGCACTCTTTATGTCCGCTACAGAGAAGCTCCTTATGTAGCATTCAGGCGAAGTGACCACATCTTCTTCCTTGATACATGAAGAAACTACAGATACAACAAAGAGCAATGTAGCAAAAACACAAAATATATTCTTCATTATGATGTTATTCAAAATAGTTATTATACAAGGACATACTGTACATGCAGAAAAGAACACCTCTGTCGACATAAAATGCCCACTATCCTTTTGTGCAACAAAATTACGAACAATTTTTTCTACATGGAACTAACGCCTATACTTTTAATGAATTTTATGGTAAAATTCCATTTCATTTAATGAAAGAGCCATATAAATACGTGAGTTCGGTTTAAGAAAGTCATGTAAAAGTGGGTAATCTTGCAAGTTTTTTTGCTGATGAACATTTGGTCTCCCTCTTAAACATTTCTTCTTTCTTTTTGACACTAAGTCAGCCCGTAGCGGACGGAACTTTATTAACACAATTAAGATTCGTTTACATTCTATTGATAGCTGAATTTTTGAGATTTTATAGATAATTTGTTGATAATCAAGAAAATGCCATTTTAATAAAACAATGTAGTTTTAGGTGCAAGAAGTACAGGTTGTGACAAAAACAGGAAATACTGATAATCAGCAAGTTATAAAAAACTTGTCTAAGATTCCTGTTTTTTCGCCGTCAAAACCCGTCTTTGTTTTTCGTGGCATTGAAAAAATCTGATTTTGATTTTTTAAGAATTTAATTGGAGAAGATCCAATTTCAGCCCGAAAAACGGACGTTTCCGAACTCGTTCACCTTGAAAATAAATTTCATTCACCTTGAAAATATTTTTAAAGTGCCTTTTAAACAAATTTTCAAGGTGAACAAAATTTATTTCCAGCGTACTCTTTTTTCAGGCGATGCACATGCGAATATGAATAAATGTATCTTTTCCGAATGCAAATTATATTATTTTTACATTCGCGGTTCAAGGCCTGAAAACGGCCTGAGAATCGCACAAACAGAACTTCGGTAAGGTTCGGCCGATTTTATGCGATTCTCGGAGCCTTGATTTTAATATTTCAGATTGTCAAAAAAACTTGTAATTTTATGACAAGCAGATACGATGAGAAGTTTTTGGGTGACACAATGACGAGTCAGGATTCAAAAACTTGCAAGATTACCCACTTTTATAAGGCTTTCTTAAACCGAACTCGCGTATAAAAGAATAACTTTCCTCTAAAGAAAAAATAGATTCTTTATCTTGTCGGTGTGAAAATCCCATGATTTTATGTACTTTTGCTCCTCTAAAACAAAATTGACAATGGATAAAATAGGTGTTTTTTGTTCTTCCTCTGACAAGATGGAAGCGGTTTATTACGAACAGACGGAAATGTTGGGACGCTGGATGGGAGAAAAGGGCAAAACTCTTGTATACGGCGGTTCCCGGTGCGGACTGATGGAAACAATAGCACGTTCTGTCAAACTCGGCGGAGGAAAAGTGTTTGGTGTCGTGCCTCGCAAAGTTATTCAAAATGAAATGATGAGCGAGCATATAGATGTGGTGTTCCATACAGACAACTTGCGCGACCGCAAACAATGGCTTATAGACGAATCGGACATCATGATAGCACTCCCCGGCAGCGTGGGAACTCTCGACGAAGCGTTCTCTGCAATGGCTGAAAACGCATTTGGCATGCATTCAAAAAAAATCATATTCTGGAACATAAACGGTTTCTGGAACGATCTTTTCCTTATGATTGACAATCTGGAAGGGAAGGGTGTTGTCAACAAACCATTCTGCAACTTTATGCTTCGTGCCGAAACATTGCAACAGGTCATCGATTTCATCGAGAGTTGACGGCAAAGCCACATATACAAAAGGAAAGTGCTTTTCAACAAGAGAAGGACACATTCTGTCAACAACAACGGAATCTTCCGCTATTCTATTCGTAAATAAATTTATAAAAACATACACAAGCGAAAACAGTTCATTATTTCACAACTATGAGAAAGATTATAGGGATAGGCGAAACCATAATGGATATCATCTTCAAAAACGGACAACCTACAGCTGCCGTTCCGGGAGGCTCTGTTTTTAACGGAATCATATCGCTCGGGCGTCTTGGACAAAACGTCACAATAATTAGTGAAACAGGCAATGACCGTGTCGGGAACATGATTCTTGACTTCATGAAAGACAATGGTGTAGACACACAAAACGTCAATGTATACCACGACAGCCGTTCTGCCATCTCACTGGCTTGGCTCAACGACCGCAATGACGCCGAATACTCATTCTACAAGGATTATCCTAAGGCAAGACTTGAAGTAGCGGAATGGCCGGATATACACGAGGACGACATCGTCATGATGGGGTCGTATTTCGTCCTCAACCCCATATTGCGCCCGAAAGTAAAAGAATTTCTGGATTATGCACATGCTCATGGCGCACTGATATATTACGACCTGAACTTTCGCAGCACGCATCGTGCAGAGGCCATCAAACTGTATGCCGACATTCTGGAGAATCTTGAATATGCCGACATTGTACGCGGTTCAACGGAAGACCTTGAAAACATGTTCGGAACGTCGGATGCGGAGAAAGTGTACAAGAAAGAGATTGATTTCTACTGCAAGAATATGATCTGCACAGCAGCCGGAGGCGACATTACCCTCATCACTCCCTCTGTCTCCAAATCCTATTCCGTAGAAAAAATAGAGACAGTCAGCACTATCGGAGCCGGAGACAACTTCAATGCAGGGGTCATATACGGCATAATAAAGGAAGGGATAAGCAGAAATGACATTTCATCTGTTCCTACCGAGAAATGGGACAGGATTATAAGATGCGGGTGTGATTTTGCTTCCGACGTATGCAGAAGTTTCCACAATTCCATATCCAAAGAATTTGCCGAAACGTATAAGAACAAGTAAGATCCGTCATTGTGGTCCTTTTTATAGAAAAGCTCTGTCATGATAAAATTGCAAAGAATAAAAAGTACTGATACACGGCTGTATCAGTACATGGTAAACTTGCTCACATTGTCTTTTCCACCTGAAGAATACCGCAGGCTCGAAGATCTGCGACAATTCACCATCGAAAAGTCACACTTTCACAACAATATAATTTTTGACAATAATATTCCCATAGGACTCATCACATACTGGGATTTCGATCTGTTTTTCTATGTTGAACATTTTGCAATACATCCGGATTTTCGCAACGGAGGCTATGGAAGCAAAGTACTTGCATATCTCTGCCATCAACTCAATAAACCGATAGTGCTTGAGGCAGAAATACCTGACAACGAAATGGCACAACGACGTATTGCGTTCTACAGACGTAATGGCTTTGAACTCTGGAACAAGGAATATTTCCAGCCTCCGTATAAACCGGGGGATGCTTATCTGCCCATGAACATCATGGCCTATGGGAAACTTTCCTGTGAGAAAGATTTCGACACAATAAAAAAACACATATACAGGGATGTATATGGTATCCGTGACTTCCATGATGGAAATGACGGCATTCTCCTATAAGCCAGAATCCGTACTTCTCATTCCATAATATTCCTTATGGTTTCTCGCATCTCATGATGTGCCTCACCTGTCAGGCTTGTTTTGCTGTTATATCGCACTTGAAATCCATTATTTTTTTTGACTTCAATGGGGTTTTTATTTCCATCCAAGCCGATATTTTCTGTATAACATTGAAAATCATTGTATTACAAACCGTAAAAAGTTGATTTTCTCACATTGGAAAGTCGTTTTTGCCGCACCTTTTTCTTAAATCAGCAGTGCTGATTATAAAATCAACAGTGCAGTTTGTATAATCAGCAGTGCAGTTTTTACAATCAGCACTGCTGATTGTAAAAAACAGTGCGCTGATTTTAATTTTCCGGAACGGCGGTTTTATATTTCCGGGGCAGCCAACCAAAGAATGCAGCATCTTGTACGGAAGCATCTGCTATGGAGCACAAAACTGTTTCCTTAATATATAATAAAGTTCATTGTGAAAAAAACCGGAGGTGTTGCGATGGCGACGGACACCGACACGGGCTTACAGACCCTTCAGGAAACAAAACTTTCACATTTTTTACGGATAAAAGATTTACCGGCCGTTAAACTTTTTCCGGAGGAAAACATCCAATCCATGTAACTAAAAACATAACAGAAAATGAAGAAAACAGTATTATTGGTTGCCATTGTCCTTCTTGGATTCGGCAACATGTTTGCACAAAGAGGCGGCGGACATCCGCGCATGTCTGTAGAAGAACGGGTAAAAAACCTGAAGAAGGAACTTTCCCTGACTGACGAGCAGACCAAGCAAGTGACAGCTCTTTACACAGACTTTCAAAAGAAAATGCAAAGTTCGACAAAGCAAAGCTCACGTGAGCAGATGCGCAGCGAACGAGAAAAATTAAACAAGCAGATAGAAGAACTGCTGACCGACGAACAGAAAAAGGCCTTGCAGAAAATGCAGTCACAAAGAAAGCAGGGCCAGAGGAAAGAACGTAAGGAGAACTAATGGTGAAAAAACGCTGATTGTTTGCATCTACAGCATTATGGGACCACGCAACGACAATTGCGTGGCTTTTTCTTGTATTTGCAGAAGAACAAAGTTTCCGGGCACAAATCCCTGTTGAACATTCTCCTTCGGAACCCATGAACACGCTCGGCACGGAACGATTCATGACAGAGCGTTCCGGAATATCCACATAAAAATGCCACAAAACCGCCACTCAAAATCTTGCAGAGAAAACTGAAATTATCTACATTTGCAGATACATAATAAATCTGATAACACATCATGGAAAATAGTAATCCGAAGTTAAAGTTCAGACTTTTGATCATGAACTTCCTGCAGTTTGCCGTGTGGGGAGCGTATCTGACATCTATGGGAAGTTACCTCGTCAATGTAGGCCTTGCGGAAAACATCAGCTGGTTTTATGCCATACAAGGAATTGTTTCCATATTTATGCCGGCACTGATAGGAATAATCAGCGACCGCTGGATACCTGCACAACGGATGCTCGGGCTATGCCACCTTATGGCAGCGGTATTCATGGGAGGAGCGGCGTGGTATGGAATGAGCAACGGCACGAATGTGGCGGCAATCACCTTGTTCACCCTCTACTCTCTGAGCGTCGCCTTTTACATGCCGACCCTCGCGCTGTCGAACTCTGTGGCCTACTCAGCTCTTGAAGGCGCACACATGGACACGGTGGTACACTTTCCGCCAATACGCGTATTCGGAACAATTGGATTCATCTGTGCAATGATTGCCGTCGACTTTCTCGGATTCCAAAACACCTATGCACAGTTCTTCGTGTCCGCATCCCTTAGCTTGATTCTCGCAGTGTATGCACAAACCCTGCCTCCATGCGCCATCAGCGGCGGAGACGGCTCAGAAGAGACAGCCCACAAGTCGATAACGGAAGCGCTCGGGCTTCGTGCCTTCACTTTGTTCAGACAGAAGAAGATGGCATACTTCTTCATCTTTTCATTTTTGCTCGGAGTCTCCCTGCAGATTACCAACGGATATGCCAACCCCTTCATACAGAGTTTCTCCACTATAAACGAATATAAAGGACTGTTTTTTGTAGAGCATGCCAACTTGCTCATATCACTGTCACAAATGTCCGAGACTCTGTGCATATTGCTGATACCGTTCTTCCTGCGCCGCTACGGCATCAAGAATGTCATGCTTATAGCGATGTTCGCATGGGTACTCCGTTTCGGATTCTTCGCGGTAGGCAATCCCGGAAGCGGAGTGTGGCTGTTCATCCTGTCGATGATTGTATACGGAGTTGCTTTCGACTTCTTCAATGTCAGCGGCTCTTTGTTTGTGGACAAAGAAACAGACCCGGCCATACGCTCAAGCGCACAAGGGCTGTTCATGATTATGACCAATGGGCTTGGCGCCACCGTCGGTTCGCTATGCGCCGGTGCAGTCATCAACCATTTTGTCAATTCATGTCCTGCAGAGGAACAACTGAAAGGCTGGAGCACATCATGGTTCATCTTTTCAGCATACGCGTTGATAGTCGGTATCATGTTCGCTCTGATGTTCAAATACAAGCATGAGAAATAGAAGAGCGGAAAACAGACTTTTTCCGTCAAGAGTGGCTTCATTCAGAGCGGTTTTGTGACAATGTACAGCACAATGCCACCCCGGATGAAGCCACAAAATTCTGTAAATATACCTCATCGTCTGCAACCGCCTTCGCCACCAACCCTTTTCAAGACAATGGAATAGTTTGAAGACTCGCATCTTATTTGGGCAAAAAAGCGTAACTTTGCAGACAGGAACAAAATCCAGCCACACCCCTTCCTGTGCGGTTGATGAATAACCAGTATAATATAAATCGAGTAAATCATAAGAATATGGCATTGAAAGCAGGCATAGTAGGACTCCCGAATGTAGGCAAATCAACACTTTTCAACTGTTTGTCGAGTGCAAAGGCACAGGCAGCCAATTTTCCATTCTGTACGATAGACGCGCAGATGGGACAAATATCTGTCCCGGACGAAAGACTGACAAAACTCGCGGAACTTGTACACCCTGGACGTATTGTCCCGGCAACATGCGACATCGTAGATATTGCAGGACTTGTAAAGGGTGCAAGCAAAGGAGAAGGACTGGGAAACCAATTTCTCGGAAACATACGCGAATGTGACGCAATCATACACGTTCTCCGTTGCTTTGACAATGGCAATATTGTACATGTGGACGGCTCCGTGGACCCGGTACGCGACAAGGAAATCATAGACACAGAGCTTCAGCTGAAAGACCTTGAAACGGTAGAGAGCCGCATCAAGAGGGTGGAGAAGATAGCCAATGTGGGCGGAGACAAGCAGGCGAAAGCGGAACTCGGACTGCTGTTACGTTACAAGGCAGCTCTTGAACAAGGACTAAGCGCACGCACGGTGGAGCTTGAGACTGAAGAGGAGATCGCAGCAGCAAAGAATATGTTTCTGCTCACGACTAAGCCGGTGCTTTATGTCTGCAACGTAGACGATGCGAGTGCGAAAAACGGCAATGCCTATACGGAAGCTGTACGCAATGCCATCAAAGACGAAAATGCAGAGATGATTATCATTTCGGCACAAACAGAAGCAGACATTGCAGAACTGGAGACATACGAAGAGAAGCAGATGTTCCTTGAAGATCTTGGTTTGAGAGAAAGCGGTTGCAACCGCCTGATAAAGGCAATCTATTCGCTTCTGAACCTTGAAACATTCATAACAGCAGGTGAGATGGAAGTCAAGGCATGGACTTACCGGAAGGGATGGAAGGCACCACAGTGTGCAGGTGTGATACATACTGACTTTGAAAAGGGATTCATCCGGGCAGAGGTGATAAAGTATGAAGACTACATCAAATACGGTTCGGAATCGGCTGTACGCGAGGCCGGAAAACTCGGAGTGGAAGGCAAGGAATATGTCGTACAGGACGGTGACATCATGCACTTCAGATTCAATGTATAAATTTATGTCTCTGCTTGAAAATTGAAGATTGGAAGGCAAGAAGAAAAAATGCGGACAATCTCCAGAAGCTGTTTTCTGAATTTTATGGATATAGTCTGATTATATTCAAACCGTTTTGAGTCTTGTTTCGTCTGCTTTCATCAAGTCACATAACCTTGTTATGTCCTTTCTTCAATTCGACGGAAACAGACGAAACAATCTCTCAAGGTGGCACAATAAAACAAGAAAAAGGCAACTTTTCCATTTTCAAACTTCAACATCTTAATATTCAACTCCAATGATAGCACCTCTTTTCATAGACTGGCAGCCGGATATCGACATTTTTGAGATTGGCGGTTTCTCACTCCGTTGGTATTCCTTCATGTGGTGCATAGGCCTGTTGTTCGCGTATGTCATAGTACAAAAACTCTACAAGCACCAAAAGATTGCAGACGAAAAATTTGAACCGCTGTTCCTGTATTGCTTTCTGGGAGTGCTCATCGGAGCACGACTTGGACACTGTCTCTTTTACGAACCGACACAATATCTCGGTTCTCTCAAAGGGTTCATGGAGATGCTGCTACCGGTACGCTTCGCCCAAGATTCCTGGGAATGGGAGTTTCGCGGCTATGAAGGACTGGCAAGTCACGGCGGAGTCATAGGACTTACAGTCGCTCTCCTGCTCTATGTAAAAAAGACAAAAGTTCCTGCCCTCGTCGTACTCGACAATGTGGCCATAGCAGCCCCTATGACCTCCTGCTGCATACGCATTGGCAACTTGATGAACTCGGAAATAATAGGCAGCGCCACAGATGTACCGTGGGCATTCCTGTTCCATACACGCGACGCACTTGTGGAAGGCATGCTTGTCCCACGTCATCCGGCACAGTTATACGAGGCTATAGCCTATTTCATCATCTTCATTGCCGGAGCCATGATATACAGAAAATATAATACAGATGCAAAAAACACCAACCACAGCTCCGCAACAGAAAGAGTATTCTCTTCAACGGAACGGGAACATGCGGACAATGCATCGAAAAAGAACGGCAGACAAACACGCTTCACAGTCGGCACCGGTTTTTATTTCGGTTTCTGCCTCGCCACAATATTCACCTTCCGCTTCTTTGTAGAGTTCATAAAGAAAGAGCAAGTAGACTTTGAGCAAGGGATGTTGCTCGACATGGGACAGCTGCTCAGTATACCGTTGATTATTGTCGGCGCTATCTTCATGATTGGCAAAAAACGAACCGAACACGTGAACAAATAAAAAAACAGGACACTCATGAAAAAATCAATTACAGTTGTTCTCGGAATCTTGTTGTCTTGGACAATCCATGCACAACAGATGCAGAAACCGCTCATAACCGACATCAGTCAAAGCGACATCGGCTATAAGTTTTCCGGCAATACGATATGGGAGATTACCCATTCGTCTGTGGTCACAAACCATGAAACAAGAGAATCGTTCGACCTTCTGACAGAGGATGAGAAGAAAGACGGGCATACATGCCGTATCACGGATATCAACGAGGCCGGCACTGCCGCCATCGGACAATATGACGACAAAGCCGCATTCTGGTCGAAAGAGAAAGGCGGATGGAATATACTTGAAATGCCCGGCGACCTGCAAGGCAATGTTGTGGCGATGTCTGACAATGGAGAATATGCAGTAGGTACAGTGCCGCCGATGTCCGGCGACATCTACAAGGAAGAATGCGGACTATGGGAACTTTCCACCGGCAAGTTTATACAACCGGAAGGTATACCGGAACTTGATATGCAGCATGACAATCAGGGACAGAACAGATTTACGGACATATCGCCCGACGGACGCTATATCCTCGGAACCATGTCATTCTCGTATATATATCCTATAGCTTTGTTCAGCTATATATACGACAGAGTGGAGAAAACTTATCATGCCATAGGTTTCACTCCCGATGATCTACATCCTTGGCAATCTCACTTTCCAGACATGCTCTTTACAGATTTTCCAAAGATGAGCCACAATGGCAAGTGGGTAACCGGATGTGCATACATGGGAAAAGAAATTCCCGGAAGTGAATTTCTGAGCGAATACATGGTAGCATACAGATACAACGTAGAAACAGGCGAAATTGAGGTGTTTGATACAGAAGAGGGGCAAGACATCATAGGATACCAAATCGACGACAATGGAAATATTTTCGGTGCGACACCTACCAATGTTCCCCTGCGCGAGTGGTATATGCATACCGGAAAATACTGGATGAGCGCCCAGCAGCTCTATATGCAGAAGTACGGCATCAACTTCTACGAATATACAGGCTTTGACTATACAGGTACTCCTATAGCCATAACCGGAGACGGAAGATGTATGCAGTGTATGATAGACCCGAACATGAAGGAATATTGCCTTGTAGAGTTTCCCGCTCCCGTTTCAGAGGAATGCAAGAATGTCAACCTGCTTGGAGGATACAAGGTAAGTCCGGCAAGCGGTTCTTCTTTCACCAAACTGAAAACAGTAGACATCACCTTCAACCGTAATGTCAATATAATCGCTCCCGAAACCAGTGTCCGGCTGCAAGATGCGGAAGGCAATCTGATAAGAAAATCCATAGGAATACAACATACAGACAATAAAAAGAACAAGATAAGAATATCTTTCAGAACACAAGAACTGGAAAATGGCAAATCGTATACCGTTGTCATTCCGGCAGGAACAGTAAGTATCAGTGAAGACGCTTCCAAGACCAACGAAGAAATAAGGATTGAGTATACAGGCCGTATGGACAAGCCGGTATCTGCCAGCTCCATATATCCGGAAAACGGATCTTTTATTGCAAAAACAGACTACTCATCGAGTCCGATAATGTTGACAATGGATACCAACGTATCACTTACAGACACAGCTTCAGCCTATCTTTACAGCGCAAGCGACAATAAATATATATGTAATCTTGTTCTTGCCTGCAGCGGAAATAAAGTAGCGATATATCCGGCAAGCACCCAATATCTGTTCAGCGGCAACAGCTATACCGTAGTGGTCGAGAAAGGTTCAATAGCGGATATTGCAGGAGGATGCTCCAATGAAGAAATACGTATCGGCTATGAAGGTTCGTATGTAAGAGAGATAGAGTCAGGAGAAAAGACTTTGTTCAGCTGCGATTTCAACAGAATGGACATATCGTTGCAGACATTCATGCTGTATGAAGGAGACCACAATATGCCTGCCGCAGCAATGCAAAACCTTGAATTCGATGCAGACAATACTCCGTGGAACTTCTCCATACGTGAATCCGTTTCTTCGACAGACTACTGCGCCGCTTCACATTCCATATATTCTCCGGCTGGAAAGAGTGATGACTGGATGGTTATTCCGCAACTGCACATACCGGATGAACGCTGCATACTCAGTTTCGATGCACAGAGTTACAGATACGGATGTCAGGACCGGATTAAGGTGATAGTCTTCGAGAGCGACGAACCGTATAATTATCTCACTTCCGACATTATAGAAAGAATGAGAAGCGAAGGCCGGATTGTCGTCAACGCCATTCTTTCTCCAGGCATGTCGGAAGAAGACCTGAGCGATGAGTGGGAGAGTTTCTCCGTAAGCCTTGCCGAATATAGCGGCAAGAACATTTACATTGCTTTCCTGAATGACAACGAAAACCAGAGTATGGTATTTGTCGACAACATTCTTGTAGAGCACGATGTACACCACCTCATTGCATTGAACCATGCACAGACGGTTATCGACAAGGATAGTGAGAACATATCCGGAACAATAACCATCAACACAACAACAGAGGAATACACGACACTGTCGCTTACACTTAAGGACGGGAACGGCAATGTCATAGACAACATTTCGGAAGACGGACTGAATCTCCAGAAAGGAGACACCTATAATTTTGCATTCAACAAACCGCTTCCGCTTATTGCAGGCGAGACAAACAGATTCTATATAGAAACGAAACTCAACGACAACAGCAACACCGTGGAAAGTTTTATCAAGAATCTTATGTTTGAAACCACCAAACACATCGTGCTTGAAGAATATACAGGAGCGGACTGCGGCAACTGCCCTATGGGTATTCTGGCCATAGAGAACCTTGAAAAGTATATCGGCGACAGATTCATCCCCGTGTCGATTCACACCTACGGCTCCGACCGTCTGAGCGCGGGGCTTGGAAGTTATACCACATATCTTGGGCTTGTCGGTGCACCGAGCGGAATCATAAACAGAAACGGTACGATAAGCTATCCTATGTGGCAAAATCCGGATGACACACGGTATTACTTCAGCAACAGCCAAACAAGCGATACATGGTCAGACATTGCGCAGCAGGAACTTGAAACATTGGCAGACATAGATATAGACATTGAAGCTGTTCATAATGCAGACAACAACACAATAGATATTTCCACATCCGTATGCAGCGCTATCAATGCCAAGAATCTCAACCTGAATGTCTTCACCATTGTTCTTGAGGATAATCTCCCGAATTACCAGAGCAATTATTTCTCCAAATATACCGACCCTATATTCGGAGAATGGGGAGAAGGCGGAATCTACGGCCAACCGTTTGTCTCCATTCTGAACAATGATGTGGCAAGAGGCTGTTCTGCCCCATTAGGCGGAACCGGAGGATATTTTCCACAGGAAATGAAAGCAGGAGAGGTATACAAAGCAAATCTGTCTGTAAACGTACCTCAGAACATCTCAAACATCAACAATTGCAAAGTGGTGGTGATGCTCATCGATGCGAATACAGACAAAATGATAAATGCGGCACGCGTGAAGCTTCAGCAGGATGCAACCGGCATAATGCGGACCGACTCAGACGATGCAGCACTGAAAGTTTCTTGCACAGACGGTACAGTAGAGGTGTATGGAGCAAACGAAGAACCTATTGCCGCCACACTTTACAGCCTCAACGGTCAAGCTGTATCTTCTTGCAAAGGAACAGGAAAAGCCGTCATGAGTACTAACGGATATAAAGGCAGCGTAATCGTGAAGGCTTCAACAGCAAGCCACACTTTGGTGAAAAAGGTTCTAATCAGATAGTTATTGCGGAGTTGCAAGACAGTGAGCACCCAGACACGTTCTGTATATTCATAAATCCTTTATGTTATATAGAATCGACAGTCTGATTCGCCATAGTCTTGCAACTCCGTTTTTTTTTACAAATCAAAAGAAATCTCATGAATATCACAGCTATACAGATGGATATCGTCTGGAACGATTCCGAAGAAAACAGGAGACGTGCGGAAAAAGCAATAAGAAATGCCGAAAGGTCGGACATGTATGTTCTTCCGGAAATGTTCACCACCGGATTCTGTACCCATCCGGAAGAAATAGCAGAACTGTCCACAGACAAGAGTTTGCCGCCGACTTTACAATGGATGAGACAGATAGCGAAAGAGCTGAACTGTGCCATTGTGGGAAGCGTTGCCATAAAAGAAATGCTCAACGACAAGCCGGATGGCAAGGACTGCGTTCCAGTTCCTTGCTACAAGTACTTCAACCGCATGTTCTTTGTTTACCCCGACGGTAAATACCACCATTATGACAAGCGCCATCTGTTTACCTATGGCGAAGAAGACCGCTTCTACACAAAAGGGCAGAACAGGGTTGTGGTGGAGTTCCGTAAAACGAGGTTTCTCCTGCAGGTCTGCTACGACCTGCGTTTCCCGGTATGGAGCAGAAACACGGGAGACTATGATGTCGCCATATATGTTGCAAGCTGGCCCACCTCCCGTATCGGAGTATGGAACACCCTGCTCACGGCACGTGCAATAGAGAACCAGTGTTATGTCGTCGGAGTCAACAGAACCGGCTGTGACCCCTTATGCGAATATTGCGGATGCAGCCGCATTATAAATCCGTATGGAAAGTCGCTTGGCGAATGTACAGACGGCATGGAAAGTTCAGTTACAGTCCATATCGACATGGAAAAATTAGAACAGTTCCGACGCAAATTTCCGGTAATCGCAGACAGAGACCGCTTCGGAATATACCTGCATGATTAGACTTTGTTTCCTTCTGACCTCATTATCGTGTCACCCCTTGATTCTCATCGAAGAGTTTCGCTCTTCTTTGATGTCCGTAAATTTCAAAATTCTCTCCAATTCTTTGTATATTTTCAATGCAGCGAAGCGGATACAAAGGTGAGCCTCTATGCCGTCAAACCATCCTACTTATCATAAAATTCAAGCCTTTTTTGCCATCTGAAATGTTAAAATTCAAGGCTCCACAGAATCGCGTAAAATCGTCCGAACCCGACTGAAGTTCCATTTACGCGATTCTAAGGCCGTTTTCAAGCCTTGAACCCCGAATGTAAAAATAATATAATTTGCATTTCAAAAAGAAACATTTTTTCATATTCTCGTGTGCATCGTCTGAAAAAAGAGTACACTGGAAATAAAATTCGTTCACCTTGAAAATAGTTTTAAAGTGCCTTGTAAAAAATTTTTCAAGGTGAACGAAATTCATTTTCAAGGTGAACGAGTTTGAAAATGTCCGTTTTTCGGGCTGAAATTGGGTATTGCACAAATTAAATTCTTAAAAAATCGTAATCGGATTTTTTCAATGCCACGAAAAACAAAGATGGGTTTTGGCAGCGGAAAACAAGGGTCTTAGACAAGAAATTTTATAACTTGCTGATTATCAGTATTTCCTATTTTTATCCTTGCCTATGCCTTTTGTACCTAAAACTGTATCGTTTTGCAGAAATAGTATTTTGTTGAATATCAATCGTTTATCTACAAGATTTCAAAAAATCAATAGTTGAGCGAATGCAAATGAATCTTAATTATGTTAATAAAATTTCGTTCGCTATAGGTGGACTTATCATAAAAAAGAAGGAAGAAATTTCACTAAAAAATCAGCTGCTTTTGTGGGTGTCTTCACAGACTCCTCCGTCGCAAGCTCCCCAATTGCGGAATAGGAGCAATTGGGGAGCTTGCGACGGAGGAGTCTGTGAAGACACCAGCAAAACAGCATATTTAGCATTACTTTCCCGGATGTCGTCATTTGTATACTCCGATGCACAGCAGACGGAGACACTCCGGAATATATCTACATGATGAGATTAAGCTTACTCTTCATGTACGAGTATGACTTATCTGCCATGAAGAAGAACAATACGGCAGAAATGCAACCTGCAATACTGTCTACAAGGTAATGGGCCTGTATATACACAGTAGCGCAGCATAAAAGCACGTAAAAAGGAAGCATGATCCCACAGAGCCAACCGTTGGCACGATAGGCAAGAAGCATGGTAACAGTACTCATACCGACATGGCTGCTTGGGAAAGCGGCAGTCGGACGTTCTCCCACTTCCTGGGCTTTCCTGACAAGTTCGCTGAATATACCACGTATTTCCGTCGGCAACATTTCCATGTTCGACCGGAAATAATAACAGATATTTCTGAATGTACCGGATTCGGCGGCATCAAGACCTATAGCTTTGAAATAATACTGTGGTCCGGCCACAGGCAGAAAATCATATATCAGATAATAGACAAAAAACGAACCCAGAAAAATATATGACGCCCTTCCGAAATGAGAATACTCGAAAATGTAATAATAAAGCAACATGATTACCATCATGTAGTAATAGGAATAGTATCCAAGATTGAACGCTTCGTACCAAAAGGTGGAATTTACAACCTTGACAAACTCCAGCGAAGGCTGGCACTTGAACAGTATCTGGTCGGCAGATGCAAACAGATGGTCTAAATAAGGGAACTGGCTGCAGAAATCGTATGTTTCGGGATACCACATGATCAATGTGAACATTACAGGGATTGCCCGTATCCCAATCATCAGCCGTCCGGGATAATATCTGTACAGGAAAACGCCTCCGGCTATATATAAAACCACAGCGGCTCTTCTGTAAAGCATGACATCCGGTTCCTCAAGGCGGTTCCACATTACAAATATCAGGACTGAAGTTACGGCCATATAGGCCAATGTAATGGCTTCTACGCCCAATACTCTGTATTTACTGTTGCTCTTGAAAAGACTCTTTATATCCATTTTTCTTTTTTATACCAGTTAATAGTTTCTTCCACCCCTCTTTCAAGGTTCCACTGCGGGGTATATCCAAGCTCATGTATCATAGGAGTGATATCACAGTTCCAGTTGCGCTGCTTCATAATCTTGTATTTGTCGCTATTGAGAGTCGAAGCTTTGCCTGTAAATCCTGACAACATCTCAGACACAGCCGACACAAATCTGAGAACGAACAATGGAGCTTTGAAATGAATCAGGAAATCAACTCTAAGTTCACGCTGCATTAATTTACTGAAGGCCCGGCTGGTATACACATATCCGTCGCTGACAAAATAGGTGCGTCCTTTTATCCGACGATCTATGGCTGCAAACACAGCACCGACAAGGTCACGTACATAAACAAATGTGATCTCCTGCGGACTGTATCCGACAGAGAAATCAGTATGCGACACAATACTTTTTGCCATAAGGAAATAGTCGCGCTCGCGCGGGCCGTACACACCTGTAGGACGAAATATGACAAAAGGAAAGCTGTCGCCCATACTCTTCAGATATTCCTCACTCTTCACCTTACTCTCTCCGTAAGCCGTATTCGGCTGGGGAACATCCTCTTCTCTGATAGGCTCGTATACAGACTTCCGGACTGTATAATTCTTGATGAAGTCGCATTCGGGATCAGCGTCAAGAGGCAAAGCCACCGTATGCGGCGGTATTTTCTGTTCCCGTATAGGCCCCATGACACTCAGACTACTTATATAAATGAATTGCTCCGGTCCCATGTCCAGTTTCCGCAATGTTCTGATAAGATTACGGGTACATTCATAATTCACCTTGTCGAAATCCGCCCTGTCCAGACATTTGGTTGCTCCGGCGGCATGAATAATGATGTCCCATTTGCCATTCTTCTCCTTGAACTTGCCAAGCTGCTGTTCCAATATTTCCGGAACCTGCAAATCAAGAGTTACGAATTTGAGCCATTCGCTTTGGAGCCAACGGCGGCTCGAACTATAGCGCATGCCCGCCCACACACTCATCCGACGCCGCAAAGCCTCCTCACACAAGAAACTGCCTATAAAGCCGCTTGCTCCTGTAATCAGTATTTTCGTTTGTTCCATTTTCTTCCGCAAAAATCTATAGCCCGGGCATCCGGAGCTATTTGTTCTATTCAACCCTTTTTGCATAGTTTATTCGGCAAAAAAAGGCTGATATGTTGGCAAAGTTAGTACATTTCGCGTGTTTTCCGACATTTTAACGACATTGAAACAACTTTTATGGTATTATTTGTATATCTTAGATAACCAAATAATAACAAAGTCTCTTTTTCAAGAGATTTTTCAAAGAAATTCACTATGGCAAAATCAAAGAAGAAATCAACAAAGTCAAGTCTTAACAAAAAAGACTTGTTGAATATGATGAGGGAATATCTGCAACTCCATCCGGACAAGGGCTTTACACTTAAAAGCTTTTTCCGTGCTCTCAAACTTACTTCACATCCTCTGAAGATGATGTGTGTAGACTTGCTCAATGATTTTCTTGAAGAAGGGTTTATAGCAAGAAATGATGACGGAGGTTTTTTTCTCAACAAACGAACGGCCAAAATAATGGAAGGCGTATTCCGTCGTACCTCCAACGGAAACAACTTCGTGGATACGGCAGACGGAATCGGCATCAGAATCTACGACGAGAATATAAACCATGCTTTACCAGAGGATATTGTAAAAGTGAGCCTGCATGCCCAGAAGCGAGGCACAAGCAAGTTGCGAGGAGAGATTATTGAAATTGTAAAGAGAAGCGACAAACTGTATGTCGGGACTTTGCAGATAGAACATTCGATTGCATATCTTGTTTCACCAAACAATAATCTGCCGGAAAGTATTGTAGTGCCGACAGACAAAATGAAAGGTGCAAAAGCAGACGACAAAGTGGTTGTGCGTGTAGTAGACTGGCCGACAGACTCCCACAACCCTATAGGTGAAGTCTTGGAGATTCTTGGCAAAGTTGGTGAAAACGAAACGGAAATGCATGCCATTCTTGCTGAATTCGGACTACCGTATTCATATCCGGAAGATGCGGAAAAGGCAGCGGAATATATAGATGCCAATATAACAGCAGAAGAAATCTCTCGACGTGAGGACTTCCGTGATGTCACTACATTCACTATCGATCCGAGAGATGCCAAAGATTTCGATGATGCCCTGTCTATACGCAAGAAAGACAACGGACTATGGGAGGTGGGTGTACATATTGCAGATGTGTCACACTATGTAACCGAAGGTTCGCTTATCGATCAGGAAGCACAGCGCAGAGCAACTTCCGTGTATCTCGTGGACCGGACCGTCCCGATGCTTCCGGAACGTCTCTGCAATTTCATCTGTTCATTGCGTCCTGATGAAGAAAAACTTGCATATTCTGTCATATTCGAGATGAACGATGAAGCTGAAGTAAAGAGTCATCATATCGCACATACGGTTATAAAGAGCAACCGCAGGTTCATGTATGAGGAAGTTCAGGAGATTCTAGAACAAAACGGTGAAGCATCTCCTGAAGATTATAAATTAAGAAACAGTAGAGGAATCACAGATTCCGCATCCGTCCATATTCCAATGGAACCTGTTCCGGCAGACAAACGTACCGGTGAATATTGCAATGAACTCATTACACTTAATCGTCTTGCTCATATTCTCAGGGCAGAACGATTCCGTAACGGAGCCATCAACTTCGACCGCGAAGAAGTGCGCTTTGAGATAGATGAAAAAGGAAAACCGTTGAGCGTTTTTTTCAAACAGGCAAAGGATGCAAACAAATTGATAGAGGAATTTATGCTTCTCGCCAACAGGACTGTTGCAGAAAGTATAGGCAAAGTACGCAAGGGCGATGCCAAACCAAAAACTCTGCCTTACCGCATTCATGACATGCCGGATCCTAACAAACTTGAAAATCTGAGTCAGTTTGTCACTCGTTTCGGATATCATCTGCGCACTCAAGGAACCAAAATTGAAGTTGCCCAAAGTATAAACAAGCTTCTTGCCAATGTAAGGGGACAAAAAATTCAGGAACTTGTCGAAAATGTATCACTCAGAGCCATGATGAAAGCGCGTTACAGCACCTTTAACATAGGACACTATGGGCTGGCATTTGAATATTATACCCATTTCACCTCTCCTATACGCCGTTATCCAGACTTGATGGTTCATCGTCTGCTGACAGCATATGCTGAAGGTGAAAAGAGTGCAAGCCAGAAAAAATATGAAGCATTATGTGAGCACAGCAGCGATATGGAACAACTGGCTTCAGGAGCAGAACGCGCAAGCATAAAGTACAAGCAAGTGGAGTTCATGTCGGACAAGATAGGGCAGGAGTTTGATGCAACAATCAGCGGTGTCACAGAATTCGGCATTTATGCCGAAATCAACGAAAACAAATGTGAAGGGCTTATTGCTGTTCGCTTCCTCGGCAATGAAGCTTTCGACTTTGATGACAAAAACTATTGCCTTATTGGCCGTACAACTCATCACAGGTTTTCTCTTGGTGATCCTATAAGAATAAAAGTCGCCAGCGCAAATCTTTATCGTAAGCAGCTTGATTTTGAGTTTGTGAAAAAACTTACAGCTGATTCTTTTGAGAACAAGGCTATTGTTGCCAGTTTTGCAGAGCTTACCAAAAAGAAGAAAGGAAAGAAAAGCGGAAGTAAGAAGAAAAAGAGAAGATAAATCCTGATTTTACAGAGAGCAGAGTAATAGAGCCTATTGCAAACGGACAGGACACGCCATCGAACCATGCTCAACGCTCTGTCACAAATCAGCAACCTGGAACAACAAAAAGCCGTTCTCATAAAATCTCAGAGTAACCTTCCACTTACAGTTACCACGGATTCTATGAAAACGGCTTTTTGATGGATATTACAAGATTCAATTAAAGTTGCAGTTTCGCTGTTTCAAGAGCCACATTTATATTAGGGCAGATATTTTCCTTACCAAGCAATTCATTAAAGCCATTTTTTTCAAGTATGGACTTTACATAGTCGTTTACTCCGGAAAGAATGACTTTTATTCCTTCTTTGTTACTCATAGATATGAGGTTGGTCAGATTGTGTATTCCCGTTGAATCTATGAAAGGAATCTTACGCATACGGATAATGCGGACTTTCGGACGATCTTTCTGACCGGCCATGATATCCTCGAATTTACTTGCGACACCAAAGAAATAAGGACCGTTTATTTCATAGACTTCCACCCCCTCGGGTATGACAAGATGTTCGACATTCAACACTTCTATATCACTTTCCTCGTTAGGATCGATTTCGTCCGTAAGTACAGAAACTTGTGTGGTTTCTGCCATTCGCCGCATGCAAAGCAGACATGCAAGCACCAATCCCACTTCTATGGCAATAGTAAGGTCGAACACCACAGTCAATACGAATGTAAGCCAAAGTACCACCACATCTGATTTGGGATTATGCATAAGTTCACGTACCGTACGCCATCCGCTCATGTTATAGGATACAACGACAAGCACTCCGGCCAGACACGACATCGGGATGTACTGTGCATAAGGCATAAGGAAAAAATATATCAACAGCAACACTATAGCATGTATAATACCGGCAACAGGAGTTTTTCCCCCATTATTGATATTGGTCATTGTACGGGCTATAGCCCCCGTTGCGGGAATACCGCCAAATATGGGCGAAATGATATTTGCAATACCTTGTCCTATCAATTCCTGGTTAGAATCATGCCGACGTCCGATGATACCATCGGCAACCGTTGCAGACAGCAACGACTCTATAGCTCCAAGTACAGCAATAGTGATAGCCGGAGAAATAAGGCCTTTTATAGTCTCCCAATTCATATCCGGAACATTTGCCTCCGGCATTGAAGGATCAATTCTGAAGCGGTCTCCAATCGTATCTACATGTATTCCGAAAAAGTCGGTCATCACTACACCGGCAATGGTCATGACAATTATAGCTATCAACGATCCGGGAATCTTCTTCGAGAATTTTGGAGTAACAGCAATTATGACAACAGACATTATCCCGACAATTGTGGTCGGAATATCTGCAGAAGAAAAATTCTGTCCGTATACACCCCATTTTGAAATGAAATCGGCAGGAACTCCGCCTTCTATCGTCAGACCGAAAAGGTCTTTGATCTGAGTTGTAAAAATGGTAAGAGCAATACCGCTTGTGAATCCTACCACAATAGGGTAAGGGATATATCTGATGATAGTACCAAGACGAAACACTCCCAACAATATGAGGAATGCTCCGGCAAGCACCGTCGCTATGGCAAGTCCCTCAAGTCCATATTGCTGTATAATACCATAAATAATCACGATGAACGCTCCGGTAGGACCTCCTATCTGCACCCTGCTTCCGCCAAAGAGAGAGATGGCGAATCCGGCCACAATGGCCGTCAATATTCCTTTCTCAGGAGATACTCCGGAAGCAATGCCAAATGCGATGGCAAGCGGAAGAGCCACAATGCCCACTATTATTCCCGCCATCAGATCGGCCATGAACTTCTGTTTGTTGTAGCTGCGTAGTGTGTTCAGCAGCTCCGGTCTTGATTTTAACATTTTCATTTTTTTTGTAGCCTTTAATTTGTATTCTTTTTACCTTTTTTATTTTGAAGCTGCAAAGTTACTGCATTTTGTTAAATATCTTGAAAGAAATGCAGCGATAATGAGTTTTTTATTCAGTTGCAGTTTGAACACCTGTTGGAAATTCCTTATTTTGCCTACAAAATATTGTATAAACCGGTAGCAGCCTTTTCCTGCCGCTACATTTTATAGTATGGACTATGACAACCGATGAAATATACATGCGACGCTGCTTGCAGCTTGCAGCCAACGGAAGAAAGAATGCACAACCGAACCCAATGGTAGGTGCAGTAATTGTATGTGACGGAAGAATTATAGGCGAGGGGTATCATGTACGATGCGGAGAAGGACACGCAGAGGTAAATGCCATTGCTTCAGTAAAAGAAGAAGATATGCATCTGCTTTGCAAGTCTACAATATATGTAAGTCTTGAACCTTGCGCCCACTATGGAAAGACACCACCATGTGCAGATCTTATCATACAGAAGAAATTGCACCGTGCGGTTGTGGGATGTGTAGACCCTTTCGCCAAAGTCTATGGACGAGGAATACAAAAACTCCGTGATGCAGGAATAGAAGTAACAGTAGGTGTTCTTGAAAGTGAATGCATGGAATTGAACAAGCGTTTTATGACGTTCCATAGCAAGCACCGTCCTTTCGTTACATTGAAATGGGCACAGAGTGCAGACGGTTTTATCGACACATGCAGCGACAAGCCGCGAGCCATAATCTCCAACGGCTACACTCGGATGTTGGGGCACAAGCGCCGTGCCGAACATCAGGCTATAATTGTAGGACGTCGCACCGCGCTCCTCGATAACCCATCACTGACAACTCGCGACTGGTATGGAAACAATCCTGTCCGTATAGTGGTAGACAGGCTGGGAAAACTTCCCTCTTCGCTTCACGTGTTCGATGGTACCGTCCCTACATTGGTCTTTTCTTCATCTGACATCAAGCCGCAAATCAAGCATGAGAACATTGAGACACTTCCAATCGATTTCAAATGTGACATTATCCCGCAAATACTGGAAGAACTCTACAAGCGCGGCGTACAGACTCTGCTCGTCGAGGGGGGGCGTGAATTGTTACAGAGTTTTATAGATGACAATCTGTGGGATGAGGCTTATATTGAGACCGGAAACAAGATGCTGTATGATGGAGTAAAGGCCCCTGTTATCCAACCGGAATACAGCTATAAGATTTTCCATCTCTAAGGAAAAAGACTCCTCTTATGATTTTAAGCCGGTGTATCCACAGACTCCTCCGTCGTGATTCTTATGGTTGTAGTCTGTGAATAAACCGGCAAAAGCAATTGTCTTTCTCAGAGACTTTTCTTCTTTCTTTTTGACACTAAGCCCATCTATTGCGGACGGAACTTTATTAACATAATTAAGATTCGTTTACATTTGGTCTGTTGCCGAATTTTTGAAGTTTCATTGATAAGAGATTGATAATCAACGAAGTACTATTTCTGCAAGACGATGCAGTTTTAGGTGCAAGAAGTACAGGTTGTAACAAAAATAGGATGTATTGATAATCAGTAAGTTATAAAAATATTTGTCCAAGATTCCTGTTTTTCACCGCCGGAATCCGTCTTTGTTTTTCGTGACGTTGAAAAAAACGATTTAATTTTTTTAAGAATTGATATTGTGCAACATCCAGTTTCAGTCCGAAAAACGGACATTCTCGAACTCGTTCACCTTGAAAATCAATTTCGTTCACCTTGAAAAATTTTTTACAAGGCACTTTAAAACCATTTTCAAGGTGAACGAAATTGATTTTCAGCGTACTCTTTTTTCAGGCGAAACACACGCTAATGTGAATAAATGTATCTTTTGAGAATGCAATTTATACTATTTTTACATTCGCGGTTCAAGGCCTGAAAACGGCCTTGGAATCGCGCAAACAGAACTTCGGCAAGGTTCGGCCGATTTTATGCGATTCTCGGGGCCTTGAATTTTAACATTTTCAGATTGTCAGAAAAAGCCCGTAATTAATGACAAGCAGAAACGATGAGATTTCTTTTTGTGACACGATGACGAAGTGAGGAAGAAACTCCAAGTTAAAGCAACAGAGGAATCCATATTATCAGGAAAAAAGAAAACGATGAAACTATGTCTTGAAAAATCCCGAAATGTCAAAGCTTTTGTCTAATTTTGCATCTGATACACAACTACAACAGAATATGGCAGACAGCTTTGACATACGCGAAGAACAATATTTGTCGGCAAAGGAGAAAGATTTTGAAAACGCACTGCGCCCATTGAGATTCGACGATTTCAGCGGCCAGTCGAAAGTGGTGGAAAATCTGAGCATCTTTGTCGAAGCGGCAAAATACAGAGGAGAACCTCTCGACCATACACTGCTACACGGACCTCCCGGACTTGGCAAGACGACCTTGTCGAACATCATCGCCAACGAACTGGGCGTCGGTTTCAAGGTCACTTCCGGTCCGGTGCTCGACAAACCGGGCGATCTCGCCGGTATCCTGACCTCACTTGAAGAGAACGATGTGCTCTTCATCGATGAGATACACCGTTTGTCGCCCGTGGTCGAGGAATATCTTTATTCCGCTATGGAAGACTACCGCATCGACATCATGATAGACAAAGGTCCGTCGGCACGGAGCATCCAAATCGACCTCAACCCTTTCACACTCGTCGGGGCGACAACACGGAGCGGACTGCTGACAGCCCCTCTGCGCGCACGCTTCGGCATCAACCTTCATCTGGAATATTACGACGCCGAGGTGCTTACAAAGATTATACTCCGTTCCGCCACGCTTCTCGGCGTGCCTTGCGACAAAGATGCAGCCGGTGAAATTGCAGGCCGCAGCCGAGGCACTCCACGTATAGCCAACGCACTGCTGCGCCGCGTCCGCGACTTCGCACAGGTAAAGGGCAACGGACGCATCAACCTGCAAATAGCTCACATTGCACTTGAAGCACTGAATATCGACAAGTTCGGACTTGACGAAATAGACAACAAAATTCTGACAACCATCATAGACAAGTTCAAAGGCGGTCCGGTCGGGGTCGGCACCATAGCCACAGCCATCGGTGAAGACAGCGGCACGGTGGAAGAGGTGTACGAACCGTTCCTTATCAAGGAAGGATTCATCAAGCGCACTCCTCGAGGCAGAGAAGTCACCGAACTTGCCTACAAACATCTGGGACGTTCGTTTTATCCCGACATGAAAGACGGCATGAGAAGCCTTTTTTAAGATTATATCAGGCTCAGCGCGTCTATAGAGATTTGAGATTATGGAGTCATAGGCAGACAAGCAATTTGCCGTGTCGCAATCCCAATACACACTATAACCCCAACCTTCTGCAACTTCTCAAAGTCTAAAAAACTCAAACAAAGATGGCAAACTTAAAATCACTGGCAAAAGAGACTGCTATATACGGACTGAGCAGTATTGTAGGACGTTTTCTCAACTATTTGCTCGTGCCGCTCTATACAGCCAAGCTTGCAGCCGAGAGCGGCGGCTACGGCATTATCACCAACATATATGCGTATGTGGCACTTATACTCGTATTGCTGACATTCGGTATGGAGACCACATTCTTCAGATTTGCAAACAAAGAAGGAGAAGAACCGGATACGGTGTATACCACCACATTGATAATGGTCGGTACGCTGTCACTGACTTTCGTTGCGGCCGTATTCTGCTTTCTTGCTCCGATAGCATCGGCAATGGGATATGCAGACCATCCGGAATATATAGGAATGATGGCAAGTGTCGTGGCCATAGATGCTTGTCAGGCAATACCATTCTCTTATCTTCGATATAAAAAACGGCCTGTAAAATTCGCCGCATTGAAACTCCTGTTTATAGTGATGACCATCACTTTGAACCTGCTCTATTTTGCCATACTTCCCTCATTGTATGCAAAATATCCGGAAGAAGCGGGAATCATATACAAACCCGGAGTGGGTGTGGGATACGCTTTCGGCATAAACCTTGTCTGTACGGCATCAATGACAGCATTTTTCATACCTGAACTGTTCGGGGTCAGATGGAAATTCGACAAGAAACTTATGTGTCGTATGCTTTCCTATTCATGGCCTATATTGATACTCGGCATAGCAGGCATATTGAACCAGAGCGTCGACAAGATGATTTTCCCGAAAGTCTACGGAGATACAAACGAAGGCACCGTACAGCTTGGAATATACGGCGCATGTGTGAAGATAGCCATGATTATGGCAATGATCACACAGGCTTTCCGGTATGCGTACGAACCGTTTGTATTCAGCAAGAACAAGGACAAAGACAAGGGAAGCACCTACGCAACTGCCATGAAGTTCTTTATCATATTCACTCTGCTGGCTTTCCTCTGCGTAATCGGCTACATGGACATACTGAAATATATCATCGCCCGCGACTATTGGGACGGGCTGCGCGTCGTTCCGATCGTAATGGCGGCAGAAATCATGATGGGCATATATTTCAATCTATCTTTCTGGTATAAGCTGATAGACAAGACGATATGGGGTGCATGGTTTTCTCTTGCAGGCTGTACCGTGCTGATAACCGTGAACATCTTATTTATACCCCAATACGGATACATGGCTTGTGCATGGGGAGGATTTGCAGGATATGCCACATCCATGCTGTTGTCCTACTTCGTGGGGCAGAAGAAGAATCCGGTGGACTATCCGCTGAAGAGCATCGGCATATATGTGCTGATAACCATTGTCTTCTTCGCCATCATGACTCTGCTGCCGCACACATGGCCGCTGCCGGCAAGAATAGCCGTCAACACCATTCTTATCATCCTCTTCCTCGCCTATACCATACATCATGACCTGCCTTTGTCTTCCCTGCCTGTGATAGGGAAAAAATTCAGGAAGTAACGACCGAAGGCCAAGGAACAAGAAATCCATAAAGCAAGAACTTAAAATTCCACATAAATGAAAAGACTAATTTTATCGTTGTTTGCATTTGTCTCCATTCTCTCCGCCAAATCAGACGAAGGAATGTGGATGATATGCAATCTTTCGCAGCGTACAGACAGTATCCTGCATTCGCTCGGGCTTGAACTGACTCAGGAAGAGCTTTACAATGCCGACGGACCTTCGCTCAACAATGCCATTGTCATGTTCGGAGGATTCTGTTCCGGTGTGGTGGTCAGCAATGAAGGGTTAGTATTCACTAACCACCATTGCGGATTCAGTGCCATACAGGAACACTCCACTCCCAAGCACGACTATCTGACAAATGGATTCTTTGCCAAGAACAAGAAGGATGAGCTGCCGAATCCGGACCTCTATGTCGCATTCCACCTGCGTACAGTAGACGTAACCGACAAGGTTATGAAGGACATCACCCCGGACATGGACGAAAATACCCGTTCCGCCCTCATCGACAGCATAAGCGGCAAACTGATAGAGGAAGTCGACGACACCGTGAACTCCATCTATTCGGAAGTAAACGCCTTCTACAAAGGAAGCAAATACTATCTTTCCGTGTACCAGCGTTTCGATGATGTCCGTCTGGTCTTTGCTCCGCCACAGAGCCTCGGCAAGTTCGGAGGCGATACGGACAACTGGATGTGGCCTCGTCAGACATGCGACTTCAGCGTATTCCGCATTTATGCCGACAAGAACAACAAGCCGGCAGAATACTCCAAGGACAATGTACCTTACCATCCTATACGCTACGCACATGTCTCACTCCAAGGATATCAGGAAGGTTCGTATTGCATGACCCTCGGTTATCCGGGTTGGACGGACCGCTACCTGAGTTCGTTCGGCATAGAGAATGAGATGCGTACCACCAACGACCTCTGTATTCAGGTGCGCGGAGTAAAACAGGACATTCTCAAGGAAGCCATGGGCAAGAGCGATGCCATACGCATAATGTATGCAGCCAAATATGCCCAAAGTTCTAACTACTGGAAGTATTCTATCGGACAAAACAAGGCGCTGAAGAAGCTGGGTGTCATCGATGAGAAGAAAGCACTGGAAGCCGATTTTGAAGCATGGGTGGCAGCGGACTCTGCAAAACATTCGCAATACGTCGGAGTGCTCGATACCTTACGTGCAAGATATTCCGAGAATTTCAACAATTACTACAGCATGACCTTATGGCAGGAAACATTCTGGAGCGGCTCGGACATTCTGCGCTTCATTGTCCGCAACATGATAGGCAAGGTCAATGAAAATGATGCCGACTTCAGCAAAAAGATTGAAAAAGAATATAAGGACATCGACATCCGGACAGACAAACAGGTGTTTGCCGCATTAATCAGGAACTATGCGGAACATGTCCCTGACACTGCTTTCCTCCCGGCATTCTATGCCCACATACAGAAAGACTACAAGGGAGACTACAATGCATACACAGAAGACCTCTATTCAAAGAGCGTATTTGCAAATCCTGAAAAGCTTGCAGAGGCCACAAGTCTGTCCGCTGTCAGCGATGACCCAATGCTTGGAGTTGCCGCCGATGCCATCGCTTCCTTGTACAGAATGTACGGAACAAAGAATCCTACCCCATTCGAGAGAAAGCTGGGCGAAGGAGTACGCGCAATGAACCGCGACCGTGAATACTATCCGGATGCGAACTTCACACTGCGCATGAGCTACGGAATTGTGGAAGGATATTCGCCTTCTGCTGGTTTGAGATACGGACATTACACACTTCCTCAGTCGCTTACCGACAAATTCGAGAAGAATCCGAAGAATGACGACTATACACTTCTGCCACAAGTATACAAGTGGCTGAAGAAAGGCAAGTTCGGGAACCGTTATACCGACAGCCACAGCGGCGATATGCAGTTGTGTTTCCTCACCAACAACGACATCACAGGCGGCAATTCCGGTTCCGGTATGTTCGACGGCAAAGGACGTCTGATAGGTCTTGCTTTTGACGGCAACTGGGAAGCAATGAGCGGCGACCTGAAGTACGACAACAACATGCAGCGCTGCATAGGTGTGGACATCCGCTATGTGCTGTCTGTCATAGAAAGTTACGGAAAGGCAAAACGTCTTATCAAAGAACTTACATTAGAATAATCAGGTCGCACAGGAACTATTCTTTTCCGACAGCAACCGGTTGCAGCAATGCAACATCCTGACAAAAGTCTGCGGGGCACAGAATCTGAAAAGACACAGGTTCTGTGCTCTCCGCATTTTTCCTGACTTCGCCATTGCGTCATTCTGCATAATTCCAATGGGTGGATATATCTGATTTTTAGATTCTTAAAAAATCGCAATCGAATTTTTTCAATGCCATGAAAAACAAAGATGGATTCCGGCAGCGGAAAACGGAGTTCCGTCCGCAATAGGTAGGCTTAGGTGTCAAAAAGAAAGACCTATAGGTCAAATGGGAGGCTGAAAAGCTCAAAAAATCACTAAAAGTCAC
>CAZKOB010000017.1:0-40921 GCA_964554265.1 uncultured Bacteroides sp. | reverse complement strand
ATTACATAAATTTATACTCAACATATGCCATGTTATGTTGAAAATAGCATAACATAGCCGCCTCCGCATATTGTGCGGCATACGCTGCGTTCTTTCCCATGCGTCTATCTCCTCAGTCCTGAATGTTGTTCTTCTGTCTTGTTCTCCGGTGAGACCGTTTCACTGACGCCACGGTTAGCCGAGGTCTTCCGTTTCGGCTCCTCCGGCTGGTCACAGATGGCGACACGCTCACCCGCACATACCAGTTTTGGCAGATACATGTCCAAGGCGTGATACGGAAATCCCGCCATTGCCAGCGGCTTGCCTTCGTCATCTTTACGGCTGTTGCTCTTTGTCAATGTGATTCCCAAAATTTTGGATGCCTTGGCCGCATCATCCTTATAAGTCTCGTAGAAATCGCCGCAACGGAAAAGCAGGACTGCGTCAGGATGTTTTTTCTTCAGGTCAAGATACTGTCTGACGAGAGGGGAGACAGCGGCTTTGACTGCCTTTTCCTCTTTCTTCCCTTCCTGCTTCTTCCGCTCTTTATCCGCTTCTTCCTTTTTCTGCCCCTTCTCTTTTTCCTCTGCCTGGTTGTCCTCATGCCGGCTCTCTTGCATCTGCTCCTCATGCTTCTCAACTGTAACGGTTTCTGTCTGCCTGACCTCTGCCGCCTCTTCTTGCTTTTCCTGCCGGCTCTGTTCAACGGCATTGCCCTTTTGCAGCACATCGGCAAAAAGTGAGGCGGCAAGGTTCTGCTTATAGGACTCCCTGTCGGGAGCCACCCACAGACGCTGCCATTGTGAAGGGCTGACGCTTCTCGGCTGCATCTTCCTGCCGTCGATGGTGGCTGCGCACAGGCAGGCTCCTGACTTGGCTCGGAATACGGCGACACGCTGGATGCGGTTCAAGTCAACCTCCTGGCTGTCCTGTCCGAAAATGTCTACTTTCAGATCGGGTCTCGCCTCTGCCATGGCATAGTATTTCTGTGCGAGTTCCACACGCACGTTCTCGATATTGTCCATCGACTGCTTCAGGGTGGTGAAGAACTGGTTCAGGTCACTCTTGTCGGGATAGACCGCAAAACCCTCCTTGCCCTCCGGCTTGATATACAGCGCCCAGCGTTCCTTGTCGTCCTTCACTATCTGCACGCTGTCAAAGCCGATGTCCCTGCTATGGGCGACGGCTTCCGAGGCATCCAAGGAGGAAAGGTCTTCTATCGACCAGTTCTTCAGCCGGGACACCGTTATTTTTTTGTCGGCAAAATAACTGTCGTCCGGACGGAATCCCAATGCGCCGTCGGGATTATGGAAACGAACCGTATCATAGCCCTCCTTCTGCAGGGCGCTGGTGAAGCGTTGCTTGTTCATTCCCTTGATCTCGTTGTTCACCTCCATGGATGCGCCTTGCGGCAATACGACATCTGCTGTCTTGCCGGCGGCATCCCTTACGATGACTACGGTTCTCCGCTCCTCATCAGGATGCTGCCTGATCTCGTCTGCCACAAAAAAGTGCTTTGGCGTCTGCTCCTGCATCTGAGCGGTCTCGCGCCGGTTCTGCTCCGTGGCGTATTCCACTTTCTCGCCCTGCTCCGCTTTTTTAAGCACATTCAGCGCACCGTTCACCTCACTCTCTATGGCATCGATCAGGCACGGGTCTTCCTTGAGTTCCCTCGTCCAATAGTCCACCATGCCGAGACTGTCCTTTGACAGGCGCGCCGGCAGCCCCAGTTCCAGCATCTTTACTCCGGAGGCAATCTCTGTTATGAGACGTTCCTTCTTGACGGCATCCTCCGACGGCGCCATACCGTTCTTCATGACCATGCCCTCACGTGCCAGCCGCTGCTGATGGCCGGTGGCCGTCACCACCTGACGCATCAGCTCCTGCACATAGTCGTTGTAATGCTCGAAGTCCTTCTGCCGGGGCAGGTAGATGACATCCTTTTCCGTATCATAATGGGCGACTCCGCTGCCGTCCTGCCGCACAGCGACAAGGTTGTCCCTCATCTTCCGGAGGAAGTCGTTCACACGGGCATGGAGATTCCTTTCCTGCCGGCCGCTCATGGCACGGTACTGCTCGCCGCCGTGCCGGTCCAGCAGCTGCTCGTATGCGGCCGCATCCGCCATGGGCATCAGGGTCTGGTCTATGCCGAAAAGCGTGCGCACCTCGCGGTTCCTGACACCCTTGTACTGCCGCCTGCCGTCGTCGTCCAACAGCAGGTAGTCCGTCCGTGGGATAATGTCGCGGGGATCGTTGCGGTTTACGTACTTGTCCCAGTTGTAGTAGAGGAACGGCACTCCTTTCTCATGCTCCCTTACGGCATAGCCCTGCGCCTTCGCCTCTGTGAACGTGGTGAAGAGGTTGGTCTTTCCGCTGTTCCTGTCACTGTGCAAAGCCATCATCACGGCATTGAACGGGCTTGCCGTCAGGCCTTTCGGATAGAGCATGGGATAGTGCTTGCCGGCGGCGTTCATCCAGTAGCGGCTGCCTTCCGCGGATGCTCCCAATGCCGTGGAGAGCAGCTCCGCCTGTTTCTCTGCCGCGGCCTTTTCGATTGTTGTTTTTTCCTTCATTGTCTTCTTACCTTATATTTTATTGAATACCCCTTGTTCTCGTTATCGTTTCCTGCCGGTTTTGCTCATATCGCTCGGAAGCCATCTGCCGCATCCGGTCGTTCTTGGCGAGTATGGCGTTGGCGAGTGTGTTTACCGGCAACGCGCCTGTCTGACAGGCTTCTGCGACATTGTCGGGCAGTTGTATGGTGCAGGGGACTTTGTCGATATGGGCTATCAGACAATGCCCCTGCAATACAGGATTGGCGATCCGCGGATTGAGCGGCTCGTCGGCATACGCCTTGTATTGCGGTCTCGTGGCGCTTGCGTTGACGCCCTCGTCCCGTTTCCGTTCCAGCACTTCGTGTCCGGCCTTGTTGATGAGGTTCGCGCCGCCCGTGCCGATGAGCAGCATCTTCAGTACCGGATTCCTGACGAACATGCCGGCCACGATGGAAGCCAGCGGCATCAGGCTGTTGTCCATGTTCAGCGACTTGGTCTTGCCGGTGAAAAGCCCCACAAGGACATCGGGCAGCATCGCCAGGACATAGCCTAAGTTCCTGCCGATGTCAGAAAAGCCGTCCAGTCCGAAACTTTGCAGCAGTCCGTTCCAGCCGCTCCCGTTGGTTTGTCCGGTTTGCCCGGCCGGCTGCTCCTGGCCGGAACCGGAAGAGGCGGACGCTTCATGAGGTGCTGAAGCCATCGTTTGAGTATGGTTGTTCTTTTCCTCTTCTCCCGCCTCTTCCTGCCGTTCCTTTTCCTTCAGGTATTCCTCCCTATATTCCGGCGCGATGACCGACGGCACGTATTGCTCTTCACTGTCAGCCGCCGTTTCCTGCGGCTTCTCCGCGGAGCCGCTTGCGGGCGTCCGCTGCCCGTCACCGTCCGTCACGGCATTCAGCGCCAGGTCTGTCCCGAGAAACGCCGCCGCGCCTTTCCAGCCTCCGCCGAATCCGCCTGTGGCCAGAATGTCCGCGCCGGTGCCCAGTCCCCACGCCACGGCCTTTTCCGTCCGTGTGGGACTGTACGCCTGTTCCGCACGGGCTTCTATCTCCGCCTGCAGCGGTGACTTGTGCATCTCGTTCGGGATGCCGAACAGGGTATGGCCGGCAGCCTTGCGGAGGACGTACTCGACGGAAGACCGGGGAATCCGGTCTTTAATCATCTTGTCTGTCATCATCCGCTCCATCTCCGGCGTGACGCTGATATGCCGGCGTCTCAGCTCCGCCTTGACCATCTCCACATAGTCTTCAACGGTCTTCGAGTTCCACTTGCCCACATGGCGCAGCGTGTCGTCATGCACGGCCAATGCCGTCATGCCGCCGTCCGGACCGGCGGCGCCGGCCAGCAGCCCGTGCAGGGAGAAGGAGTGCTCACGCAGCTCGTCCGCCTGTCTGGACTGCAACTCGTCACGCACCTTGTCCATGACGGGCACCACCTTGGATTTGAATATCTCTTTTATGTCTGCCATTATCCGATGATCTTTATCTGGTTTATCAACTGCTCCTTGGTCTGCTCTATGGCGTTGTGGTATATCTCCATCTGCTTGGGGAAGTGCTCCTCGAGCCATTCGTCCTTGCTCACCATGTTGTGGATGAACTGTACGGCGAGGCGTTCCTCTATCTCCACGGACGGTTCTCCGTTCTCGTTGCCGTTGAACCACGCCTTTGTCCACCACCGCACTCCGGCACGGTCAGGATAGACACTCACCGTTCTCGGAATGTCAAAGCTCTGGATATCCACGTCCAAGTCTGCAAGAGGGTCGATGATGCCGTCATGCGTCAGGGCCTGCTCTTGGAGTTTTTTTTTAGAGCGTTGTCCATGGTGGACAGATATACCTGATGACGCAGGGCAAGGTAGTTGAGGAAGTCGGCAATCAGCAGGTTCTGTACCTTGGCGGCCAACGGCATGCCGCGCATACCGATACCCAACGGATTGGACATGCTCGGCATGGTCTCGTAGAAGTAATGCCTGACGGCTCCCTGAGAGAAGATGTTGCGCAATGACTGCCCGGTGTGCTCCGGCAGGCTGTATGCTCCCTGCCGCAGGTCCTCGAAATAGGATGGCAGGAAACGGAGCATCAGCGTCTCAATCTCCTGACGGTCGGTGTCGTAGGGCGACGGGACGGTCATTTCCAATGCCCCGCCCTCGTCAATACCCATTCCGGCATTATGCTCCAATGCCCTGATATTGCCGTAGAGCATGGTGAGGAACTCCAGCGGATTGATTTCCTCACCGTCGAATTTCACCTCTACATGCAACAGGGCACCGCTGGCGGCGACGGTCTGTCCGGCTTTCACGCTTTGGGAAAAGTTGGCGAAAACATTGGAAAGGTGTCTGTATGTCACCTCATACTTGCCATAACGGATGGTTTGATATATGCCGTGTGTCGTGTCCGACCCGACGGCGGACACCGTTCCTGTGGCTACTGCCGAGAGCAGATAGTGGTTGACATTGAAGTCGATGCCGTGATGGAAGAAGGTTTCTCCGGTGGCGGGATGCTTCTGCTCTCCATAGCCTAAGGACATCTGCACGTCTTTTCTTGCAGGCTCCTCAAACGGCATACAGTAGCCGCTCGGTGAGCGCAGTATCATTTGTTCCGTATATTTCATGAATTTTCAATTTATAGTCTGTTCTGCTTATCTTCTCATTCCACGGCTTTGGGATTCCGCCTCTGCAAGGGACCGGCCGTCGGAGGAGGTGCCTCCGTTGGGCAATGCTTGCGACACTCTTGAGTTGTTGCCTATAATCGTCATGGCCAACAGTGCGCCGGCAATCTTGCTCATCCAGCCGAAACGCCCGAACACCATGAAGGCGGCCGCCACCAGTCCTACGATGCTCAGTCCCGACACGTTGCCCTTGCCGATGTTTCCGAAGAAGCTGCCGATCATGTCACCGCCACCGCCTCCGGACATGTTCCTGAAGAAGTCACCGATACCGCTGAGCTTGTTGTCGACGCTGCTTGCGGCATTGCTCACCGCATCCACGGCTTCACCCGCCTTGTCCTTCAGTTCCCGTACATCGTCCGCCGTCCGCGCGACGGTGTCGGTGGCGCTCTCACCGATAACCGCGTCACTGACTATTCTTGCCACGCTCTTGTCCGTTGTCAGTTTCTCCCATGCGACATAGCCGGCGGCACCGCCTGCGGCTGCGGTTTTCATGGCTCTTCCCGCGCCCGTGAGGGTACGCTGCGGATGCAGGGCGGCACTGCCTGCGGTGCGGAATGTGGCTCCGGCGGCATGACCCGTTCCCCGAGCCGCCTTACAGCCATATTTTAATAGTGAACTCCAAAATCCCATATTGTCTCGTTTTATGGTTTGACATTCTTGCTGACCTGTTTCCACCGTCTCTTGGCGGCCGCCGCTATCTCTGCCTTATTGGCCTTGGCGGGACGTGCCCCTTCGTCTATCTCCATCCATACATCGCCCATCGTGGTGTATTTCACCGCTCTCGTCAGGCGTCTCAGCTGTCTGTTCATCGTCTTCAATTTGGGGCGGATGCCGAAAACTGTCTCCATGCGTTCCTTCTCGGTCATCTTGTTGCCGGAAAGGCATACCGTGCGGATGTCGTTGACAATCTCAATGCTGTTCATAATCAGCTCGCGGTATATTTTGTTGCGCTTGGTTGACAAGGCAACGGCAAGTCCGTTGGCTGGATGGGCGTCAAGCTGTCTGACAAGCCCGCCCATGTTGTCGGTAAGCTGTGCTGTCTCATGATAGAAGCCGTATATCTGTGCGGCATAGCAGACAATGGAGCGGAAAGAGTCCAGATAGTTGTTGAACTCACGCTGCAGGCCGGTGGTGGCTTCCACCTCCTCCTTTGTCCAGATATGACCGGTGGATTGCAGCAGCATCACCCTCTCCTGGTTCTTCAGCTCCTTTTCCGCCTTGTTGGTGTACATCAGGATCATCCCTGCAAGAGTAGGGTCGTTTTGCGCCCGTACTCCTGCCAAGGATGACAGCAACATTATTATGGCACAAGAAATATAATATCTCATGGTTCATTAATCATTCATTGTCATTCGTCCCGCCCTGCGCCATCTGCCAAGAGCTTGCGTGGCTATCTCTCCGTTGCTGCGGCCTGTCATGCCCGCGGTGACACGGTTCCATACATCGGCCATCGTGTAGTAGCGGATGGAGAGGTAGAGCCTGTGGAGCTTCTTGCTGAAAGCACCTAACTTGTCGTTCAATGCCCACAAGGTCTTGCTGCGGTCTGCGCCGGTCAGCATGTTCTCCTTGCCGCCCTTGGCGACGGCATCTTTCAGCAGGGTGAACACTGACACCAGCTCCGTGGCGGTTTCCATATAGAGGTTGTTCATGCTCAACGTGGCGACGATGCCCTGCGGATTGCCGGTGATGGCTTTCCGCATCTTGCCCAAAGTAATGAAAATCCTCACGCCATCGTCATACAAGTGCGTACAGGCTTTGAGGGAAGAGGCATAACCGCCGGCGGTTTTCAGATAGCTGTTGTATTTCTTCTCCCAGTCGTGTATCTTGGTGAACTCGGCGGCTATGGCGTTCTGCAGCATGGCGGTCTTGGCCTGTCCCTTGATTTCCTTCTCAATCTCACCGTTGACGGCTTCATTGCCCTCTGCCAGTGCCATCCATTCCAAAGGGTTGGCGGATACAATCTGGGCGTTGGCGGACGGTACCGCAAATACCATGACAAGCAGGATGAGCAGTATCTTATCTGTTCGTAATCTCATAAATGCCCTTTCTTCTTTTATTGATTTCCACCCGCCGACGAATAAGTGAGACGATGTCCGGCTTATTTGCCATTCCCGTCAGTTCCAAACGAGGCGTGCTCCTGTCCATGGAGAATACCGTCACGCTTTTCAGCCCGCAAATCTGCTGCATCAGCGTCCGGCGTTCCGCAAAGTCCACCACACGGTACAGCTCCATATAGCTCACGCTCCGCTGAAACACCCCGTGCTCACAGATAATCTGCTCGTTCCCTATATAGTAGCGGATGCTCCTCATATAGATAAACCGGTAGAGCAAACAGAGGGAAAACAAGAGACCGGAGACAAACAGAACGGTACTGTACGCACAGCCGGGAAATCCTCCAATAAGGAGAAATGCCGCGCACAACAGCAACAGGGGCAACTCGTTGATGAAAAACTGCCCGGTGCCGGGTCACAATGTGATGACGCTGTCGTCTTCTTTTCTCATACTCATCGGTGATGTGTTTTTGTTTCTTGTTTAGCATTCTCTTTTTCCGCTTTGCCGGACGCAATGAACTCCGCATAGTCGAAATTATCCGTTTCGCCTTTTGCAATCAGGCCGGCTGACTTCTTGTTGAGCAGTGCGTCGTTCCAGTCCTTGTAGCATCCCAACGGATGGTAGGCTTGCACGTTCTCATGACGGAAGCCCATGTCTGCCGCTATCTTCCTGAAGTTGGCCACGAACTGCCTCCCGGCTTCGTCTTTGTCAAATCCCAAGTAATGTCTGGCGTCAGGCGTGACTGATAAAAGTCCGCGCATCTGCCCCTCGGTGGGTGTGCCGCCTGTCGATACATACACAACCTTCACAGGATTTATCTGATACTCCGCCATGGCGTCGTAGGCACTCTCAAACCACACTATCTCGTCGGCTTTCTCCAACGGCTTGCCCGTCAGGTTGGCTATCCACAGTCCCTCACTGCTGTTGCTGCCTTCCGCCTTGCCCTTATAACCGCCGCTGCCGTCCATCTTAGGCCTGCCGCGTTCCTCAAAGCCCACGGTCTTGTCCGGCTCTTTGGGCAGGACAAGCGGAAAGGAGAGGTTGGCAAAGCTCAAGCCGTCCGTGCGGTGCTTGGTCGCCAGGCAGAAATGACGGTGGAAAGCATACTGCGTGTAGAGGTCGATACCGCGGAACTTGAAGAACGGATAAAAACGCTTCTGCGTTTCCCTGTCCTGCGGATTGAACTTATGGATATCGTAGTCGCTAAGAGAGAAAGGTTTGCCGTCCTTCCTCGGATCCGCGATTTTTGCAGGTCTGTCCTCAATGGGATTGTTGAGCAGACGGTTGCAGACGAGGTTGACGAGCCTGTCAGCGGACATTCCCGGCTTGTTCTCGGCAAATAATTCCGGATGTTCCTTAATGAATGAGATGACGTTATACACCTTTTGCTGCGGAGGCCGGAAGCAGCACTTGCCGTTCTGCGTGACGATGAACTTGTCACCACGCACCCGTCTGCCGTCGCTGTCTGTGCGCACAAACGACGGATAGCGCAAGCCGTCACGCCTGTTAAGGTGATAGCCTGCGTCCAACAGAACATCCTGTATGCCTACTCTGTTCAGGAAGTCGTCGTATGTCAGCTCATTGCCGCTCATGCTAATATCCTCTTCTAATCTCTGTCACTATCTGATTGGCCTGCGCCTCGAAGTTACGTGCCGCAATCTCCTGTGGGGAATCGACTCCGGGCTTGAAGTAGGGGCGTGGTGCCGGCCCGTGACGCTCTGCATAGAACTCCGGAGCAGGATGGTGATGACGGCTCATGTCATGTGCCACCTCTGCCGTCACAACCGTACCCGCTGTCAGGGCGGCCAGTATCCTGGTGCCCAGGCCGGCACTGGCTTCGGGACGGGTCTTCATATCCACCTCACCAAAAACCTTGGAGAAGAGTTTCATACGGTGATAGTCATCCACGGCAAGGAACTTGTCATAGTCCTTCTGCTTTATCTCGTGGGTGATGCTCTCGCCGTTGATTACAGCGGTCATACGGTATTTCGACTCGTTCTCCTTGCCTTTTTCTCCTTCTTCTTGCCGCACCTTCTCAACAAAGATGCTCTCCACCTGCACCTCACGGCCATGCGCTCCCTCGCGATACCAGCCTTTGCTCTCGTTGAGCAAGGCAAGGTCTTCGCCATGCACCATGGCATCGCCCTGCGGTATCTCCCTCGTGACTGTCCCGTCTGTTTCCATGGGGCGCAGCCGCTCCTCGTCCTGTTGCTGACGTTGCTGTAGCTCCTGCTCTATCTCAGGGTGCAGTTTGATGCCGATACGCTCACGGCTGTTCAGCATGTCCGTCGTCACCTTGTCGGCAAAGTCCTCTTTGATGACACCGTTCAGCACTTCCATACGTCGCGCTACAGGCACCTCCTTGACGGAATTGGACGTGAGACTCCTCAACTCGTCATCTGTCAGGTCATACACCATGTCGGCATTGACGCTGTTTGACTGGATGGTCAACGTCTTCTTCTCCGCATCTACGATGATGCCGTGCGAAGACAGGCACTCCTGCCATTTCTCATTGGAGAAATAGACATTGGAGGTGATGAGCTCCTTATAGGGCTTGGCCGGTTCTGTGCTTCTTGGACGGCTGACAGTAGATGTGATGACGTTTTCGAGGTCTCTCAACACATCCTGTTGCTGAGGGGTGTATTGTTGTTGCCGGCCTTTATAATAGAAGCCATAGCCGCCGCTCTGCAACTCACCGGGCTTCATCCTTCCGTCCCAGCGCTCCGGCACAATCGGGGCTTCTGGGAAGAACAACCGGCCTCCGACCCTGCGGAGATGGAAGCCTTCCTGGCTTCGCGGTGTCCAGCCTAAGAATGGCGGCGGCATTCCGATACGTCCGGTGCGTCCATACTCGCCGATACCGACTCTATAGCCGTGCAGTCCCATTGCCACACGGCCGTTGGCGTTGCGTGCATGGACGAAGTTCTTGGGCATATAAAAGTCATTTCCCACGATACCCGTGAAGGTGTTGTAGGCTGTCTTGTTTGCATAATTGGTTCCCCAGTCGGTCAGAGCCAGCATCTGCCGTTCCGTGATGTTGTAGGTGAGCAGCGGGCTGTCATGTCCCTGGACAAGCAGCTGATAGCCGCTGCCGTTGCTCACAACATGAGCCTGCATGCCGTTGCGCATGAGCAGGTCGCGCATCTCCGGCTGCAGGTCCATTTGCTGTGGATTGGTATTCTTTCTTATCGCCATACAGTCTTGTTATTATGCGTCCCCGTTCTCAACAGCCTGTTCCAGCTGCTCATCTTTGTAATGGACGAACTGCCCGGCCGTCTCTTCGCTGATGCAGAGTCCGTGTTTCAGACAATAGCTCTCATATTCTTCCTGCCATTCAGCGGAATGATGGTTGATATACTCCAGCCATCCGTACTCGCCGCTCTGCATCTTCCCGACGAGCACATCTTCCGGATAATATTTGTTTGCTGCCATATACAATATGATAATGTGTTGATTACTTGTGCATCGAGAAGCCGGCATTTCGTTGGGCAGACTTCTTCTGTTCGTTCCACAACTCTTCCGTGTACTCTTCTTCGGACACATAGTCGAGATTGCCGTCATCGTCCATAACCCAACAGCCATAGCATCCGAAAGTGTACCTGTCCCACTCGCGTTTGGTGTTTTCCTTCCACTTTCGGCTGTCACCTTGGTCAATGCGGATGCCGGTCTTGTCGTTCAGGTCAATGCCTGCCGTAATCTGCTCATCGTCCATGATGAGTGTCAGCGGCTCACCTTTCTGCATCACATTCAGTTCTGCCGGACTCAGTCCCAGCTCATCCTTCAACACATCGAGGTTGCGGCCTATGACGGGTGTCGGGACCGACATCACCTGATTGGTCTCACGGTCTATCTGCACGAATGCCTTTGTCCTGCGTCCCTCCGCGTCCTGCACATCAGCCATGACAGCCTTGCCGGAAAGCAATTCTTCCTGCTGCTCCCTGCTGTAGTTTTCCAACGGCGAATGCTCCAGCACGGGATAAAACACCACATCCGCCTTGCCGTCGTCCATACGGACCAGCGCAAATCGGGTGCGGCTATGCACTGTCTCACCCTCACTGTTGGTCACGCTGACAGGCAGCACGGGAGAGCGTCGGCCTTGGCCGATGTCCTCCAATGCCCACAGAGGCAGGTCTTCTATCTTCTCCTGCGTCAGTCCGAACTGACCGAGTGTCTTGTATGGCACCTCGCTCTCTTCAAATCGTACTTGTCTCATACTTAATCTTGATAATAATAGAATTAAACTCCGGCAAAATTACCATGCTTCTGCCATAACCTTATCAGACATTCCTTTGCAACCGCTTACTTTTGGGATTTATTATCATTCGAGTATGAAAACAGACGGAAAATCAAACTCAAATCATATATTATGTTATCCTGAGTTTCTTTCCTCCATTCCCTTTCTTCCCTTTGTATGTATTCACCGTAATTTTGCACCCATGAAATGCAAATCACTTTCAATAGCGGCACTCATTGTCATCCTTTTACAGCCCGTTACCGATGCTCATGCGCAGTTCCACACCGTAACCACAACCTCGCCGTCTAAACAGGCCCCGCTCCCGAAGCGGCAGCTTCAGGCCGGCGCGCCCGTCAAGAAACGGAAAGAGCGGACAAGCCGCGCTGTCAGCGCAGCCTTTCCGCTCTCACACATCGAGGTCACAAGCCCTTATGGCACCCGCCGTGACCCGTTCACCAGGAAAAAGGTCCGTCATAACGGACTTGATCTGAAAGCATGCTATGAGCCGGCCTTCGCCATGCTCCATGGTAAGGTCATCCGCACAGGCAGCGATTCGCGTTCGGGACGATACGTCACTCTCCGCCACGGCTCTCTCACTGTCAGCTACTGCCACCTCTCCACAATCGCCGTCCGTACCGGAATGTCAGTCCGTCCCGGCACGGTCATCGGACTGACAGGAGACACCGGACGCTCTAAAGGCCCGCACTTACATTTAACACTAAAAAAGGATGGCAAGAATATCAATCCAGCCATCCTGTTCAAGCTTATCAAGCAAGCATCTGTGGGCAATGTTTACCGATAACAAAGTCAATACAAGAGTTTGCTAAATGTTTTTCGTATATTATTCAATAATTATAGCATACCTAATATTACGATTGTTGATTATCGTAATATTTGCGATCAAGTTTTCCATTATATGTACGATGGATAAAATTAGTTTGCTCATATAATAATGGAACTTTATATGATTCCATATTTTGCTTGATATATTTTATAAATGTCTTTTTATCAAAAGGTTCTTTGGATTTTATTGAATATATTAATTTTAGGACATGCCCCATTATAGGATGAGGTACACTAACACAAATACAGTCAGAAACTCCTTGATAAGCAGAAGCAACATCCTCAACTTCTGTTGGCATAACTTTATATCCTCCTATATTTATAACATCACCATTTCTACCGAGGATTATTAGACGATTAGCAAAATCAAAGCTCCCTATATCTGATGTATAAAGAGTCCCATCTCTCAAAATACTATGGGTTAAGGATTCATCACCAACATATCCGGCCATTAATGTCTTTCCTTTACAAGAGATAAAACCGTCTTCAGTTATTGAAACTTCTGAATGTTTCATCACATACCCGACACATCCGCTTACACAATCATTGTTACAATAGTCATAGGTTGAAATGATTCCTGTCTCGGTAGAAGCGTATGTGTTATACAAACGAGTATTTGGAAATATTTTACATAATTCTTTCATGTCGCTCTCCATTAGTGCGGCACCACCTGTCTCTATAAAATCAAATTTCTCTGATACATTTTGAAGCCTTTCTTTTTCAAAATTCAATAGCATTCTTATACTTGCAGGAACAAGAAATGTCGCAAATCTCCGATATGGGTATTCCAAAGCCTTAAAAAAAACATCGGTATTTTTCAAGCCTTCGGTGATTATTGTTGTACCTCCAATTACAATCATCGGCCATAGTTTAGACAAACTACCTATATGGTTAAGTGGTCCACAAATGATAAAAGCAAGTTCAGAAGTAAACCCTTGTGCGCTGATAAGATTTTCGGCATTTGCAAGGATTGCGTCTTCACTTATCATTACTCCTTTCTGTTTGCCTGTTGTTCCCGTTGTGAATAAGATGTCAGATATGCCTTCTTTTATATCGCTATTCTCGATTACATTAATAATATTTGATATCATAGAATCAGGGATGTCCTTTTCTAAAGGAACAATAGGAATACGGGCAATATGTGCTGCAAAATACGAAATCACGAAATCTAAATCTTGTGAAGCCCTAATAATAATACTCTTTTTCCCAGAACGTACATACTGAGTAGCCCGTTCTTTTGCAAGAGTATATAAATCTGTATAACTAAGTTTGTTGCTATTGCAAACTATAGCATTCTTCATTCCATTATTTGCAGCATGTTGAGCTAAATAGTCTTCTATGCAAGTCATTGTCGTTCAGAAATCTTAGATTCAATCATTTTTGTAATTGAATCAATGTTTTTGAGATTTTTTGGAGTGGCATCATGTGCATCGAGTTTAATGTTGAATTCGTCAGACAATACCATTAGTATTGTCATCACTCCTAATGAATCCAATTCGCTAAAGAGAAAGTCTGAATCTATATCTACGATAGGAAGAGCTGATTCAAGTATTTCACGTATTCGCTGTTTCATTGTATTTATCAATTCTATTTATTGTATATATTGTTACTATATTGTCAATTTTGCAAAAGCGATTCTTAGTAATCTGTTTTGTTTCGTTGTCGTTTTGTGTAGTTTTAATATTTTGGGGCAAATATTTATGATTTCTATAAATCCTCACCAAATCATTGTTCCCTATTAGCACAATAGGAATAGTTGGATGCACAAGAGCGAACATCAATGTAAAGACACCATAAGTTTTGTCTTCTATATACACGGTTGTACCATCTTGATAATCACAATTGATCCATTGTGAAAAATTATTATATTTTAAAAGTAGTCCTTTTGATTTGCGTCCTCTATGTATTGTCCTGAATAAAGACACAACAAGGCTCTTAAAATAACTTGCATTTTCTCTTTCTTTACATATCCTATCATAATAAATCTCGTAGTGATGACGCATGGCTTTAGTTTGTTTTCTGATATCCAATTCATTTGTTTGAGGTTGTATTCGCTCGCCTATTTCTATAGACATTGTTGCATTATTTTGAAATGCTTTGCCTAATGGAAGAACATGGCCAGTACCATGCAAATATAATGGCAAAATATCTACCATTAATTTGTTTGACAAATAAAATGCTCCAGAATGAAATCGCTTTATATCACAATGTTTAGACCTCTTACCTTCAGGGAATATCACAACAATATACCCACGCTTAATATGTCGTTTACAATAGTCAAGAAGATAGTCTATGCTTTTGTCTACGCATACAAATTCGGCATAATATAAAAGAGTCCTAACCAATGGATTATAAATAACATTTCTGTTTGCAACAATAAGTATCTTTGGAGACAAAATCAACAAGCATAATGTATCAATAAGTGATTGATGATTGCATATCGCTATTGCACCTTGCTTGAATGTTTCTTTATATGGTTTTTTAATCTCACATGTAAGCCATGGATGAAGTCGGATATTCAACTTCATGAAAAAATGTATCAATTCATGAAGACGATCGAATTTAGCCTCATTTTTTGGCTCTTTACCTATACCGAACCATACAAAGCCTTTTATTGTTCCGTATATTACTTCTGTGACGAACACAATTGTTGATATACCCATCAATAAAACACGTTCAATACTTATTGGAGCATCAAGAAATGGATTTAGCCGTCGTCCTGTCATATCTATTTTTTGAGTCTACAGGGTTTGAATATATGCCGAGAAAAATATCAATAAGCTCTTCAATATTGCACGCATCCTCATATACCCTTAAACTTCTTAAACGTTTCATGAACGCCTCCTTTTGCTCATCTGTGTATAGTTCTGAATACATGTTGTTTTGATATCTTATATCATGGGCTATATAATTGTTCCCAAAGAGTTTGTATGAGCTGCATATCCTTTCATCAAGCATTAATGCCACATTGTGGTTATACTCATTCGCTGTACATTGACCAAATGCACACAAATCATCTCGGCTTATTACGTCACAAAATTCTATATGTACATCACCTTTGGGCTGCATTATTCCTGTAAGTATACTATTAAGGTCTTCACCTGGTTTCTTAATATATTTTGTTGCTTTGCTCGCATATACTTCAAGCGTCTTTAGAATATCGCACGATTCCCATTCATAACTTATCGAGACAGGAACAATATTAAGCTCTGCAAGGGCATCAACCTTGTTTAGTGGTAAACTCATACCAAGCATTTTTATAAGTCCTTGGTCTGTTCTGTCAATTCCGTCTTTGGTACGTCCGTTTCTTTGTGCTATCCAAACTGATTCATTTATATGGTTAAGTACATAACGTATGTATTCACTCAAATGCAGTGAAGCAAGGTAGAATTTACGAGGGTTATTACCAGGGCGTTCCACTTTAAACATTTTATTTGATTTGCCAATATCTGTCACAAGCTGACCTTGCATAAGGTTTGCGCCAAACGTAATTTGAGATGTCTCATGACCATTTTTATACAGAACATATTGCAATAAGCAAGCGTCAAGCATAATGTCACGATGATTTGAAATAAACAAATATTTCTTTTGCGGTGAAAGTTTTTCTATTCCCTTATAAGTAAAACTTGTCGTACTACGGCTGATTACTTGCTCATTAACACACCTCATAACTTCCAACTGGAAATCTCTGATAGATTTATAAGACTTTATCTGATTACGTACTTTTTCTATGTCTTCATTTGGATATACGTATGATGCGAGAAGAGGAAATGACGCACTATCTGCAATGCGTTGCATAGCAGCAGGTATTTCTTCTTCATAATACGGGCGAATGTCGTCAAATTTGGTATTTCTTTCAGTCATATGCATTTTTGATTTACAATTGTTCTTTAATCCATTTTAAAAATTCATGTTTCCATTGCCGACATTCAGGCGTTCCTAACGTTTCTGATGCGCCAAATCCATGTCCTCCTGTATTGTATTGTAAATAGACATGGGGTACAAATTGCCTTGTCAATGCGGAATCAAGAAGTTCGGAATTGTGATATTTAACAATCGGGTCGTCTTTACAATTCACGATAAATACAGGTGGGCAGTCCTTGGGCACATGCTTTTCGAGAGAAAGAGAATCACGCATTGCCTTTTTAGCCTTGCCCCATTCTCCCAACAATGCCCTACGCGAACGTTTATGGGTGGCAGGGTGCGACATAGACACCACAGGATAGATGGGAACAACAAAATCCGGGCGCAATGATTGACATGATATCACTCCATACCTTGAAATAAAGTCTGTTTTGAAATAACATGCGGAACTCATGACAAGATGACCTCCGGCAGAAAACCCCATCACTCCTAATCGATTCTTATTGACATCATATCTTTCGGCATTGTCACGCACATATTGGATTGCACGCTGTAAATCCTCAATCATATCGGGATGTTTATGACCTCCGAATAAAGCACGCCAATGTGTCACATATTGAAAAATACCTTGAACACGATATTTCAACACAAAAGCTGTAATTCCTTCGCTATTAAGCCATCTTGCGACTTCTGTTCCCTCCACGTCGTAATCATGCCAACAATAGCTTCCACCCGGACAAACAATGAAAGATAATCCTTCATATTTGTTTTCCTCCGGAACAAACACCGATAGTGTAACAGTATTTGCTTTATTGGCAGTCCCATCCCATAAACGCACAACGTCATCTTGAGCCTGAATCTGAATACGAATAGAAGTATTTAGGAATAGCGTAAAAAATGCAATAATATATTTAGCCAATTTATTATTTCTCTATTACTTTATGCTTCAAAATACGTTTTACCTCTTCACTCGTTAGCTGATGATATCTGTGTATAATATCTTCACTAAAGTTGACTGAATAGTATTCTTCGTCATAGAACGACAATTTAGAATTGGTGTTCGGTGTACATTCTATGTAAACGATGTTGTCAAACGGTAGCCCTTTGCTCTCGCATATCTGGCGAGCGAGACTTTCTCCAGCATAGGTTACACTTGTGCCAGGGTTGTCTTGATATAACTCCGTTACAATAACATAGGTTTTTCCATCAGTCACTCTGATTTTCAAGCCACATGAGGAAGGCATATCCCATTGCCCTTTGAATTCAAAAATTTCATCGTAGTAATCTGGTGATACTTTCATAAATAGAATTATTACTTCTTTCTAACAACCTTTTTTAATAACTTATAAAGCTTTTCTGCTGATTCTTCGCCAGCATGCCAAGGAACAGGATCCCGTGCCGATATTTTTGGTGAAACATACACTGTATTTCCCTCCCTGTCAGAGACATTAATATATGCCTTATCAGAGCCTCTTTCATCAAAAACATACCTCATTATATAATGAGCCTGCTCCTCTGTATCAACAATGTTCCAAAGAGTATCATTGACCAGAAACATCTTTAGTGTACCACTTCCAGAGCGTTGAGCTATTTTAGAAGAACTAATCGGAATATAAATCCCGTTCGCCTTGTCAAAAAAAGGTTGTGTCGCAGAATCTGGATTCACTTTATGACAATATTCGGGCTTATATACCTCCAAACCATTTTCTTCATGTTCAATAAGCACCAACTTGTTTTTAAAGAGTTTGATTACCCTATTTTCATTTTCTAATTCAATCATATAATAGGTATCCGTCTCTTTTTTTATATTTCCAAAATACCTTTCCCCCTCTATTGTAAGAAAATAACTAAAAGGATAAGTGACATATGGTATTAAAACAAACAAACAAAATGCGACTATTTTTTTCATGTTTTATAAGTTTACGTTCCTTTTACTTCTATCGACATATTTACCAAAAGACTTATTTATCAATCGACGATCTCTTGGTCTATATGTTCCGTCTTCCATCTCACGCATCACTACATTGCAGAACAATCGGAACATACGTGACTCCTGAGTTTCTTCTTGATAGAATGTTTTCCATGCATAGTCATATAAATCCTGCAGTTTCTCAGGTGACATATGCTTTGGTTGGAAAACCACTTGTCCTGCATTGTAATGATTCCAATCAAAGTCAAAGATACGACCTTGCCGTAGCAAATCGTCATAACCTTTGGTATGCGGGAAAGGAGTCATTACCGTAAATTCCGCCAAATCAAGATCTATCTCACCAAGGAAATCAATAAGTCGCTTGCAATCGTCTTCTGTCTGGTTATCAAGGCCTAAAAGAATAGTGCCCTCAACTCCTATTCCATAATCATGGTAGCGCTTCACACGTTCCTTGATATAGTCTGAAGTGTCATAAATAGCTTGATAAACATACCAAGCTCCGGCTTTTGCCGCCAAATCAAGCACTTCAGGATCGTCTTCAATCGTATGGCTAATCCATTTTTTCTTAAGAGGCGCAATAGCTTTGAACAGTTCTTTTTCCCACTCCTTGTTTTGTGCAAGAGAGTTATCCACTATAAACAAACGGTTATTGTCAATAGATGCCATATCCTCAACAACTTTATCAATAGGACGTGGACGGAACACTCTTCCCCCCAAGTAACTGACAGCACAAGGATAGCAAGAGAACCTGCAGCCTCTTGAAGCGTGGAATAAGTCAACCATAGGCACTCCTTTATGATTATACAGTTCCCTCTTGTAAAGGTCTCTTCTGCAAGCTCCAACTTCTTCAATGGGTGGAAATTGCAACATATAGTTATAAACTTTCTTCAGACAGGCATTCCTCCAGTCTTGTATAACTTGTTCTGAACGTCCTTCTGACTCACCAAGGAAGATGCTATCAACATGGTCAACCATTTCTTCAGCATGAAGCATTGTTGAAATACCTCCTGCAATAACCTGTTTGCCTCGCTTGTGATATTCAGCAGCAATTTCCCAACCCCTCTTTACCTGAGTCGACAACATCATTGATAGGGCTACAAGATCACATGGCTCGTCAAAATTTATCTCCTCTACATTTTCATCTGTGAAAGATATATCTACATACCATGGGAGAGTGGCTGCAAAGGCCACAGGTCCATGTGGGGGTAGATTAAAAGTTGTTTGTCCTGGAAGTTTTTTCCATTTGGGATAAATAAGTTTAAGTTTTACCGTACGTGTATCCATAATTATTATACTGCTTTATTTATTTTACTTAATATAGTTCCTTTCCCAACTATCGCTTCAGCCGTCTCTATTGCAGTAAGAGGTACGCCGCAAATCCCATGTAGGTTTACGTTTTGTCCCGTAAGCAGTAGGTTGCGTACCTTTGTTGCTATTGGCATTTGTGAAAGCATTAAATTCTCACAGTCACACTGATGCCCATACAGACTACCCTCTTTACTACCATAATAGTCACGAATGGTAAGCGGCGAGGAGGCAAATGACATTTCGACAGTGTCAATAAAACCAGGATGCAACATGTCCATTTTCTTTAAAATCTTGTTCTTTATTTTTTCTTTCCATGAGAGATATTCATCACTGCGATTCCCTATTGTCGTATCTTCCCATTTCCGTACTGCATCGAACGGCATTATGCAATGGATAATCATACGGCTTGCCCATTTGCCTTGACCATGAGTGGGGGGAGTTATGTACATAAATGCTTGTGGAAAATCATCCTCGTTATATGCTCCAAGACTCCACACAGAACCATATCGTTCTTGATAGTATCTCGGGTGATTAATATATGGCTGACTGGCTGCTTTGAATTTAACGTAAACACCAAATGAAGAATAACTATTGGGAATAGAACTGATACGCTGCATATAGTGTCTTGGAAATGCGTTGTCTCCAATTATCCTGAACAACACTTCTGGATGAACGTCACTTATGTACCAGTCTGCCGCATATTCATATTTATTACGAGTCACAACCTTAACAATTTTTTTTTCTTCAACCTCAATATTGTCAACAGCATCTCCAGCTACTATAGTTCCACCATTATCTTCAATTATTGCCTTCAAACAATTGGCAAGCTGTTGGCTGCCATCTACAAATTGACTAGAACCTTCAATGTACAGAACATTTATCATTGCGTGAATATATGCGGGTGTATGACCAGCAACACCTCCATACATAGGATTCATGTAAGCAAGCAAATCCTGAAGTTTTTTGTCGTCAATATATTTAGCAATAAATTCGTCCGTGGGCATCAAAAACTCTTCTGAATGTGAAAAAATGCTATTATCACTACTTCGCAAGTAAAACAAATCCACCTCCTCAGAAATTGAATACATGGCATCCATATACTTCCCGATGTTGTCTTTTTCGTTGGGAAATTCTTGTTGTAAATAGCGAGTGAATGCATCTTTACCGCTAGGTAATGTATAGCATCGCCCATCTTCTCCATAAAAAATGGAAGCCATAGTATTCTTATCTGTATGCATTATCTCCAGCTTATCAATAATGTCCAAATATGAACATATTTTGTAAAGACTTCCACCTTGCTGAAATCCTCCTATGATATGCATTCCTGTTTCAAACATACACCCCTGACGTTTAAAACATTGCAAGCCTCCACCTATTATTGGATTCTTCTCCAAGATTGTCACCCGTAGCCCCTCTTTACTTAGAAATGCACCAGTGAACAGGCCGCCTAATCCACCACCTATTATAACAACTGTCTGCTTCATATTATTTATTTTTTTGAAATCAAACTGAAAAGCATGTCTTTAGGCATTATTTCGCTACAAGTCACAATAGATCCTACCAAAGTGCCAAGCATTCCATGTGAATTTACATTTTGGCCCGTAAGGAATAGATTGGGAATTCTTGTTTTGTGAGAAACTCTTCCTCCTGCACCCGAATTGACATCCTTTGCAATACCATACATTGATCCATTTTCAGTTCCTGTATAATCAAGATAGGTTAGAGGAGTAGAAGTGTAATAAGCTTCAATATTTGATCTTATTCCCGGAAAATCTTTTTCAAGGGAGTCGAGCAGTCTTTCTGCATGTATATGCTTAAATGTCTCGTATTCCACTCCGCGGTTTCCTATACTTGTTCCCTTCCATTTCTCCACTTCTGCCATCTGCATATACGACAAGACGACTCCAGCCTGAGCATACTTAGGCGACTCTTCATGGCAGAAATGCATATACAAATATCCTTTAGGCCATGTCTCGTCAGTATAGCTTTCACAGTTCCACGGGGTATTTGGCTATAGGCATAATAGTTGTAGTTCATATATGGGACCATATTTCTCTTAAAATGCAAATATACTGCAAAACCACCTATCGTTTGGTTGATATTTTTTATTCTATTGCGGTAGGAAGAACGAATAAGGTGGGTATTATCTATCATTTCAAGAGTACGTATTGGATGAACACTTGAGATAACTATATCAGCATCGTAGAAAGAACCATCGTTACATTCTACCCCTATGACCTTTTTGTCATTGCAGGTAATTTTTGTAACCTTCTTTCTTTTCAGAACCTTCCCGTCATGGTTTGCAATGACTTCCCATAATGATTTGGCAATAATATCGCTTCCACCTACCACTCTGAAAGCACTATTGTTGTAGAAATCCGTTATAAACGCATGGGTACTGAAAGGTGTCTTTCCCTGCTCAGCAGCATAGAGTGGCAAATTGCCTGCAAGAATCTTGGCGAGTAATGGGTCTGTTATTATTCCGTCTATCACCTCGTCCATAGCTCTCATTTGGTATTCCATGTGAAAAATGTCTCCATTATCGTTCATCTCAAGGGAATGGAGCGACGACGACGAGGCAACTTTTTCGATAATATCCCAATAACGTTCTAGGTTTTCACGCTGTTCCGGGAAATCACGGCATAACTCATTAATAAAATTGTTGCGTCCATTAGCAAGCTTATATTTCTTTCCGTTTAGTGCTATGACTTCGTATCCGTCGGTATTTAGCCTCGATAACCTAATCTTCTCCTTAATATCTAATGCTATCAACAATTTGTCTAATACCTGTCCTTCATCTGCGCTTCCGATAAAGTGCATTCCTGTCTCAAACTTCACTCCTTTTCTTTGGAAGCATTGAAGACAGCCGCCTATTTGGACTGACTGTTCAAGGATAGTGACATCAAAACCACCCTTTGCTAAAAAGACACCACATGACAGGCCTCCTAATCCACTTCCTATGATTACAATTTTTTTCTTCATTAGTTATTGTACTTTATATGAATTATATAAATGAAGATTCAATGGCCTCAAGGCTGTATTGCTTGCAATGTCGAAAAGATCTTTGTCAAACTGGTATGCATATACTTCCTTGTCTGGATAAGCAAGTGCCAACAACAGAGCCAGTTCGCCTTGACCACAGTCACTGACTACAATACTTCCATCAGGCTGGAAATACTGCTGTAGAGATTGCCTGTCATTGACAATTTTGCTGATACTACTATGGCATCTTTTTTCCACATTAGTAGTCTTGAACATATAGCTATACTCAACGTATGGTACCCAATACTCTATAACCTCAAGCTTACGGCTCATCTCTTTGTATTTCTCAACATACCATAGGTGCCATCTTTTAGTCAGTTCTCGTATATCTAACATCTGTAGATCTGCAGCCTTCATTCTTTCATGAACTTCAAGCGTTATTGCACCTCGACGAAGCATGAAATCGTGTTTTGGCAATACGTCATAAAGACCGTGGAGCATAATTGGAAGTATATCAATATTTAATTCTTTTGCTAAAGAGAACGCACCTTGATGGAAGTGCATAATGCCTCTTCCTTTCGCACGTGTGCCTTCTGGGAATACAACAACCGAATAGCCACGTCCAACCAGATCTTTCAGTCTCGTAAGGTTTTTGTCTATACCGTCAGAGATTGGATAGAACTCTGCTGCATGTATTATTGCGCCATACAATGGATTATTCCATACCCAATCATTTGTTAATATTACAATTTTTGGAGACATCATTAGCAGACACATAACATCAAGATGAGACTGGTGATTGCAGATAATCATCGCAGGCTTGTCCAATGTTTCGTTAACTGCATTGATATATTTATACTTTACTCCGGGTACTCTATAAATAACAAAACGTGAGGCGGTCTGCAATACCTTATGGAAGATTTTTCTGCATTTCCTTGACTTTGATAAGAAAAAGGAATGGAACAATGCGTAAGGCACGAAAAACAGCATACTGAAAAACAGAAAGAACCCTAAAGTCCACAGAGAATAGACTATTCTTTCAAAAGTTATCGGTATCTCTCTCATCTTTCCATGCTTGGTTGTAAGCCATCGGAAAATGAGTGGAGGAAGATAGAATGTCATTACTACTACGGCAAGCATGCCGATGATAGCCACTTCTGCCAGACTGTATAACGCAGGATGCTTGGCTATAATTAGTGTGCCTATGCCAATAAACATCAATACAGCAGACAGCGCCACACTGTTTCTATAAGTCTTCAGGCGTTTGCGACCGTATGTATTTTCGTAAATCAACCCTTCTGTAATGAATATTGAATAGTCGTCACCTTGGCCAAAGATGAAAGTGGCAAGAATAATATTTACAATATTGAATGTAATGCCCCAAAGATCCATAATGCCCAAAATCCATAGCCAGCTGACTGCAAGCGGTAGAAACGAAATTATTGCCAACTCTAATCGTCCAAATGAGATCCAAAGAAAAGCAAATACCACAAATGCACAGACAAAACCTATATAATCAAACGAATCTGACAATATTGTCACCAAACTGCTACCTATATCTTTGTTGTCAAAAACGTATATCGAAACTGTTTCGTAATCTTTCGCTCTTTCACGAATATCCTGCTTTACATTTTCTGTATGGCCTTTGTCAACGGATAATATGTTGACTATTTGAACACTACCATCTTCGGATTTCCGAATAAAGTTCTCGCCTATCATGTCGGCAAAAGGGGTGGTGAGATTGTCTTCAACACCATTTTCGCAAAGCTCATAAAATGGCCGGAAAGCCTCTTCTGCAAAACCTTGGGCAACGGCTTCCTTTTTGAATGTTTCAATAGAACTTCTGTGGTTTGCCCAGAAATTTTTCCACTGTGCAACACGCTTTTCTTTTGTCTTTTGTGATATAACAAACTCACCTATGCCGGTTATTTTCTGTATATGCTTGTTTGTTCTTATTTGCTTCAGCACCGATTCATTGACAACAAGGACATCTTCCATACAAGCCGCTTTCGACACCAAAAAGACAGACGATGCTCCATTATTGGCTTCTATACTTGATGAAAGGAACTTCAAATCCGAGCGTTGATTATCTGTCATATAGTTGATATGCTGCATATCTGAGTCGAATTGTGTATTCAGACTATAATATCCCAAGAACAGGGTTAAAACGATTATGGACGGAAATATTACCTTCCTTATAGCTGGCGGTAGCGCCAATTTCACTTCAGGGATGATTGGATGAACCTTCCTTTCGCTGCAACGGTTTGACATAAAACACGGTAAGAACACCAACACAAATAATATTGTTCCGATAAGCATCAGTGAACCAAAAATGCCAAAGTCGCACATTGCTTTTGCATCAAGGAATACAAGACAGAGAAATGCACTAACGGTAGTTATGTTTCCGATAAGCAATGGTGGTGTCATCTCTTTTAGCACTTCACGCTCCTTGTTCTCATGTCTTGTGTGTTCAAGATAATGAAGTGGATAATTAGCGGCTATGCCAATTATTATCGAGCCTATTCCCAATACTATTATTGAAACGCTATCGTTTATCACCGCCAAACCGCCAAGAGCGAATAGCCATCCAAATAATATTGATATTCCTATCCATCCTATGTCTTTCAAGTTTCTGAATGAATAGTAAAGAACAGAAAATATCAGTATGGCACTTAATATCACAGCAAGCAAGCTGTCTTTCTTTATTTGCGAAGCATTGCTTACAGCTATCACCGGAGCACCGATACATGATATAGACACACTGGAAAAGTGGGAGGACACTATGTCGCCAACACTATTCAGAAGCGAAACAAGCCGTTCGTTTTGCTTGGATTCGCTTATGCCATACTGTGATGACAAAAGAACGAGACCTTTGCTACCATCCTTACTGAAGATATGACCGTCGATAATTTGATAATGATCGTTAAGACTATTTTCTCTTAGACTGTTAACCAACTCTGAACTTATGTGTAATGGGTCATATGGTAAAGATTGCGTAAGGATGTTACCAATAGGAAGAGACAGAGCCTGTTTATTGTCGGTAATAGCTTCCTCAATATACTCAGGTATGTTGAACAAACTATCCATCCTATTGTAATCGTCATCATTGAGCATCAACGGATATACCTTAAAAACATACTCCATTAATTTTAAAGCCTGTTGCTCGTCAATTGTGACCTGCAAGTCCTTGACCATCTTTGTTGAGTCATTCTCAACAAGAATCTCGCCATACATATCCATAGCTGAGACAACACTGTCCGTATCACCGCTGAATATTACGGCAATCCTGTCCTGTCCTCCAATCTCAGAATACACCTGTGTATATTCTTTGATATTATTGTCAATTGGCAAGAAGGCAGAGATGTCTTCCTCGTATTTTATTCTTAACGACAACCCTATACAGACGACAACAATTGCCATCACTAAAACACCAGACAGCCATCGCCTGGTACATAGAGTATCGTAAATCTTCAAAAAAAGTCTTGCCATAGTAATGTCTGTTACTTACGTAAGATTTTATTTACAAACATTCTTGGTCCTCCATAGATTACTGCAAGAAAACATAAAATGGTGTTGAGCAAGCTAATCCTGACAAAATCAACAACAGGTCTGAAATGACTTACCCTTTCCTTAATGGGCGGATAATAAACTTTTATAGGTATAGGTATTAGTTTTATGCCATGCCATGCTGCAAACACAAGCATTTCTAATTCGGCCTCATACCTTGATGTCAACCACCACATTGTCCCCATTCTTTCCAACGGATAAAGGCGGAAACCCGTTTGTGTGTCTGGAATACGTTGCAGTGTCTGTACCATGAACCAGAAATTGGAGAATTTGTTTGCAAACGTATTCTCAGATGGCATACCATTGGCTTTAAGGTTTCTACTGCCAATGACTAATGCGTTAGGGATATTTTTGATTACATTCACAAACTTTGGTATGTCTGATGCGTAATGTTGCCCATCGGCATCTATTGTGATAGCATATTTGAATCCTCTTGAAAAGGCATATTCGAATGCGGTTTTAAGTGCTTTGCCTTTACCTTTATTTGTTTTATTATCAATTGTTTTCACTCCTTTATTTGAATATGAATACAATATTCCTGTTGTGGCATCAGTACTGCCGTCATTAACAACGATCACAGAATCCGTCCACTGCAGGCAATCGCCAATAACCTTTCCAATGGTTCTTTCATTATTGTAGGTAGGAATGATTACGCAGATATTCAAATGCTGCATTTGCTCTTTTATACCCATTATATGTAGTGATATATGTAACAAAGGCTAATTTTTGAATATACCTTTCCCTTTGCCGATACAACAATTGATGTTTTTATGCTATCTTCGTTCTTGTCTATTCTATTGAACGAGAATGTAATAGTTTCATTGGCAGATGGGATGAGAACAGATATATATTTTATATTCTTAATCTCAGATAAATATAGCTTTCTACCAATAAACTCTTCCATTAACTCGGTGATAATTTGTATTTGGCAAACACCAGGGACAATAGGGTTACCTGGGAAATGAGATTTGAAGATGTAATGGTTGGGATTAAGCACAATATCCACTTTATGACTATCATTGCCAATGCCATTAACTATAACATTAAAAAAATCACTCTTCAGTTTCATATATTGGAACTAACTTATATCTAAGTTTGTATTTATGATTTGCTAATACGACGGAATCCTTAGAAGCGTTTATAGTACGTTTTCGCAAATGCTTTTCGGTATTTTCCTTCCTGAATAGTACCGACAAATCTGAACTGACAATTCTTTTTATATACCATTTATCCATCATTTTTACTATATTGAAAAGTTTGAACTTGTCTTTTCTTTTATCATATTTGAAGTCAAACATCTTTATTCCGAATTCATTCACGCATGAACCAATGACAGCTTGTCTCTCATCATGAATGATGCATATTCCAGAAATATTTATATTCCGGAACTCGATTAACACAGAGTAAGTTACAGTGGTATCTTGGGGGATAGATATACTCTGTGCTAAACCAAATGCCTTAAATAACAAGATAAAATTAATTAAAACTAAATGTCTTTTCACTGATAGGAACATTTATCTTATAGTTTATCAACTGTATTTTTGTAACATCATTGTTGTTCTCGTTCAATTCAACTTTAGTTACAACACATTGTTGTGGATTGATATAAAGTTTAATGGATTTAAACATCGCCTTCATTTCTTTTTTCACTGGCAAAAGACTTGCAATCCATTGATTAGCTGTCGAGAACATTTCGACCTTGAAATCTTTCTTATTTGAAAGACATTTGCCCGTCACACTATTAACCATTATCTGTGTTACCTCCTTAAAGATTCTACTTTGACGAGCGTCTATGATATTAGTGCGATCTCCATTTTTTACTACTACATTCGAGCCATTGATGATGAATAAATATTTATATGGCTTCAAATATTGCCACTTTAGTTTGCTTGGTTGTGCATAGTCCATTGTGCCTGAACTTAACAGTTTATGATTGAGCATCTGCAATGTCTTTTCCTGTTTGAAATCGCAATGCAGAGTTTTTATTTTACTGGCTTTCTTCTCTATCGTTGCTATCATCCACAATTGCTCTTTCTGACTTACCCTATTTTGGGAAAACAATAATATAGAATTAAGCAGAAGAGATATTATTAACAATAATCTGTTCATAAATTTTCTTTATTTAGCAATTAGGTAGCAGCCTGTAACAATAAGAACCACACCTATCCATTTTTTTAATTCCACATTCTCATGAAAGACAAATATTGCTGCAAACATACCAAAAATATAGCTAAGGGATATCATTGGGTAAGCCATACTAAGAGGATATTTCTTTATAATATACATCCACAGCAAACTACCAGTTCCAAAACATATTCCGCTAACTGCAAATTGCCAATTAACGAATACCGAATGGAAGAACTTGAGATTCCATCCAAACGGCTCCATCCGCGACAGTCCTATCTTTAGCATAACCTGCCCTATTGCCAACAGTGTGCTCTGCAATGAACCTAATGACAACAATCCAAATGCGTTCATCAGAAGTCTGTATATTCGTACATAGAATCACCTCCCTCACAAGATAGTACTATACTTGTTGAGTATTCGCCAATCTCGACATCTTCACCAGTAAGACGTCTAAACAAATCACTGAATATTGGTGTCGATTCATCATGACACCCAACGAGAGCATTATCAATATACCCTAATGATATCATAAGGGCAGCATCACGCATTGCACATTCAAGGGACCTTGAGCCTTGGGTGAATGTAATATTATATCCATGTGATTTCGTCTGGATAGCCAACATACCCGCTATTGTATTATGAGTGCTTTGCATAAACAAAGTCGGTCCTAAGGAATGTTCGCCGTCACGACACATTTGGTTAAGAAACTTTTCGCTGTTACTTAACATTCCGAATTTAGTCCCGACAAAGATCCCTTCTGGCTTGTCTATACCTGCATCACGCAATGCAATTTTTGATGAAACAAGTGCCGATTTGAGAAGACCGCACATTCTACGTGATTCTGAAGGAGATACATATTCCTTTAATTTGACTATTTCATCTTTGGGAGTTCTTGTGTGCTTAGCCCTAATATAAACAGGTCGTAGCTTACAAGGAGAAGGCTTGCGCAAAGTTCCGGAATATTTTGAGAAAATCAGAGAAGAATCGTTTCCGCCAAACCCGAAACTATTACACATTACATAATCCAATTCCTTTGACTCATTGTCTATAGTTGGCAGAATGCCATCTTTCATTGGATTTTTCCACCCTAAATTAGCCGGTATAAAATGATGCTCAATGGCCAATAAACATATCACAGATTCTATGGCTCCTGACGCACTTGTAGTATGCCCCGTAAACGACTTTGTGCTTGACACAGGTGGAAGTATGTCGCCAAAGATGCGTCTTAAAGCTGTGCTTTCACTGACATCATTATTTGGTGTTCCTGTTCCATGTGCATTGACATATTGTATGTCATAAATACTTAATCCCGACATCTCAACAGCCTCCTGCATGGCAAGAAATGCACCTTCACCGTTTGGTGATGAAGCCGTTTGGTGGAAAGCATCGCATGCGTTTCCGTAACCTTGCAATTCGGCGATTGGTTTTACTTCCCTTTTCTCAACAGACTCAGCACTTTCTAACACAATGTATGCGGCTCCTTCGCCAAGATTTAATCCTTTGCGAGTAGCGTCAAATGGCCTACATTGTTCTTTATCAAGAATCATAAGGCTATTAAAGCCATTGAGATGAAATTTTGTTAGTGCCTCGCTTCCCCCTGCTATTACAATGCTTGCCTTACCTGCTTTTATCATATTGGCACCAACAATCATTGCATTAGCGGCAGAAGAACATGCCGTGGATATTGTCTTGGTATTACATATGGGTATATCAAAATATTCTGCTTGCAATACTGTCGTGGCTCCACAGTCATGAGTAGATAGTACAAAAAGTTGCTCGTCGTTTTCCTGAATGTCAAGGAAGCATCTTTCGGTATAATCCATACCTCCAACAGTAGTGCCAGAAATAAGCTGAACACTATCAAGAATATTAGATATCCTCGCGTCTTCAATGGCTTCTTTCAAGGCTATTGTCCCCATAAGAGAGGTCCTATTGGCAGGTTTGTGTTTTGGCAGAGAGAGCATGTCTCTCATTTGGGTATCACTCAGTTTCACCTCTCCAACTGGTAGTTCCTTATGGTCGCTTTGAAGATAATTCATCTCACCGACCCCACTACGACATGCAAGCAAGGAGGAAAGTACCTCCTGCTTATTATTGCCAATAGCAGATATTATCCCATAGCCTGTAATGTAAATAGGAGATGACATCATTCACTTTGTACGGTTCTTTGAAATAAAGTCTGCCATTACAGATATGGACTTGAATATCTCTTTCCCTTGTGCAGGATCTTTAAGCTTTATACCATAGTTCTTCTCGATGAGCACTATTAACTCAAGCGCGTCAATAGAGTCAAGTCCAAGTCCATCACCAAAAAGTGGTGCGTCATTATCAATGTCTTCTGGCTTGACTTCTTCAAGATTCAGTACTTCAATAATTTCTTTTTTCAGTTTTAAAATTAACTCTTCCATTGTATTGATATATTATGATTTATTTAATTATCCACATTTCTGCATCAAAATCGTTTTTGTTTCTTGTATCTACCCATCCACCAATGATACTTGAAATACTTTTTGCTGTTCTGATAAATATATCCATGTGTGATTCCATCTGAAATTTATTATCAAGAGCAATATACGATGTCTCACCATGATAATGATTGCGAAGAGCAATCTCACCCGAAGCAATATTGGGCAGAGTATAAACAAATACCGATGGACTCGGAAAAAAATCTTCCATTTTGCAAATTGTGCTCTGATATTGGCGATCAGTATATATTGATGCGCTTTTGCCATATATCAATACAGCTCTGTCATAACTTTCAACGAATCGCTCCTCGCCTTCTGATTGGAGTAGTAATTCTGTTGCTATGAATGCTAACTGGCATATAATATCCATCTTGTGGAATTTGGGATAGTTGCATATATGGGAATGGTATATTTCTTTTAGCATCTCATGCCCAAAACATTGAGTGTCGAGTTTCCTACCATCTATCTCAATGCTATCTGATGCTATCATTATATGGTTTGTCTTTTTCATTTTATATCCGCTCAAATCTGATAGCTGCATTACAACCGCTAAAACCAGATACTAATTTGATAAACTTATTTCCTCTAATGCTTCTGTTTTCATTGGCAACATTAACATTTCTGCTAACACCGATATTCTTAAATCCCTTTGTGCCTAAGATTGTATTGTCGTCCATTGCCGCCATGGTAATGATTGACTCCAGTAATCCTGCTGCTCCCAAGGTATGCCCATAATATCCCTTTAACGTATTGATAGGGACTTTAGACAAACCAGCTCTATAAAGAGCTACAGATTCCATCTCGTCATTAAACATCGTAGCTGTCCCATGAACGTTTACCATGGATATCTCCTCTATGTCACATCCCTCCATTGCTCCCTTTAGGGCAAGATAGCTACCTTCTGCTGTCCTTGAAGGATGGGATATATGAAAGGCGTCATTGTTTACAGATCCATTTGCAATAGACCAATGATCTGACATAGTACTTTTGAGGGTTCCTTTTTGGAATATTATGCATGCTGAAGCCTCACCAAGATTAAGTCCTCTACGGTCTTCATCAAATGGTCGACAATGTTCATCGCTTACTGCCTTGAACGACTGGAAACCACTGACAACAAATGGCGAAAGCATATCAACGGCAACTACTATTACTATATCTGCCTTACCAGCATTTAGGATCCTCCACGCATCAATCTGTGCATGGACACCAGAAATGCAAGCGTTACTTATTACAATGGGGCTACGATTGTTACCAAACCATTGTGCAACCTTTCTTGCAGTTGATGACAAGTATATATCTTCATCCAGAACATTGGTATCCTCAAGAAGGTGAACGTTTCCTTTTGCAGATGCAAATACAAATGTTACATTGTTGTCTGATGTGTCAATATCTAATCCTCTTAGAGCATCGTTGATTACCGCTATTGCCATCTTTTCCAGTTTGGTATAATTACGGCTAATAGTGAGTTCTTTACAGAGTTTTTCCAATAGACTGTCATCTATGAATGAAGCCACAAAAGGTTCTGGTAGTCCCCATTTGCCTTCATATCTTTTCAGACAGGTTTTCCCAGACTTTACGGTGGTATAATTCACTTTTGTCCCAAGTCCGAAAGGGGTAAGAACAGAGTCCGCTATTTTGACAACCACTTCTTTTTCCATATCTCGTAAAATGGGGGATTGTATAATACCAAATTGTATTCCTTATCCATAAACACCTGTGTGGAACGTCCAGATGCAAGCATACTACCATCTGCGGTATCAAAGATTTTGTAGTCGAATACTATTTTTGCAGAGTCGGTTGGGTGATATGTGATTATTATCTTTGGACGCATTCCATATACAATAGGCTTGCGGTAATGGAATTCAAGGTCAACAAGAGGAGCATAGTATCCTTTGTCGAAAATCAGTAAATATCCAAAATCATATTTTTTTCCGAAAGCCTCTCTTGCATCCTCAAAATAAAGAGGGTAGGATCCGTGCCATACAACATTCATTGAATCGACTTCACTAAATCTTATGTCAAAATCAAGTTCTGCGGTTAGTTCCATGTGTGTCCTATTTTTTTGCATCAATGTCACTCAAGGCAATTTTCATTTCTGCACTTATTATTGTCTCTTCTCCAACTTTCACTTCCGCATCAACAAGAATCATTTTGAATACTTCTTCCTTTACGGCTATTGTTGTTTCTATTGTCTCTCCTATTCTTGGTGTGCGTGAGATCGTCAGATTTCTCACCGCACCGATAAATCCTAATTTGACCGACTCGTTTTGTAGTCTGTTTATGTAGCCTATCCTCGCGGCACATGTCTGTGCGATGTTCTCAACAAGCCCCACAGACAACAGACTACCCTCAGAAATGAAAATATTGTCTTCCTTGATTTCAAATTCGGAAGTAGTAACCATTGGGTCGAAGTATGTCAGGCGGTCAACCATTATGAATGGAGGCCGTTGTGGTATCAATTCCAAAATGCCAACTTCTGATATGTGCTCATTCATTGTTCCAGAAATTATAGTAGTTAAACCACTGTTCGGGGTATTTGCGTAAAACACTCTCCAAATGGCTCGCAAATGTAGAGACCATGACCTTAACTCTCTCCTTACGATTGATATCGGTATCTGAATCGATGGATTTCACGATAATCTTGTAACTCGATATGTTTTCTTTCATGATGAAGACCGCCAGCATCCCTATATTACGTTGTGCAGCTGTCGCAAATGGTCCTAACGGGAAGCGTGCCTCTTTGCCAAGGAATTTTGCAAAAACATATCTCGGAGAACCGAATATCCTGTCTCCGGGAATACTGACAATGTTTCCTTCTGCCAAAGCTTCGTTAATACGGAAAATATGAGACATGTCATCTGCAAGAGGTATCATATTCATTCTTTTGTTAGAAAACATCGCATTACGTCCTTCCATTACTTGTTGTGTTTCTCCTCCAAATATCAGCACATTAAAAATTTTTCTTTGGGGCTGTAAAGAATAGCCGGCCAACTCATAATTGCCAATATGCGAACTCACAATTACAAAGCCCTCATCCTTGTTGTCAAGTTCCTCAAAAAGTTCTTGACCTTCAATGAAAACATTGAAACTCTTTCCCGCATACATTGCAAAACGATCAATGATAATCTGTCCAAACCTAAAATGGTTTAGATACACATTCCAAAAGGATTTTGCCCTACCATATTTATGACACTGACGAAAATAGCGGTAAATGGAAAGATACCCATTATGATTAAAAACCATATAGAACGGCGCAATCCATGCCATGCAAAAGTATGGTATTATTAAAGGCGTGTGGCGAAGCCATGCTACAAGCGTTCTTTGCATCCATGGCCTCCCACCAGTGTAGCCTTTCCAGTCCTTATGGTTTAACATTGAATTGCGTATTGGGACTATCCGACTTTACTTTCTATATAGTCGCAAAATTGCTTGTAAGTCGTTACACCTTGCATTTCATCTGGTTTGATTTTAAAGCCAAAATTCTTCTCAACAATAACCACGATATCTACAAAGTCAAGACTATCGATGCCCATATCGTCTTTCAACTTTGCGTCATCGAAAATTTTCTCTTCGTCAATCTCGAGATCCTCAATAAGGAAATTCATTACTTTTTCTTCAATTTCTTTTCTGTTCATTTTTATTGTTATTTATTGTACGCATACTATTATACTATGTCCTTGTCCAAGACCATCATAAATCCTTTCTATGCGAAGACCTGCTTCGTCAATACATTTTTTCATATCTTCTGTATTATACATTTTGCTATTACCGTTTGCAATACAAGTGAAATACAATGATGTCATAGTCAAGCAGAATGCAGCAGTGTCATAACGCTGACGATCCCACAAAGTTTCCATTATATATATACGAGTGTCCTTCGTCATAGCTGCTTTAGACCTTGTCAGAATACTTACTATTTCTTCCATTGAGAAACAGTCAAGGAACTGTGACATCCAAATGGCATCAAGCTCACCTTCGTATTGCGGAAATGGTCTATCCCTATCAAGAAGATCAATGTCATGTCCATAAATCCTCTCTGCCCCCTCTTTCCCCGCAATATTTTTTTTCATCATCTTAATCTGCTGTGGAAGATCGAGAATAGTCACTTTTACGTCCTTGTCATATCCAACACACTGGAGAGCCCATTTACCGGTGTTTCCACCTACATCATACAACGTTCGGGTAGTATGTTCATTGAATATTATCTTCAACGCTTCAGGAAAAGAAGAGTCGCTGTAGAAATGATCGAACCCAAACCATGACTTTTGAACCTCTGGGGGAAGCTCAGATAATGCTTCATAGACCGTCTGCCATTTTCCAAAATGCCTAAGGCCGACAGGCTTTCCTTCCCGAAGGGCTTCCTCAAGATTAAAAAGTCCAATGTAATTAACATCATGGTTGAAGTCGATATTTACACGTGTTGCCTTGTCGTTCAAAAGAAACCAGCCTGTCTTCGACAATGTGAATTTATTTGTTTCAGTGTCTACAAGTATGGTTCCGATACAAAGAGATACTTCTGTGATACATTTTACGGCATAGTCAGAAAGGCCTGTTTCTCTACAAATTTCTTCTCGGGTAAGCCCCTTATCCGAGTCTCTTAGAAGGTCAAAAATACCAAACTTAATCATTAGTCGGGACACTTGAAATACTATGGGTCCCCATGCGATAAACTCAGCCTTATCTTGTGCCTCTCTTGCAGTTAGAAGCTCTTTTGTATATGAATTCTTAAGATTAGGAAATAACTCCATTTGAATTTGCGTCAAAATTGAATGTTAGAGGAATATCCTTTCTTGTTCTGAAAGGATATTCCAATACTATTATCAATAGCCTCCTGCGAAGTTGAAGCCGATGGTGGCAAAGAATGTATTGTTTTTGTATTCGCCGTCAACCTCGAAACCGAAATCGTAGCCTGCATTGACATACAAACGACCCAAATTCCAACCCAAACCAGCGCGAATTCCATAGTCAATACGCTGCTCATCAATGCCATATCCAACATACGGACCTACAAATGGCTGAATTGCCATATTGTCGGTGAAGTAAAGGTGATAGCTCATAAGAAGAGGCATCTTGACAGAATGGTTATCAACAGTTCCTTCATCATCACCCCAAGAGTTTTCATATTTATAACCATTATTCATATAATACAGACCTGTTTCAAGATATAATGGAATAGAAGCGACCTTGAAATCAAATGCTAAGCCCAATGATGCAAAAGGTAGTGCATCATATTCACCATCGTAATAGTCGTCAGAAGCTGAAATGGAATTTAAAGTAAATGCGCCTCTGATACCGAAATGTGCCTTAGGATAATCTAAGTTTTTCACGATTTGAGCGTTTGCAGCTACTACAAATACGCTCATCACTAATAACATAACAATTTTTTTCATACGATAATTTTTTTATAAATAATTTAATCTATTTGGTCTATCAAGATTTTTACAAAATTCTCTGCGGCAGATTCAAATCCTTGTTCAATAAGTTCAACAAAACGTCCAACATGTCCTCCCTCTGATTCACATTTTATTTGTGCATCCACTTTCCCCGTTGCCATATTAACAAAAAGGAAATTGATAGTATTGTTGCCATCTTCATCTACCTCAAGTACATCCAATTTCAGAACATACAAAATCTATTCCTGATGAAAGGCGCAAACGCAAGTCTTCATCTTTCAATTCTTCGTTTACCTTTGCAGCGAACAAAGACAACAATTCGGGCTTAATATCATTCTCCCACGTTTCAGGAAAATCTTTGTCCAAATCCCTTCTTCCTGCCGAAGTCTTCATATATCGCACAAAGCTCTCTTCAGAACGGTTCATAATCTCTGCATCTGAAAAATCGAGATATAAACCGATAGCTTTTTCACCCGCAATCGTTTCAAAATCGCCAAGTATTGGTTTACGTCTGCGGGGGATGTCTTCTCCTTTGGTTTTTACAAGGATTTTCGTTCTTTCACTTTGTGAGTTCTCAACAGTAGGAGTAGCCTTGACTTTTTTATTAGACGATGCAGAAGAGCCTCTTCTCTCAATATTACTATTAGAAGATACTGGTATATTTGTCAAAGTCTGCTGTGAGATTTCACCATTGGATGTTCCTAAGTTCAATGCAGGAATAGAAACAGCTTTAGTTGAAGGAGGAACTTTTGAAGATTTTGTTTTTTGCAGTGTTTCTGCTAAATCCTCTGCCAATTCGCCATACAAATCTGTACGGCGGACTAATTCTGTCATTCCACTTCTTCCGCTTTGACCATCAATTTCTACGGTAAGTACAGGAACATTGCTGTCGCCTTTTATGATGTGCATAATGGCCGACATTTTTGCACCTCCAGCACCGAAGCCAACTAACATAGACGCTGCTCCGCTACCCATATCCATATCACTGACTACGAATATCATTTTGTACTCCTTGCCTGCAGTGGCAGTGACCTGTAATCCGTCCTCATTGTCGTGATTCCAGCACTTAATAAAGTAGGTTTCACTAGTCAAAGACTCTGATGGCCAATCTCTCACATAATCGCTCCCCTTGGATTTTAGGTGCTGCATGTAAGGCTTTCCCCTCAATTTTCAAGTCAGTGTAGTCAAAAATAACAGTGGCTGTTACATCAGAATTTTTTATTACTGATAAATCGCCACAAATCACTTTAATGCCACTTTTAGCATGGAGAAGTGGCATAGACATCAAAACCGTAAAAACGGTAAATAGTAACTTCTTTTTCATGAGATTATATTTTTTTTATTACAAGAGCAGAATTTGTTCCTCCAAAGCCAAATGAATTGGACAGTACTGTGTGTATTTCTACATTTTTCGTTTCTAATGCTATATTTAGGCTTGCTGCCTCATCATCAAAATTATGTAGATTTATATTAGGCGCGACAAATCCATTTTGCATCATTATTACAGAATACACTATTTCACTTGCACCAGCCATCCAGCATTCATGACCTGTCATAGACTTTGTGCTTGATATCCATGCATGTTTGCCTTTAAATAAGCGTGTCAAAGCTTTTGCCTCATACATATCTCCCTGTGGGGTTGATGTTGCGTGAGCGTTGATATAGTCGATGTCATCTGGTGTAACTCCAGCATCATCCATTGCTCTTTTCATAGCTATAACGCAACCGTCATCACTTGGCTGTGATATGCCGCCCCCATTGCTTGAGAAACCATAGCCTATAACCTCACAAAGAATGTTTGCTCCACGCGCCACGGCATGGTCGTAATCCTCAAGTACTAATGCAGCAGCTCCACCACTTGGAATCAAGCCGTCGCGACTCTTGTCAAATGGCCTTGAGGCCTCTGTTGGCGTCTCCATCCTAACGGAAAAGGCAGATAGTGCATCAAATGAAGCCATGGAGTAATAATTTGTTTCCTGTGCGCCACCACAAAGTATCATTTCTTGAAGTCCCTGTTTTATCAACATATATCCTAATCCGATGGAATGGCTTCCACTGGCACATGCGGCGCTAACTGAAAAATTTACACCTCTTAAATGAAAAATTGTACTCATATTCATGTTGACAGTAGAATTCATCGACTGGAAAATCAAACCATATCCAAGCATTGCCGAATCATGCTTTTCATCCATTATCTTTGCCGACTCGATAACGGGCTTAGCAGATGAGTCATTGCCAAATATACAACCAACTTCATTATTTAGTAGATAATCCTCATTCACACCGGCTTGCGCGAAAGCCTGACGACTTGCCATAAAAGCATATTCTGCTTCTTCCGAAAGTCCGGCTCGTATATGTCTGTCTAAGTCTTTCTTGGTAAGTCTCGGTTTCTCTACAATTCCCGTAAGACCTGAACGATAACCATAATCAAGCCGATTCTTATCGATTCCTATGCCAGATTTCCCATTATATAACGAATATTTTACAGTCTCAATATCCGTACCAATGCACGACCAAATGCCCATGCCTGTAATAACTACTCTTTTTGTCATGTCTTGTTTTTCTTTATTTTATCTGCACTAATAGCAAGCCTGGCAAAAATACCTTCTTTGAAAGGAGTTGTTCTATATCGTTTCCAAAGCTTTCTATCTTTACTATATTGTCTTATAACCTGTTTTTTGCCTGTTAGTGGACCTTGTGGATCTTTACTTTCACCTTTAGGGTATTCTTCACAAAAAAAGTCTGAACAAATTTCATATTCTGTATATTTGTTACTTTTTAAAAAAAGATTATGAGTAGCCGTTAATGCGGCATATTCCCATTCAGCTTCTGTAGGTAAGCGATAATCACCACCTATCATTTCCTTTATTTTCTTTATAATTTTGCCCACTTCTGATTGGTCATAAAACATATATGGTGCAAATTGCTTTGAAACTTTACCTTTCTGCACAAACTTAACGGCACTCTTGTTTATATATTCCTTGCTTATATAATAAGAGGATAAAACTACTCTATGAACAGGTTCGCTATTCATAGATAAACTACCTCTGCCATCATAGCCCATATTAAAAACGCCACCTCGAATCAATATCATAGTTAAAGACTGACCTCCTATTTTAACAACAAAAGAGTCAATATACTCTTCTGTATCAAGTTTCTCGAATTTTCCATAAACAAGTTTTTCTTCTGCCGATGGTAATTCTTTATTTTCCTGTCCGCATTCTATGATACTTGCGACATCAGAAAAAGGTATAGCACTTCTTATCCCAGCTACTTTCAATATGACACTGTCGTTAGGTATAAAGCTAATAAGCTGACCTGAAATTTCAACTCCACTCTTAAGAGCTACTTTTGTCTGCCTATAGTCTTGAGCGCACACTTTACTGAAACTCAGAAGGGTGATAATAATTATAAGTATTTTCATAGACATAATTATGTGTAGAGCCCTCCATTGATTGATATTACCTCTCCAGTGATATAAGAAGCACTATCTGAACATAAGAATGAGACTAATGCTGCGACTTCCTCTGCTCTGCCAAAACGGTTCATTGGAATGAGTCGCTTTAGTTCGTCATGCGGGAGTTCTTTGGTCATGTCTGTCTCTATAAATCCTGGGGCAACGGCATTTACTGTTACATTGCGCTGTGCAACCTCTTGGGCAAGTGCTTTTGTCGCTCCAATAAGTGCAGCTTTTGCCGCACTATAATTTGTCTGTCCCGGCATACCTTTAATTCCGGACAATGAAGCGATATTTACTATCCTTCCTCCATGCTTGCGCATCATCATTGGAGGCAATAATTTTCGTGTCACGAAGAAAAAACCATTGAGACTTGTGTTAATGACATCATGCCAGTCGTTCTTTGGCATCATAAACATTACATTGTCTTTCCTGATGCCTGCGTTATTAATAAGATATGCAATATAATCATCCGGATGTCTACTTTCCCAGACAGAAAGTGCATTATCCACTTCTTCCTCAGCAGAGACACTAAATTGAAGAAGCTCTGCATTACCTCCATTTTTTGTAATTATATCCAGAACTTCTTTGGCAGCATCAATATTTGATTGATAGTTAATTAATATAGGAATACCTTTTTTTGATAGTTCAATAGCAATTGCTCTACCAATACCTCTGGATCCTCCAGTAACAAGAGCATATTTCATATAAAAGTATATTTAAAAAAGCGATTAATTGATTTTTATTCTAATTTTTGGATAAATGCACTCGGTATATATGCTGTAGCTACTGTTAGAAGTCCGTCGATGACAACTCCCACCCGTTGTTGTCCTTGATAACGGGCAACAGTTCCTGTCACACCCTTAAATTCACCATTAATAATGCGGACAAGTTGCCCCCTTTTGAATTTTGGAAGTTCGATAGTTGATACAACAATGTCGTCCGTTGCGGCTTTGCAAATGATGCGAAGACTCTCAATCTGGTTGTCTGGGACAATCAGAGGCTCCTTCTTGATTGTGTTGCCGGAAAAAGTGTGACGATAATAAAAACGGAGATAAGGGAGGTTTATGTTGTCGTAAACAAATGACTTTATCCCTTCTTCTGTTCCGCGTGCAAAGAATATATTGGGTAGCCGGGATTCTTCAACGGCTTTTTTCTTTCCATCAACAACCTTGACTGTAGTGATTGTAGGATAGAATGCTTCTACATTCTTGCCTACCAAGTAGTCGTATGCTTTCTTTTCGCGTCCGTAAGTTACTCGGAGTGTATACCAATGGGGAATTTCCTTTGTGTTTTTTTTGATGGCCTTAGGGGAAATTCCCGACAAGACGTTTCGGGTGGACACCCCTGTCTGTGAGTTCTCTGCCAAAAACGGCTTTTGAACTTCGGGGAGGACATCGGGGGTAAGCCCGGTGCAGGGAGGTCTTTCACCGCCTCCATGGGTGTTTTTCATATCACCAGATGTATGTTCTTTAACATTCATATCGATGACCTAACTT
>CAZKOB010000016.1:0-42574 GCA_964554265.1 uncultured Bacteroides sp. | reverse complement strand
CGTTAATCATCGTCCGATAGGGCAGATAAAATATTCTCTATTTTAATTCAACCAATAGGTTATCAATTATAAAAATATTATGAATATTATATTGGCAAATTGTGTTGTAAAAAACGGGAACCGTGGATGTGTTGCATTAACACTAACCACAATGTATCTTTTAGATAAAATTCTTAAAGAAGCAGGAGTCTCATATACTTTTTATCTGCCACAAAGCGGATTCAGTGGCTTTGGTACGCATAAGATAAAGACACCATTCATGGATTTTGAATATGAGACGATAACGGATATATCTTTGTATAATAAAAATAATATTAAAACGAATATTATACATTTTAAAGATTTTGTAAAATCACGGCAAATAATAAAAAATTGCGATTATATCCTTGATATAGGACAAGGGGACAGTTTTGCAGATATTTATGGGAAGAACCGTTTTGGATTAATTAACGGTCAGCATACACTTGGACATAAGTATGACAAGCCGTATTGCATTTTGCCACAAACGATAGGACCATTCAAAGATGAAAAGATAAAGAGGCGAGCTTTTAAAAGCATAAGCTGGGCTCAGTGTGTAATGGTGAGAGACAAGCAAAGTTATGACTTTGTTAAAAATAATATGCCCAATACGAACATAAATCTTAAAGAGATTATAGATGTGGCATTTTTTATGCCATATAAGAAGAAGGATTTCGATAGTAATTACGTTCATGTTGGATTAAATATATCCTCTTTGCTATGGCATGGCGGATATACAGGAAACAATCAGTTTGGCTTAAAGGATGACTATAAGACAATTATTAGAAAAATTACAGAATATTTTCTAAGCCAAAATAATGTAAAAGTCCACTTAATACCTCATGTCGTGGGAAGTGAGCGTCATGTAGAAAATGATTATGCAGTATGCTATGATTTGACAGAAGAAATCAAAAACGAGAATCTTATATTAGCTCCTCTTTTTTTAGATCCCATTGCAGCAAAGGGTTATATTGCCGGCATGGATTTCTTCTTGGGAGCACGTATGCACTCCACTATTGCTGCATTCTCTTCCGGTGTTCCTGTTGTACCGATGGCATACAGCCGTAAGTTCAATGGCTTGTTTTTAGATACTTTGGATTATCCGAACATGGTAGATCTCCAGACTGCAACCGAAGATGAGGTACTCACGAATATTGCCACTGCATTCAGCAACCGTGAACAACTGAAGGATGAAATAACAAAGCGTATGAATACGATAGTAAAAGATCGAGAAACAATGCTTATAGATGATCTTAAGAAATTCTTTAATTTGAAATAATATGAAATACAAGTTTACATTTATTCAATCCGCAAAGTTAATCTTGGCATATTTGTCTGATTTTGCAAAATACCGCAAATCACATACGATAATTTATGAAAAAGATAACCTTGAATTCAAAATGCTTCTTTTAAGTCACGCCTTAGAAAAGGGAATGTCGTTTAAAGACAAGAAAAATAGCTGGGGGGGGTAAAGGCTTGTGCCTTATTTAACTTAATAATCAGATATATTGCTTCTGGTTATGCCTTCTCAGATATATTAATACTTGCTCTTAACGTTTTGAATAAATACCGTCAAGATAAAAACTCCTGTAAAGATACAAGCCTGACAAATCAAATTGATGCACTTCTGACACAGCATGCAGAATTGATAACTATTGATTATGCCGGCTTAAAGCAATGCTCTGAGCCAAAAGATTTTGATTTAGATTCTGTAGAATATTTCTTTCAGTCCCGCAACAGTGTGCGTGTATATTCTGACGAACCAATTACAGACGAAGAAATAACGAGAGCTTGCAGCTTTGCAACTTGTACGCCTACGGCATGTAACAGACAGTCTTCTTCTGTATACGCTTTTACAGACAAAGATATGATAGAAAAGATCCTTGACAATCAGCTTGGTGATCAAGGATGGTGCCGCAATGCTACAGCTTTGTTTGTCGTAACAGGAAAACTGACATTCTTTGAAGGTATTTATGAACGTCAACAGGTGTATGTTGACGGTGGACTGTTTGCCATGAATTTTGTATACGGATTGCATTTGCAACATATAGCTACATGTTATAAAATGTTTGTACGCGAGCCCAAACGGGAAAATCAGTTCAAGACAATATGTGGAATTCCTGATAATGAAACACCTGTGGTTCTTATTCTTGCAGGGCATTATACGGATACACCTGTTGAATGTCCGAAATCACATAGGTTTGCTGTTCCGTTGTATATTAATAAGAGAAGGTAAATAACACCATGAAGCGGTATATCACTTAAAGATATACTGCAATGATAGATAAAATAAAGAAACATAAATTGTGCTTGGGCTGCGGACTTTGTTCTTCCATTCTTGGGCAGGACAAATGTTCGATGAAGTTGACAGAACAAGGGTTTTATGAACCGGTAGTCTTATCCGTTCTTTCCAAAAAAGAATCAAGAATCATCAAGCACGTATGTCCTGCTGTCACCATAAAGGCAGAGAAACATAGAGGGGTTTGGGGAGCAATACAACAAATTTGTGAAGCATGGTCTTCAGATGCCAACATCAGGCACAAGGCCGCATCCGGAGGTATATGTACTTCACTTGCACTGTACCTGTTAGAGACACACAAGGTTGATGCCATACTTCAAGTCGGAGTACGAAATGACAGCTATCTTTATAATGAATTGAAAATCTCCACTTCGCGTGAAGAGATTATAAATAATGCTCAGTCACGTTATGCTCCAGCTCTTATATTTCATGATATTCTTGGGATTCTTGAAAACGATAATCGCACATACGCCTTTATCGGTAAGCCCTGTGATATGGCAGCTCTGCAAAATCTGTGTCGTGAGTTTCCACAGTATCAAGGACGTATCAAATACTACATTTCCATCTTCTGCGCCGGAATGCCCAGTTACAATGCAACAGAAAAGACATGGAAAATGTCCGGTCACACAGATGAACCGATTCGCATGAAATACCGCGGTGATGGTTGGCCTGGAAACTTCAAGGCAGAATTTGCTGACGGAACAAGCTTTCAATTGTCATATAACGACAGTTGGGGCAAGGTATTAGGGAAATCTTTGGGATTCCGTTGTAAAATATGTCCAGACGGTATTGGTATGTTAGCAGACATTGCTGTTGGTGACAGTTGGAATACCAAAGACGGCTATCCTGATTTTACGGAGAGTGAAGGGCGTTGTTTCTGTATGGTACGTACTGAAAAAGGCAATGATTTGATGCAAGAGGCAGAACATGCCGGATATTTGACAATAAATCATATTGAACTGGATAAGATACAGGATATGCAATCCTATCAATACAATCGTCGTAAATTGGAAGGATGGAGATTGTTGCCTGTACAGATCTTCACCGGTTTCTTACTTGATTTTAGTGGATTGGGAATATTTAAACAGGCTTGTTCTGCTGATATCAAAACGGGCATACGCAATTTAATAGGTACAGCAAAAAGAATGATAAAGCAATAATGGGAAGCGCAAAAAAAATATTATCCGGTGTATTTTGGACAACATTCCTAAATATAGTCAACGGGGTCTACGGTTTTATATCTGTACCGATTCTTATAGCATATTTTGGTAAATCAGAATATGGGCTTATTGGTTTGGCTATGTCCATCAACATCTATTTACGACTGATGGATATGGGATTAACATCCACAAATGTCCGCTTTTTCTCAGCATGGATATCCAAAGGAGAGAAAGAAAATGTGAACAGGCTGTTTGGTACAAGTCTGTCATTTTATGGAGCAATAGGCTTGTTGAACGCTCTAATTCTATTCGGCGTATCTTTTTTCTCACAGCACATTTTTAATGTCACGGCAGAACAGGATATTATAATTAAGCATTTGTTGTATATTCTTGCCATAAGTGCATTCATCAGTTGGTTTACATCATGTTTTGACCAATTGATCAGAGGAAATGAATTGGTTGGTTGGCAGCAAAAGATAACCTTACTTCCCAAACTGTTCCAAGTAGGTATTTTAGTTCTTACAGTTACAGCTGGACTTAGTATTGAGATGTATTTTGCTTTAACGACATTTTCAATGTTTCTGCTTCTTCCCATGATGATGCATAAAATCTCCAAGCTATGTCCTTATGTTTCTTTCCTTCCTAAGTTTGATAAAAAGATCTTCCGTGAGATTTTGCCATATAGCTTGAACATATTTTCATTCAGCCTGTTTCAGTTCTCATTGTATAACTTACGCCCCGTCTTTTTGGGTATGCAGGGCACTGTAGAGAGTGTTGCGGATTATCGTGTGCTTAATGGCATTGTCGGAATTGTCATGATACTTGGTGGATCTTTTATGAATGTACTTCTTCCGTCAGTAACAAAAGCGGTGAGTTCCAAAAATCGGAAAGCACAATTACATGTTGCATACGATGGTACAAAATATATAAGCATCAGTCTTGTTTTCTTCAGTTTTGGAGTAATCAGTGTATGTAGCGAACTGCTTAATCTTTATGTCGGAGCGGATTATCTTTATCTTACTCGGTGGCTATCCGCATGGCTTATTATCCTGACTCTATCTCATAATCAGGCTATTTCGGCATTGATTCTTGCAGGCACAGATATTCGTGCCATAACATATAGCAGCATTGTTGCGAGTGTGTGTGGACTTGCTGCTTGCTGGTTTGCTGTGCCTGTATATCAGGTCGGAGGTACGATTATCGCATTTGGTGTATATATGTCCATTCAGATGTTGTTTTATTATCTGTATTATTGGCCACATCGTATGCATATAGATTCCAAGCGTGTTTTCTGGAAATGCTTTGCACCATATTTCATTTTAGGATTCGTATCAGCCACGATCGTGTCTTTTATTTCATTCAATACAATTCCTATATTTGGATTGTTTCTAATAAAGGGGCTTTGTTTTGTCCTGATATATCTAATAGGTGTATGGTGCTTGTTGACACAGAATGACAAACAATTCTTCATGAAGTTGATAAGTAAGAATAAAAAGTAATATGTTAAAGGAAATTCGTGACCATTCTGTTTCTGTGTCAAAAGCCATTGCCATTTTGCTGATGGTTTTAGCACATACACATTTTTCAAATTACGCAAACCTTTATATAAACATGTTCCATATGCCATTGTTCTTTTTCATGGCCGGATACTGCTTTAAGGAGAAGTACCTTTTGGATACAAGAAAATTTGTCTTGCAGAAAATAAAGGGAATTTATGTGCCTTATGTCAAGTGGAGCCTCTTGTTTCTTATTCTGCACAACATATTCTTTTATCTGAACATTTATAGTGGGGAGTTTGGCTTTAACGGTTCGGTATCTTCATTATATTCCTGGAATGATTTTGCAAAAAGATTTGTGTATATCGTTACACGGATGTCCGGACACGAACAACTTCTTGGAGGATATTGGTTCATGAAGTCTTTGTTCTTTGCCTCTTTCATCGGTTTTCTTACAATCAAATATGTCAGGAAAGTTGCAATCGGGGGGGGGATTTTTATTGGCTGTAACCTTTATCTTGTATGTTACAAACAAGAGCATACCTTATTTAGGCATTGGAGCACGTGAGACTTTGGCTTCTGTTGTGTTCATCATTGGTTTCGCTTATAGAAAATGTGATGTCAGGTGGCATGATTCTTCATTGACGATTCCTGTTGTTGCATTATTTTTAATTCCAGCTACAGCGTATTGGCATGGCTCTTTTCTCGATATGGATGCAGTTCGGTTGCTTCCATGGCTTTTAACTGCCATAGCTGGTGCAGTCATGGTTTTTGCTGCAAGTAAAGTGTTGTGTCGTTGGAATGGATACTTTCAGAAAATGCTGATATTCATAGGTGATCATACTTTGGACATTTTAACATGGCATTTTTTATCATTCAAAATAGTTTCTATTGCACTTGTGTTATTATATGGGTTACCGATGAAACAAATCAGTGAGTTTCCCACAATTGTGGATTACTCCAAACAGGGATGGTGGATTGCTTATTTCTTGGTTGGTGTTGGAATGCCAATCGTGATACGAAAGATGTATGTAAACATTAGCAAAAATAAAAAACTCTCGCAGTTTTAATTTTATAAATAAAAATAAATGGGAAAGATATTTGCGGAAAGGTCATGTAAAAAAGAACGTATTGTTCTCCTCTTTCTTGCAGTTCTTTTTCATAATAGAGTCAAATGGTATTGATTGTATATTATGGATTTCAACTTATGGTGGGTGTGTTCATAATGTGGCGTTTCCATTTATATTAGAATTTTAAATATGTATCATCTATTTGTTTTATTGTCTGTGTTTTGTGCCTTTGCTATGTTTAAAGTGAAACGTGAGGTTAAAGGTGCATTATTAATTTCTGGTACTATTATATTTACATTAGTCAATATACCTATAATTCCTGTGCATTCAGCGAATGCTGTGTTATGTTTGTGTTTTTTATTGTCGGAAATAAGATATATTCGCAAATATTTGACCACGCATAGAAGAACTCCTATTCCACTTTTACTAAAGATTTCTGTAATATCAGCCTTTTTCTGTATAATTACAAGTCCGCATGTTTATGATACATTTCAAAATATACGTCTTTTTATTCAGAGTGAGCTATTCTTCAAATATTTTGCTATATGCTATACAGCGTGGGCTCTTAAAGATAAAAGCAGTATAAAAGTTACGTTGAAGTATACATCCATAGCGATGATTATAATAACCTTTTTTGGTATACTGAATTTTATAACCAAGATTGCATTTTTTGTAAATGAGGCAACAATAGGAAAAGTATCAGAAATGATGGGAGGTGAAACAATTGGAAATGTTTATTTACAACGAGAACGTTTTAGAGTGCAGGCAATGTTTGCAAATCCGTTTGATTATGGTTATATCTGCGTAATGATGCTGTTGTTGCATATACATTGTTTCATTGAAAAACGAACAAAATTGCGTCCATTTTTAATTGTTTGTATATGCTGTCTTTTTGGCATTTTTACTTGTGGATGCAGAACCATAGTTTTTTGTGCAATAGTAACATTTATCAGTTATATATTGTTAGCTTTTAGACCCCAAAAATATGTTAAATATGGTCTGGTTGGTTCTTTAATTTTAATCGGAGCCTATCTGACTATTCCTTATGTACAGGAACAATGTGATAAGATGTTGACGATGTTTGATGAAAAGAGTAATGTCGGCGGAAGTTCAATGGAGGTGAGAATGATACAATATGCTGCCGTCTTCAATCACATAAGTGGGCATGAGATTTTTGGACGTGGATATGGGTATTTTACCAAAGATTTGGGATGGGGACAGGGTGTTGAATATCTTGTAGATCGTGACCTGTATGGTTTGGAAGGCGTTACAATGAACCTCTTATTGGAACGTGGATTTTTCGGTTTGATTTGTTGGCTTGTTTTTTATATAGTTCTAATCAATTATTTTTGGAAACACCGAAAATATAATAGGCAAATCGCAGCCCTTGGATTATCTCTCACGATTCTATATCTATGTTTTTCTAATATGACAGGTCAACTTCTTAGTGTATATCCGACTTTGCTATTATTGGGATATGCTATCAGTTCGATAGCAGATAAGACAGATAATAAAATGATGCGTAATTAGATTACAAAAATATTCTTTTCATGATAAAGTTTTCAATAACAATTCCTGCTTTCAAGGCTTTGTATTTGAGTGAGGCCATAGAAAGTTGTTTGTCACAGACCTATCAGAACTATGAAGTCATCATTGTGGATGATGCTTCCCCGGAGGACTTGAAGAGTGTTGTGAAGCCATATCTGAAAGATTCCCGCATAAGGTTCTACCGTAATGAGACGAATTGCGGTGCTGTGAATGTAGTGGACAACTGGAACATATGTCTTGGACATTGCACCGGAGATTATGTGATTTGCATGGGTGATGATGACAGGCTTATACCTAATTGTCTGGAAGATTATGCAAAACTGATGGAGCGTTATCCTAAATTAGGAGTATATCACTCACAGACAGAACTGATAGATGAAAAAGGGAATTTCTTTGATATGCAACAGCCGAGACCGGAATGGGAAAGTGCGTTGTCTTTAGTTTGGAACAGATGGAATGGCAGAAACAGGCAATACATAGGTGACTTTTGTTTCAACACTGCTCAGTTGAGAGCTAACGGAGGATTTTATAAGTTGCCGCTTGCATGGGCAAGCGATGATATAACGGCGATTATAGCGGCTGAAAAGAGTGGTATTGCCAATACAAGCAAAATAGGTTTTCAATATAGGGTAAACAGATATACAATTTCTAAGACAGGAAATGTGAGGCAGAAACTTGAAGCTGTGATCCTTGAAAGGAGATGGTATGAGGAGTTTCTTAGTCAATATAATCCAATATCTGAGCAAGACTGTAAGTTTCTTAAATTAATAAAATATCAACTACCTGAGCATTTCAGATTAAAAATAAAGTCTATGGTAATGGAAGATACGATGCTCAAAACAGGCAATATCATTGATTGGATGACAAACAGAAGACATAACGGATTATCTATTGGAGACATTATTGATGCATGGCTTACTGGCATTAAACGTAGTTTAAGATAAACGAGCAGGTATTGCAGCTGTAACATAGAAGTGGTAAAGCTATTACATCCTGTAATGGAACAATATATGAAGAATTCACTTCATGACAATATAGAAAATAGAAAGCCCAAAATGTGTTTCCTATTACGGCTCTTAAAAAACTTGAGAATATGATAATTAGAGATATTCTGTATAATATAATATTATGAAAATACTTTATCTATCAACACCTTCTTTCGCTGATTGTGATTTCCCTTTGATAAAGAGTATGATGTCAAGTGGACATGATGTTATATATTTGATATGGCTTGCTCCTTATAGTTTGAAGTCAACGCTTTTTAATATAAAAGAGATGTTGCCTGAAGATGGCATATTGCCTGCTTTAGATTATGCGGAATTGAAGCCATATTCTCAATATATGAATATGGAAAATGTATATATAGTCAATCAGACAAGCGGCAAGGATACACATCCAAGGAACCTGTTATTGACAAAGTTGGTTGCTCGGTTTATACGCAAAGGGAACTTTGATGTGGTGCATACAGACTGTGTGTTGTCAATATATAGATCGTTGTTATATCTGTGTCATCCACATATTATACAGACAATGCATGATCCATTCCCACATAGCGGAGAAACAGGAATGAGAAAAAAATTTTTTTATCAGATATGCATAAATTTATCCAAGAAAATAATACTATTAAACGAATCGCAGCGAGAGAGATTCATTGCATCTTATAAGTTAAATCCAAAGAAAGTATATACAAATCGTTTGGGAAGCTATGACTGCATAACAGCATTTGAAAAAAAAGGTATCGTAAAGCGTCCTAACAGTATCTTGTTTTTCGGTCGTATTTCACCATATAAAGGCATTGAATATATATGTCAGGCAATGGAACTTATACGGAAGAAGATACCGGATGCAACATTGACAATAGCAGGAGGAGGAAAGATGTATTTTGATTTCAATCCATATAAAGATAAGCCGTATATCAAGCTGATAAACCGTTATGTAGGGATGGAAGAACTTGCAACTTTGCTTGCAGAGCATTCAGCTGTAGTGTGTCCATATACAGATGCGACACAAAGTGGTGTTATCCTTACAGCATATTCTATGAAACTTCCTGTTATAGCGACAAATGTCGGAGGGTTGGGTGAAATGGTTGAAGATGGCAAGACTGGTTTTTTGGTAGCTCCACGAGACATAGAAACATTGGTTGATGCTGTAATTAAAATGTTTGAGAATGAACAAAGGCAACAGGTAATGCAACAAAATATAGAGAATTATTACAATGGTAATCGTTCATGGAAAAGTATTGTGGATAATTATATAAAATGTTATAAAGATGATAGAATTTTTCATTGATAAAGATTATATGGTCGTAAAACAGGTTTCCAGATAGGGCTTCATACTTGTGATTTTGGGGTGAGATTTTACCATTGGGGGATGGTGTATATTAATAGTCATGCAAAAATCGGTAAAAATGTTGTGCTTTATCCAGGAGTATGTATTGGACAAACCGATGACGGTAAAGTTCCCGTAATTGGTGATAATGTTTTTATTGGCTTAGGAGCAAAGGTGTTAGGAGATTGTCGCATTGGAAACAATGTTACAATAGCTCCTAATGCTGTTGTTGTAAAAGATGTTCCAGACAATGCTATTGTTGGCGGAGTTCCCGCAAAGATTATCAAATATAAATTATAAACACATTTTAACCGGAAAGAATGCGAATCGTAGAACTTTCATACTCTCTTGCTTCTGGAGGCGGTGAGCGATTTGTCGTGGATTTAAGCAACAAGTTAGCAGAAAATCCTGATAATGAGGTTGTTTTGTTGGTGACCAATACTGATAAGGTCTCAAAATTCATGCACTATAAGGATTCTGTATCTAAGAATGTAAAATTGGTAAGTCTTGGATGCGACAGCGGACAACAAATGAAGTCTTTCTGGAAAGTTTTGAGATATATTCAGAAGAATAAACCGGACATTGTACATGCACATTGTAGTTCCTTACTGTTATTCTTGCCTGCATTATTTGCAAGGGAAACAAAATATGTACATACATTACATAATCTTGCTCAAAAATGTTTGAAGGGGAATTGGCACAAAGTGCTGAACAAATTCTTTTACAGAAGTCTGATACAACCTGTTACCATATCCCCAACTTGTTATAAATCATATATAGGGTTGTATGGAAAAGGCAGTGTGGTAAATGTTACAAACGGGCGAGAACCTGTGCCTGTTTCTAAAGGTATCAAAAAAGATAGTGCTGTTCCTACATTTGTTCACGTTGCCCGTTGTGCTTCTCAAAAGAATCAAGGACTTTTGTTTCGTACAATGAAAAGGCTGTATGATGATGGATACAATTTCAAATTGATGGTGCTTGGTGCAGGATTTGAAAGTTCGGAATACATGCAATATGATGCTTTACCTTATATTAATATTATAGGTGAGAGCAAGCAAGTTGGAGACTATATGGCACAAGCGGACTTTTTCATCTTGTCATCGGTGTTTGAGGGGCTTCCTCTGACATTGCTTGAAGCCATGTCTGTGGGGTGCATCCCTGTTAGTACTCCGGCTGGAGGTGTGGTGGATGTTGTTTGTAACAGAAAAAACGGCTTTATTTCAAAGGATTTTTCGGATGATGCCTTTTATCAGACGGTAAAAGAGGCATTGGAGAATTTGGATAAAATAAATCGACAGGATATTATTCGTGAGTATAATGAAAACTATTCGATGGATGTCTGTGCGAATAAATATTATGAGGTTTACAAACATATTTTAGGACAACACAGATGATAAAGACAAAGCAAGATCTTTATGATTATATCCGTCAGGATATGATACGGAATGGTTATTCGGGGGGGGTAAGACATTGGCTGTTAATACGTTTTAATCCAAGGCTTCGCTTCACAAGAAATCTAAGGTGGTATGAGTATTACCATAATCAAGAAAAGAAGAGTCTTTGGATTCGATTTATGGAATTATGGCATTACTATATCCATAAGAAATTGAGTTACAAATTAGGATATACGATTTATGCCAATAATTTTGGTCCGGGATTGTATTTGGGACATTACGGAACTGTTGTTATTAATAAGGCTGTATGTATAGGTGCAAATTGTACGATGAATGTATGTGTCAACATTGGTTTTGGTGGTTCCGTCATTGGTGATAATGTGTATTTTGGTCCCGGAGTGAAAATTATAAAACCCGTAAGAATCGGCAACAATGTGAAACTTGGTGCTAATTGTGTGGTGACAAAGGATATTCCAGATGATTGTGTTGTTGCTGGGATTCCAGCAAAAGTTATTAAGAAATTTAATAGAGAAACCAATAAATGGGAAAAGATAGTATGACATATAAAGACGCATGGAATTTAATAAAATCGGATTATCAGAGATATAAAGACTTAATTCCCCCCCCCAACAAAAAGGCACACACTAAAAATAGGTATTTGTGTGCTATAAATATATATATTCATGAAAGAGGATTCGTTTACACATTTTGGTTACGTCTTGCTTCCGTAAAAAGTTATTTAAGGCCATTTTTTTGGTTGGTTTATCATCATTTATCGTCAAAATATGGAATCCAAATATCCACTCGTACTCACATTGGTCGTGGATTGTATATAGGGCATGGTATTGGTATTGTTATTAATCAAAGTGCATATATTGATGATAATGTATCTTTAAGTCAGTTTTTAACTATTGGCTCTAATAAAGGAAAGGCTGCAATAATTGGGAATGGTGTTTATATAGGACCTTCTGTCTGTTTAGTTGAGAATGTAGAAATTGGTGACAATGCAATAATTGGTGCAGGCTCTGTGGTAACACATAATGTTCCTGATAATGCTGTGGCTGTAGGTGTTCCAGCTAAAATTATAAAAATAAATAGATTATAAATATAGTGTTTAGTAATCGCATAAATTTATGAATGCAGAACACGTTCTGACAATTGGTATTGCGTACGAACCTGTACGTGGTGGAGTAGCAGCTGTAGAAAAAACATATTCTACATTTTATAAGCCGTTTAATCATATAGCAACAGTCGTTGCTGATGGTAAATTTAGAAAATTCTTTGTTGCAATAAAGGGAATCGTACAATTTTTATGGTGGATGATTTTTCATCCTGAAATAAGAATTGTCCATGTACATGGGGCAAGTGATGCAAGTTTTTGGCGGAAACGTATTTTTATAAAAATAGCAAAGAGATTTGGACGTAAAGTAATATTCCATTGTCATGGAGCGGAATTTAAAAGATTTGCATCGGGGCATATTCAAGAGGTCTGTGAAACATTGGGTAGATGTGATTGTGTAATCGCATTGAGTGAAAGTTGGCGCAATTGGTTTCAAACGGATTTAGGCTGTAAAAATGTTGTTGTGATAAAAAATGTTATCCCAGAGCCGTGTATAGAACACAAGGCACATTCAGATGCAAAACAATTGAATCTTCTTTTTTTGGGGCGCCTTGGTGAGCGTAAAGGTATATATGATCTCTTGAATGTGCTTGCTGAACTGAAAAAAGATGGTTGCCATAATATAAAACTTCGATTCGGGGGAGATGGAGAAATAGAAAAGGTAAACCAATATATTCATGATAATAAATTGGAGGATATGACCGAATATTTAGGCTGGGTCAATGGTGAAAAAAAGATAGAAGCCCTTAATCAAGCGGATGTGTATGTGCTTCCAAGTTATAATGAAGGTCTGCCAATTTCTGTACTAGAGGCAATGAGTTATCATTTGCCAATTATTTCTACAACAGTTGGAGGAATTCCGGAGATTTTGGTAAACGGTGAGAATGGATTTATTTTTAATCCGGGAGATCGACAAGCATTATATATGGCAATAAAACAATTCCTACAGAATCCTTTACTATGTAGTTCTATGGGGGAACGAAGTGCGGTATTTGTAAAACAACATTTGCCAAAACAAGTAATGTCTCAACTTGAATCACTTTATAACAGTTTATAAATATGATACTGAAAAAATATTTCAAGGAAATCGCAAAATACATATTGCGCTCTCCATTTGTCATAAGAAAATATACCGATGAAGTGGAACGTATGTATGCTATGTCTTCGGAAGAATTAAGGCAAAGGAACGAAGCGCGTTTTTTATACATATTTCGTAGAGCTTATACGGAGTCACCTTTTTATCATCGCTTCTACTCTGAAGCAGGAATAAAGTTGGAGGATATACGAGGTATAGATGACTTGAAAAAGTTACCGGTATTGACTAAAGACATGGTTAAGAAACACGGAAAAGAGATGTGCATTCCCGGTAAGCGACTTATTAACAATCATACAAGTGGTACAACAGGCAGTCCGCTCAATGTATGGGAAAGCTGGGAGGCAATATATTGGGAACAAGCATATATAACAACGTATAGGCGGCATTGTGGTTTTGAATATGGTAAGAATGTTTTGGCTTCGTTGCGTGGAAATTTGAGTAAGCATGAAACCACAATGTGGGTGCATGTGTCTAAAACGCTTTTCCTATCGTCGTATAACTTAAATCCTGATACAACCGAAGAATATTATCGTGAGTTATTACATAGAAAACCAAAAGCTATTGAAGGTTATCCCGGTGCATTATATACATTAGCTTGTAATTTAGAAAAATGTGGACACACGTTGAATATTCCCGTATGCTTTACTTCGTCAGAAAGTGTGCTTGATTATCAACGTATGAAAATAGAGAAAATCTTTCATACAGAGGTGTTTGACCATTATGGAACGACAGAACGTACGATACAGTTGATGGAGGATTTTGAGCATAATGGATATTTTGAACAACCCGGATATAGTATCAATGAATATGTGCCTGACGGTGAGATTACTACAGGACTTATTAATGATTGTTTTCCATTGATAAGATACCATGGAAATGATGTCGTAAAGTTGAAAGATGACTATATCTTTGATGTACAAAAGACTACAAATGCTTTTGTTGAAAGTATTGAAGGAAGAACCGTTTCCTTTCTTTATGGAAAGGATGGAACAGCGTATAATGATGCAGCGTTGACTTTTATCTTAAAAGAAGGAGACTCTATTAAATATGCTCAATTTGTACAGCATAAGGACGGTACTATAGATTTGAATATAGTGCCTTATGCTGATGATATAATCGAATCGGACTATCAACATCTTTTAGACTTATTGGATGAAAAATGCGGAAAAGGTAATCTTGACATCCGTATTAATAAGGTTGGAGAAGAGCAAATTATTTATTCTTCTCGTGGAAAGTTTAGCTATGTAATTAGAGAAAAATAAATTTAAAGTTTTACTCATATAAGATGAATATCAGTATTTTCGGGCTGGGCTATGTAGGATGCGTAGGCGCAGCATGTTTAGCAAAATTAGGTCACAAAGTAATAGGTGTTGATGTCAACCAAAATAAAGTTGAGCTGATGAACGCGGGTAAACCAACTATTATAGAGGAGGGCATTGCGGAACTGTGTCAGGAAGCTCATGATAAAGGTTTGATGTCTGCAACGACTGTAGCCGCAGAGGCTATCGCCGAGACGGAGGTTAGTTTTATTGTAGTGGGTACTCCCTCTTCACCTGAAGGGCATTTGAACCTGAACTACATCTATACGGTTGCCGGTCGTATCGGGCGCGCGCTTAAAACAAAGAAAGAAGAGGGAAAGTTGGATTATATGCACCTCGTTGCCATCCGCTCAACAGTACTTCCCGGTACAAACCAGAGAGTGGGGGAGATTATTGCTGAGGAGAGCGGCCTGACTCGCGGTGTGGATTTTACCATCGTGAGCAATCCTGAGTTCCTGCGTGAGGGAACATCTGTTGAGGACTATTTCAATCCTCCTTTGACTTTGATTGGTACAGATTCCGAATATGCCGAGAAGGTATTCCGTGAGATGTATAAGGATATTGACGCTGAGTTTATCTGCACGGACATCAAGGTGGCAGAGATGATGAAGTATGTGAACAATACCTATCATGCGCTGAAAATCGTATTCGGCAACGAGGTGGGCAACATCTGCAAGAGTGTGAACGTGGACAGCCATAAGGTGATGGAGATTTTCTGCAAGGATAAGCAACTGAATATTTCTCCTTATTACTTTAAGCCGGGGTTCGCATACGGTGGTTCTTGTCTGCCAAAAGATATGAAAGCGTTGAAAACATTGGCTCATGATAATTATGTGGAGGTGCCTGTGATAGAAAGCATATTCCAAAGCAACGAAAATCAGAAGAAACGTGCCGTTCAACAGATTATGAATCAGGGACAGCGCAGAATAGGTATATTGGGTCTAAGTTTTAAGGCTGGCACCGATGACCTTCGTTGCTCACCTATCGTGGATGTTGTGGAAAGTCTTCTTGGCAAGGGATTTGAGATTCGTATCTACGACCGCAACGTGAAAATAAGTGAACTGACTGGTACAAATAAGGATTTCATCATGACCAAGATTCCTCACTTGCAGCATTTTGTTACTGCCGACCTTGATGAGGTTTGTAAGAATAGTGAAGTACTTGTTGTAACAAACAAAGAGAAAGATTTTGTAGATGTGCTCACAAAATATCCGGGAAAGACTGTTATTGACCTTGTACGTCAGTGGAAAGATGTAGATTACAACGGCAAGTATGAAGGAATCTCTTGGGGTGACATTAATATGAATCGTGAAGGTCAGGCACAAGAAATGGAGAAGAATTTCAAGCAGACGGAATTTTGATAAAATCTATACGGTAGACCGGTTGTACAGGTAGATTCATAAGAACAATGTTTTCTGTTATTCTTATGGGATTGCAGTTCGATACTGCCATCCGGTCCTTTCAAAATTTATATAATTGTTCTGGGCTTTTATACAACTGTTGTATAAGAAAGCTCAAATATAATAGAATATACATGAACTTGTTGAAAATAGTTTCATGGAAGTGTTTATTTTGTCTGTTTGATTATTATTCCAAAAGTCTTATTATATAAAATATGGGTAAGCTACAATGGTGTTTGAATCGGCTAAAAGCCATGAATATACCTGAAGTTTGTTGGCGTATTTCTCAGAAAAGAATACAGAATTCCGAGAAAAAGTGCTTTGGTGGAAATACAGTAAATGTGTGTGAGTCCGTATTTAACCCTAAATATGAGGGGTTGATTTTTAAAGCAGATGTTTTAAAGCTCAATTTTGCCAATAAACATTGGAATAAGAATACCGATATTCACTTATTGAAGGGTCCTGATAATGAAATGTGGCCTGATGTATTTAGTTATAATCTTGATTATAAACAAAAAGACCATTTGGGAGATGCACGTACCAATTGGGAAAAGAACCGACATTTTGATTGGGTTTTGTTGGCGAAGGCATATTATGTGACAAGAGATGAAAAATTTTTTAATGAATTATATAATAAGGTCATTACTTGGTGTGAGACGAATCCTTTTTTACATGGTATAAGTTGGACTTCTGCAATGGAATTTGCCATACGGTCAATCAATTGGATTTATGCAACTGCTTTTTTGGAGAAAGTTGATGCACATATCTGTCAAGATGAGAGGCATGTACTGTTAATCCGATTGTTGAAGAATGGCATCATAAACATTACAGATTATCTAACAATGCATTATTCTCGTTATTCGTCTGCGAATAATCATCTTCTTGTTGAGGCTGCGGCTATCGGAATAGCCGGTTATGTTTTTAATAATGCATCTTGGCAGGCACTCGCTTTGAATATTCTTACTGAAGAATTGCCAAAACAGAATTATACAGATGGAGTAAATAAGGAATTGTCATTACATTATCAGACTTTCGGCATGGAGGCTTATTTGTTGATGGCTCGTGTAAGTGGCGAGACACAATGGAATGACATGCTTTGCAAAGAATCTGAATTTGTCGCTCATTCAGTATGGAAGGAGAAGGCTGTGATGGAGTTTGGAGATGATGATGAGGGTAAGATTCTTGACTTGCAAGGAGCTGAATGGCATCAGTGGCAATGGGTTTTGCAATTGGCTTCTTTAGTGACAGGTGCTCGCTATTCGGATTTTGAGTATGTTTGTGAAAATACTTATTGGCTGTTTTCTGAGGAGGAAATAGAGAGCATTAAGCAGAAGCCGATTTATGATGCAGCAAAAAGTAGAGTTTTTGCTGAAGGAGGTAACTCTTTTCTTAGAGATAAAGAAAACCGTGTTATGATAGGTATAGATCATGCAGAGTTGGGCTTTGGGCCTATTGCTGCGCATGGACATGCTGATGCTTTGAGTTTTCAAATGATGGTAGATGGTTCTCCTGTATTTACAGACCCTGGAACCTTTGTCTATCATTGTTGGATTGAAGAACGAGATAAGTTCAGAGCAACAGTCAATCATAATACACTTTGTATGATTGCTCCGGATGGACAATACAAGAACCAATCACAGATGCTTGGGGCTTTCTTATGGGGAAATCGTGCAGAATGTAAGTTGGTCGATTATAAGTTGAACGATAATGTAGATGTATTGGTGGCATGTCATGATGGTTATAGGCCTAATATACATCAGAGGTGTTTCAATTGGAATAAAGTCAATAAAGTTCTTATTATAGAGGATACACTTACCATATCTGTTCCGTATGTTGTTACTTTTATGTTAGGCGAGAATGTAAAGGTTGAATTTGTGGAAAATGATAATATATTATTGACTATTCCAACAGGAAAAATCAAAATGATATTTAAAAATCATGATTACATAAGCATAGAGGATGTTGAAATTAGTATAGAATATGGTATGAAAAAGCCAACGAAAGCAGTACGTATATATGCTCATAAAACAAGTTTATTGACTCAAATAGAAATCAAATTAGAGAAATAGAATATGGATAGAAAAGTTCTTATCATCGTAGAGAATCTGCCAGTTCCATTTGATACACGTGTGTGGCAGGAAGCAACAACTTTAGCTGCTAATGGTTATACGGTATCTGTGATTTGTCCAGTAGGAAAAGGATATGACAAAGAGTATGAATTTTTACAAGGAGTACATATTTATCGCCATAAGTTACCAAAGGACGGAAATGGAGCTATAGGTTATGTTCGTGAATATGGAGCTGCGCTTTATCATGAATACCGTTTGGCAAAGAAAGTCTGGAAAGAACATGGATTCCATTGTATTCATGGTTGTAATCCTCCAGATGATATTTGGATGATTGCACGTATGTTTAAGAATAAGGGTGTTGATTATATTTTTGACCATCATGATATCTGTCCAGAATTGTATGAGGCAAAATTTGGTAAAACATCCGGATTGTTTTACAAGAGTCAACTTTGGCTTGAACGTCAGACTTATAAGCATTGTAAATTTGCTTTTGTTACTAATCATTCTTATGAGAAAATTGCCATAGAACGTGGTGGAATGAATCCGGAGGATGTCTTTGTATTACGTTCAGGGCCTAAATTGGAACGGTTGAAAATACAGCCTGCAAAACCGGAGATTAAACGTGGTAAGAAATATATGGTAGGCTATTTAGGAGTAATAGGACAACAAGAAGGTATTGAGTATTTGTTAGAAGCTGCCAAATATATTCGTGAAAAACTTGGTCGAGATGATATTTTCTGGGGAATTGTTGGCGGTGGTCCAGATTTGGAGCGTATGAAGAGTTTATGTAAGAAAATGGGATTGGATGATATAATAGATTTTACTGGTCGTGCTCCTGATCAAACATTACTTGATTACCTTAATACAGCAGATGTATGTGTAAATTGCGATGAGTATAATGCCATGAATGACAAGAGTACAATGAATAAGGTACTTGAGTATATGGCTCTTGGTAAACCGCTTGTTCAGTTTGATCTTACAGAAGGACGGTATTCAGCTCAAGAAGCATCGTTGTATGCTGAACGTAATAATGCAAAGGATATGGGAGATAAGATTGTAGAGTTGCTGGATAATCCTAAAAAACGAAAGAAAATGGGTGAATACGGTCGTAATCGCGTAATAAACGAACTGTCATGGGAACATACATCGAAAGCTTTATTGGAAGGCTATGACCGCTATTTCAAGCAACGCGGACTTTAATTGCTTCTTTTGAATTACATTTATTTACATGAATATACCATGTAAATTGATGTATCCGGAATTTTTATAGATATATGTTCGTTAAAGCTCTTCAAATCCGGGATTTTGTAATGTTGAAGCTTGTGAACATTTCGGAACAGTTATCGAAGAGATACGTTTGGAACTGTTCCCTACAGCCGTGTCCCATTAAAATATTCCTCATAATTACAATGCATTGTTTTGGGGAACTCCTATAATGAAATATAATGTAACTACCCTCCGCGACTATCAGCTGGACATAAAGATCCGCATTCAGGCAGAATGGGAGAAACACAAGAACGTGATGGTCCAGATGCCTACCGGCACCGGGAAGACACACGTTCTGGCGGCTGTAGTTTTGGATTATCTGCAAAAAGGAAATTCCGGTTGTGTGTGGATCATCGCCCATCGGAGAGAACTTGTAGCACAGATAGAGGAGACTGTTGAAAGATATGGAATAAGGACAGAAGATGGAAACGTCAGAGCCATGTCCATACAATGGTTGATACGACATCTGGATGATGCCGATGGAACTCCCGGACTAATTGTCATAGACGAAGCACATCATGTCTTGGCAGAAAGCTACCAAGCACTGTGGAGACGGTATCCGGAAGCATACAAGTTGGGCATGACCGCTACACCTTGTCGACTGAACAAGAGGGGATTTGCCGATTTATTTGACACATTGATTACATCGTGGAGTATCCCTGAATTTATCAGCCGTGGATATTTGTCCGTTTTTGACTATGTGTCAATATGTGCCAATAGCGAGGAGCAGAGACTGATAGAGAAGCTGTCCAAGCGCGGTGCTGATGGTGACTATCAGGTGAAGGAAATGAATGGTGTGCTGAACAGATTGCCGAGCATTGAGCGCCTGTTCTTGAGCATGGACAAGTTTGCCCGAGGAAAGAAGGGCATTGTGTATGCCATCTGTATCGAGCATGCCAGACGGATTGCTGAATATTACAGTCTGCGAGGGGTGGATGCTGTGGCGATAGACAGCAAGACACCTGCTGCGGAGCGGAAACTTCTGGTAGAAGAGTTCAAAGAGGGTAAGGTGGATGTGCTGGTCAATGTAGACGTGTTCAGCGAAGGGTTCGACTGTCCGGATGTTGAGTTTATACAGATGGCACGTCCCACTCTTTCGTTGTCGAAATATTTGCAGCAGGTAGGACGAGGATTGAGACAGGCGGAAGGAAAGGAAGCCTGTGTGCTGATAGATAATGTCGGCCTATATCGTGTGTTCGGACTGCCGACCGTTTCTTGGGATTGGGACGCAATGTTCAGCGGTGTCGTTGCCGGTAAAGGGAGCAATGCTCTTCGGGCGGGTAATACTGCGTGCCTTTCCAAGCTGCCGCAGGAAGATTGGCGGCAAGATAACGGAATGGAACTGGTCGTGTCGCATGATAAACTGTTGGATTTTATTGAAAAACAGAAGAGTGATTCTTCTTCTTTGCCGGTTCGGAAGATGCCTGATTTGAAAATCTGGCAAGATGCCAACAGCGGACTATGGGGACTTCGCCTTGGACAACGACGTATTACAGATGCTGAGCTGACAACTGTTTTTGATATACGGTATGGTATGGTCGCAGTACGGTTTCGGGACAAAAGATGTGGTATAATCAGTTCTTCCGGCGAAGTTGCCTGGAAGCAGGATAAATATCAGTCCATGAAATTCGGCAGGAATTATATGGCTGTTGTCACATTGTTGAGCGGCAAGGACTGTTATGTCGATTTATATAATTTCAGAATATACGAAAAGAGACCCGAAGTCAAGAAGATTGGAAATGTTGAACTTCTGAAGGTGGGTCGTGTGTATTATAGCCGTACAAAGACGGTGTATGCCTGTGGCAGACGCGTCGATGGCCGTTGTATTTCCGATCAAGGCTTTTTTCTTGTCATCTTCGATGATGATATGCCTTTTCTATCTGACAAGTATGATGTAGCATGGAATGCCGACTGTTGTGGGGCTGTATGCTTGCTTGAGGGCGACCATGATAGCTTTTACCGGATGCACTCCTGGCTGTCCGATGATAGTATTGTGGTGATGGGAGAAGACCGTCGCTTCTTTCATGTGGAGAAAGGTAAGCAGAAGAGATATATCGGTTGTACAGAATCTCCTTCAGAAGAGAAGAAGTGCAAGGCCGAGATAGAACGCTTGAAAGCATGTGCAAGAGAGAAAAAGGCTGGGCAAAGGGTTGTCGTTGAGGAGAACAGGCTGCATCTGCAAAAACAGTTCAGATATGCTGTGCCGTTTCAGGTCGGGATGAAATGGGGGCTTAAGGTGGGAGAGCGTATAACTGTTCCTCCTATTTACCGGAATGTCAGACCGCCTGTGGGCGAGTATTGTGTTGTAGAGATGAACTATAGCCAGTGGGGAGTTATTGCTGTAGATGGAAAGATGTTGATAGAGCCTAAATATCAGGATATTACGATTGATGCAGATGGAGTCGCTGTCTTGACTTTTGTCACAGGGAAAAAAGTCTCTGTAAAATTGCAATGAACATGATGTGAGTGGAAGGATTATAGTTCCTGTTTTTTTAACATACCAAGAGGTCCCTGAAAGTTGAAGTGTATCCACGGAAGTAGGAGAGAATGTTTCTAAAGTGCACTTCAAGTCTCAGGGACCTCTTTGTGTTTTGACCGGACTTCATTGCTTTGATTCAACTTGCAGATGTCTTTCTAATGGACATTTCTTCTTTCTTTTTGACACTAAGTCCGTCCGTAGCGGACGGAATCTTATTAACATAATTAAGATTCGTTTACATCCGGTTGGCTGTCGAATTTTTGATATTTTATGGATAATCGGTTGATAATCAATAAAATGCCATTTTAATAAAACGGTGCAGTTTTAAGTGCAAAAGGTATGGGTCGTGTCAAAAATAGGAAATACTGATAATCAGTGAGTTACAAAATTTCTTGCCCAAGATTCTTGTTTTTCGCCGCCGGAATCCATCTTTGTTTTTCGTGGCATTGAAAAATCCGATTTTGATTTTTTAAGAAATCAATTTGTGCAACATCGAATTTCAGCCCGAAAAATGGACTTGCTCAAACTCGTTCACCTTGAAAATAAATTTCGTTCACCTTGAAAAATTTTTTACAAGGCACTTTAAAACTATTTTCAAGGTGAACAAAATTTATTTTCAGCGTATTCTTTTTCAGACAAAGCACACATGAGTGTGAATAAATGTATCTTTTCGGAATGTAATTTGTGTTATTTTTACATTTGATGTTCAGAGTCTGAAAACGGCCTTAGAATCGCGCAAATGAAACTTCGGCAAGGTTCGGCCGATTTTATGCGATTCTCGGGGGCTTGAATTTTAACATTTCAGATTGTCAAAAAAACGCGTATTTTATGACATATTTGTTTTTACAGACTCCTCCGTCGCTTCGCGCCACCTCCCCTAACTTAGGGGAGGAACCTGGTTACTCTGCTCATGAAAATATCAATGATAAATTAACGTGTTGATTGTTAATCTAATAGCATTTACACCAGCAATGTAACTAAGTTCCTCCCCTAAGTTAGGGGAGGTGGCGCGAAGCGACGGAGGAGTCTGTAAATACAACCGCAAAATCACAAACGCACAAGCCGGAAAGTCTGTGAATACAACCATTGGAATTATGCAGTGTAATGCAATTTAAACCGAACTTGCGTAAAAAACAGAGGGTATGACCGAGATTGAACTCATAGTCATACCCTCTGTTTTTTGATGTTGCTTTTCAGAATGGCAGATCGTCTGCCGAGTCACTTGAAGAAAAGTCTACGGTTGTTGCCGATGCCATACCGCTTTGTGCCGGCTGCTGATAACCGGTTGCGGGTGCTTGCTGATAGCCTCCTGCAAATGGTGGCTGATTCGGAACTGCTGGTGCTCCCGGCTGTATGTGGTCAACCTTCCATGCACGTATGTCGTTGTACCAGCGTCCTTGATATTCACGTGCGTTTATGTCGAAGAATACATTTACTTCGTCGCCCACTTGAATGTTCATCTGACTGATTTTGTCTTCTCCAAAAACATTGAAGCACATGCGACGTGGAAATTGTTCATGTGTCTCAATGACATAGTCCTGCATCTTCCACGGATTGCCTGTGCTCTTTGATATACCGCCTCTTGCTTCGAGTACGGCAATGATTTTTCCTGCTAATTCCATAAATCTAATCTGAATTTTGACTGCGAAAGTACAACTTTAAGACGTAGAAAACTAATTTTATCTTGTTTTTTTATCAATATTTCAAAACAATACCTAACTTTGTGAGCTATAAAAATATAATGCGCAATGAAATTTAATGTATCAAGTACTACGCTCTGTAGTCGTCTGCAGATGATAAGCAGGGTTCTCAGTTCCAAAAATTCCATAGCTATTCTCGACTGCATACTGTTTGAACTGGAAAATAACGTATTAAGGCTTACAGCTTCTGACAGTGACACCACGCTTGTTACAAGTGTGGAGACAAGCAATGCCGATGAAAACGGTGTGTTTGCAATAAATGCAAAGACGCTTATTGATGCACTTAAAGAAATATCCGAGCAGCCAATATTGTTTGATGTCAATACTTCCAGCAATGAGATAGAGATTGTATACCAGAACGGAGTTTACAATCTGGTAGGTCAGAACGGTATGGAATATCCTAAGCCGGTGCCTATGGGTGACAACTCTCGTAGTATGACAATTGCTGTAGATACGTTGCTCAATGGAATTTCACGCACGTTGTTTGCTACTGCCGAGGATGAATTGCGTCCGGTAATGAATGGTATATACTTTGATATAACCACAGAAAGTCTGACCTTTGTTGCCAGCGATGGACACAAGCTGGTGCGCAACCGCAATTACGTTGTGCGAGGCGAGGAGAATGCCGCGTTTATTCTTCCGAAAAAGCCGGCTCTGATGTTAAAGAACATCTTGCCGAAGGAAGAGGGTGATGTGAAGATTCTTTTCGACGACCGCAATGCCGAAGTCGTGATGTCCGGCTACAAGCTCAGTTGCCGTCTAATAGAGGGCCGTTACCCGAACTATAATTCCGTTATCCCGGCAGATAATCCATTCCGCGTGACGATAGACCGCCTGTCGCTTATCAGTGCTTTGCGGCGAGTCTCTGTTTTTGCCAGTGTAAGCAATGCGCTTATCAAGTTGCGTCTTGAGAGCAATACGCTGACGATATCTGCTCAGGATATAGATTTCTCCACATCAGCGGAGGAGCATATCATTTGCGAATATGATGGCACTCCTATGAGTATAGGATTCAAGGGTACATTCTTGCTTGATATCCTCAACAGTATTCTTGGACAGGATGTGGTTCTGGAACTTGCCGATCCGAGTCGTGCAGGTGTAATTGTTCCTGCCGAGCAGGAGGAAAATGAAGATTTGCTTATGTTGTTGATGCCAATGATGCTCAACGATTGATATTGAAGGCCTTAATCTGATGCTGCAGGGTTATGGGATGGAAATAGGGTACATAAAAAGACTCCACATTTTGCTTGAATCTCATGGCTTTGCAGTTTTTGCGACTTTATAGTGTAATGTCAAATCTTATGAATCAATGAAACTGAAACTGAATAACCCCATAATCTTCTTCGACCTTGAAACTACAGGCATAAATATTACTACAGATAAGATTGTAGAGCTTTGCTACATTAAAATTATGCCTAATGGAAATGAAGAGTCGAAGACAATGCGCCTGCGTCCTGTCGACATGCAGGGTAATACAGTGCATATTCCTGAATCATCGACCGCCATTCATGGCATAACGGATGACGATGTGAAAGATTGTCCTACATTCAAGGAGATTGCTCCTGAGTTGGAAAAAACATTCACGGGATGTGATTTGGCAGGATTCAATTCCAATAAATTTGATATTCCTCTGCTTGCCGAGGAATTTCTGCGGGTTGGTGTAGATATCGATTTGTCCAAGCGTAAGTTTGTCGATGTGCAGAATATCTTCCATAAACTTGAGCAGCGTACCCTTGTGGCAGCCTATAAATTCTATTGTGGGAAGGCATTGGAAAATGCCCATTCTGCCATTGCTGATACTCGTGCCACACTCGAAGTTTTGGAGGCGCAGCTCGATCGCTATCCTGATGCCCTCAAGAACGATGTGGCTTTTCTTTCCGAGTTTTCTTCAATGAACAAAAATGTCGATTTTGCAGGGCGTATTGTTCTGGATGAGAAAGGTGAAGAGATCTTTAATTTCGGAAAATATAAAGGAAGAAGTGTTTGTGAGGTGTTGCGCCGTGATCCCGGCTATTACAGCTGGATGATGCAAGGGGATTTTCCACTCAATACCAAGCAGGTGCTCACAAAAATACGTCTTCAAGAGAAGAACCGGAAGTAAGATTCAGCCCGGCGAGATTGCTCCTGTGTGGACGGAACTGTTGATAATTCCTGTATTTTTTTGTTTCGTCTTCTGCACAAGGCGCGTCTCGTTCGTCTTCTGTCTTGCAGGCTCTATATTCTTAATTCGTTTGTTCAATTATGCTCAAAGGTAAAAAAATAGTATTGGGAATAACCGGCAGCATTGCTGCATATAAGGCTTGTTTGATCATTCGTTTGTTGGTCAAACAAGGAGCTGAAGTGCAGGTCGTCATTACTCCCTCCGGAAAAGAGTTCATCACTCCAATCACATTGTCAGCCCTGACAAGCAAACCTGTAATCAGTGAGTTTTTTTCACAACGCGACGGTACATGGAACAGTCATGTAGACCTTGGGCTTTGGGCCGATGCTATGTTGATAGCACCGGCTACGGCGGCGACCATAGGCAAGATGGCCAATGGCATAGCCGACAACATGCTTATCACAACCTATCTGTCAATGAAGGCTCCGGTGTTCGTGGCTCCGGCTATGGACCTTGACATGTATGCCCACCCTGCAACTCAGCGCAATATCAATACTTTGCGCTCATTTGGCAATCACATCATAGAACCGGGAACGGGTTTCCTTGCCAGCCATCTTGTCGGCAAGGGACGTATGGAAGAACCTGAAGAAATTGTGCGTCAGTTGAGCGATTTCTTTTCCGGGAATATAGCCGGGAAGTCGTCACTCCGTTCAAAGAAGATTCTTATAACTGCCGGTCCTACGTATGAGAAGATAGACCCGGTGAGGTTCATTGGCAATTATTCTTCCGGGAAGATGGGATTTGCTTTGGCGCATGAGTGCGCAGAACGGGGTGCACATGTCGAGTTGGTTTGTGGCCCTGTTTCTGCCGACATGGACATCTGTTATCCGAATATTGTACGTACAGATGTAGAGTCCGCTTCCGAGATGTATGAAGCGGCAACTTCCCTGTATCCAGATATGGATGCCGGAATCCTTTGTGCGGCTGTGGCAGATTTTACTCCTGAGATTTGTGCTGATAAGAAAATCAAGCGCAAAGGGGATGACATGCTGATAAGGTTGAAGCCTACGAAAGACATTGCCGCCGTTCTCGGGAACATGAAGACTTCTGCCCAAAGGTTGGTCGGTTTTGCGTTGGAAACTCATGATGAGAAAGACAATGCCAGAGGTAAGTTGAGAAAAAAGAACTTTGATTTTATTGTATTGAATTCCTTGAATGATGAAGGAGCCGGCTTTAGATGTGATACGAATAAAATAACTATCATAGGCAGGAGCGGTGGCGGTGAAGGCGATACCGACTTTATGGAGAAGACATTTCCGCTGAAATCAAAGCGAGAGGTGGCTGCCGATATTGTTGATGAGTTGGAGAATCGGTTGTAAAGTGCCGGTGTCTTTTCTGCGTTCCGCTTTTTCCGGAGTGAGAGGTTTTTTCTGTTTGTTCTAATCATGTTCAAGATATGTTCGGCAGATACTGTTTGATGAGATACGAGTATCTCCGGTTGTCCTAATCTGTTTGTTCCTTTATAAACAAATTATATGAAACGAATCTTTTTATTCTTATTCCTTGTGTCCGTTTGCCGCTTCCGGATGGTCTGTGCCCAGGAGCTGAACTGTAAGGTTGTGGTCAACCATTCCCAAGTTCAGGGAACGAATACCAGTGTGTTTGAAACATTGCAGAATGCTATCAGTGAGTTCATGAACAACCGTTCGTGGACAGAACTTCAGTTTGGAAAGGATGAAAGGATTGACTGTACGCTTAACATCACAATAAAGCAGTACAAGGAGGCGGAAGGGGCTTTCACCGGTGAACTTTTGTTCCAGACTTCGCGTCCGGTTTTCAATTCCACATACAATACGACTGTGTTTTCCATGAAGGATCCGGCTTTTAATTTTACCTACAAAGAGTTTGACCAACTGGAGTTCAATGAGAACTCTATGGACAACAATCTGACGGCCATGCTCGCCTATTATGCCTATCTTTTCATTGGGCTTGATCTCGACACCATGTCCCCCCTTGGGGGAACTGATGTGCTTCATCAGGTGGAAAACATTGTGAACAATGCGCAGACAATGACGGAAGTCGGATGGAAGGCCTTCAACGACAGCAAGAACCGTCATGCGATAATCAACGACTATATGGAAACGTCGATGGAACCTTATCGTAGGTTGCAATATAAGTATTATCGTGAGGGGCTTGATGAGATGGCGAACAACGTAGATCGTGGGCGTACCGCTGTGACAGAAGCCATAACTATGCTCAAGGAAGCGCACAGCAACAAGCCCTTGAGTATGTTGCCTCAGATTTTCACCGATTTCAAGCGTGATGAGATTGTGAGTATATATAATGGTCATGGAACGGCAAAAGAGAAGGGAGATGTCTATAATATATTGTCCGACCTCAATGCGTCACAGAATCAGGAATGGTCTAAAATAAAGAAATAGTAATGATAAAGTCGCTTTACATTGAGAACTATGCCCTTATAGAGAAACTGAATATTAGGTTGCATCCGGGTTTCTCTGTCATTACGGGAGAGACTGGGGCGGGGAAGTCTATCATACTTGGTGCTATCGGACTGCTTCTTGGCCAGAGAGCCGATACCAAGGCTATAAAGCATGGAGCAAAGAGATGTGTTGTTGAGGCCGCTTTCGATTTGTCTGCCTATGGGTTCGGTTCTTTTTTTGAGCGGCACGACCTTGATTTTGATGGGGAGGAATGTATTGTCCGCCGGGAACTGACTGCTGCCGGAAAAAGTAGGGCCTTTATCAATGATACTCCCGTACAGCTGGTTCTGCTGAAGGAGATTGGTGAACAACTTATTGATGTGCATTCGCAACATCAGAATCTGTTGCTTAACAAGGAGGATTTCCAGCTTAACGTGCTTGACATATTGGCGGACAATAAAGAGAATCTGTTGCGCTATCAGTCTTGCTTCTCCGATTATCGCGAAGCGTACAAGACTTTGTGTAAGGCTGTTTCCGATGCAGAGAAGAGTCGTGAAGACGAAGACTATCTTCGTTTTCAGGCAAACCAGCTTGCTGACGCCCAATTGAAAGAGGGTGAACAGAAAGAACTGGAAGAGGAGGCCGAAATGTTGAGCCATGCCGAAGATATCAAGCAGGCCTTGTTCCGTGCTCATGGATGTATTGTGTCCGAGAGTGGCGACGATGCCGTCCGGCAGTTGAAACAGGGAATTTCTTTCTTGCGTTCCATTGCCGGTGTCTTTGCTTCCGCAGACGAGCTGGCTGACAGGCTTGACTCTTGTTATATAGAGGTGAAGGATATTGCGGATGAGATTGACTGCTTGTCCGAGGCTGTAGAATATAATCCTGAGCGTATCGATTATGTCAATGAACGTCTGAACACTTTGTATTCGCTTCAGCAGAAACATCATGTAGGCAGTGTTGATGAGTTGATTGCCATTCAGTCTGAACTTGAGGCGCGCTTGTCTGCTATCGACAACAGTGATGAAAATATCAAAGACTTGCACCGTCGATGTGAGGTGACAAAAGACAAGGTCATAAAGGCCGCCGCCGTGTTGACGTCTGAAAGGCGGAAGGCGGCAAAGAAGGTGGAGGAATATATGGTGCGGAGTCTTGCACCGCTTGGCATGCCGAATGTCCGTTTCTGTGTGGAGATTACATCCCGGGAAGACAAGCTCCCTGTTGCTGATTCGTCTGTTGCGGCTGTTCCCGACCATTCCCTTCCCGGATTCAATGCCTATGGTGCGGACAAGGTCAATTTCCTCTTTTCTGCAAACAAGAACGGAACCATGCAGAATGTGGCGCAGGTGGCGTCCGGTGGAGAAATTGCGCGTGTGATGCTCTCGCTCAAAGCCCTTATAGCCGGCGCTGTTAAGCTTCCGACCATTATTTTTGATGAGATAGATACCGGAGTATCCGGAAGTATTGCCGAGAAGATGGCGAAAATCATGAAGGATATGGGCGAACAGAATCGTCAGGTTATCAGCATCACCCATTTGCCGCAGATTGCAGCTCTCGGACGTGCTCATTATAAGGTTTACAAGCAGGATGATGAGACAGGCACAACCAGCCATATTGTGGAGCTTTCTCATGAACAGAGGGTTGAGGAGCTTGCCCACATGCTGAGTGGGGAGAATCTTACTGCGGCTGCAATCAATAATGCACGCGAACTGCTTGCTTTCGGAACTTCCTCCGCTTCTCCGAAGGCGGAATGATGCGTCGTCTGTGAATTTTCACAAAGAAAAATAATCAGTTTTTAAGTTGCATCGGAGTATGCGGCTTATAATTCTTGTGGTTGTAAGCTGGTGTATTTACAGACTCCTCCGTCGCTTCGCGCCACCTCCCCCTAACTTAGGGGAGGAGCTTGGTTACATTGCTGATGTAAATGCTATTAAATTAACAATCAACACGTTAATTTATCATTGATATTTTCGTGAGCAGAGTAATCTGGCTCCTCCCCTAAGTTAGGGGAGGTGGCGCGCAGCGACGGAGGAGTCTGTGAATACAACCACTTACAATCATAAGATTTACAAGATGATTCTGTGAATACAACTGCAACAGCAACTGTCTTTCTCAGAGACATTTCTTCTTTCTTTTTGCCATTAAGTCCATTTGTGACGAACGGACTCTTATTAACATAATTAACATTAGTTTACGCCTGCACAATCGTCGAGTTTTTGAATTTTTATTGATAAGTAATTGATAATCAGTAAAATACTATTTCTGCAAAACTATACACTTTTAAGTGCAAAAGGTATAAGTAGTAACAAAAATAGGACATGCTGATAATCAGCGAGTTATAAAAATACTTGCCCAAGATTCCTGTTTTCCACTACTAAAACCTATTTTTGTTTTTCGTGGCATTGAAAAATCTGATTTTGATTTTTTAAGAAACCAATTTAGTCAATATCCAATTTCAGCCCGAAAAACGGATATTTTCAAACTCGTTCATCTTGAAAATAAAATTCGTTCACCTTGCAATTTTTTTTACAAGGCACTTTAAAACTATTTTCAAGGTGAACGAAATTTATTTTCAGCGTACTCTTTTTTCGGATGAAGCACGTATGATTGTGAATAAATGTATCTTTTCAAGATGCAAATTATATTATTTTTACATTTAAAGATTGAGGTCCGAAAATGGCCTGAGAATCGCGCAGATGGAACTTCGGTAAGGTTTGACCGATTTTACGCGATTCTCGGAGCCTTGAATTTTAACATTTCAGATTGTCAGAAAAAGCCCATGATTTATGACAAATAGATGTTATGGAGTGGAGATAAGCAAACTGATTTATGAGGATGTCAAGGCCCATGAAAAGACATCAGAGAACAGCGAAAATCTTCGATGAGAATGTCCGGGTGACACGATGATGAAGTCAAGCGAACTGCTTGCCTTCGGCACTTCCTCCGCTTCTCCGAAGGCGGAAGGATGCATCGTTTGTGAATTTTCAGTGCAGAACTTATTTGAATTAAAAAATCTCCCGGCTCGCCCTGTATGAGGTGCGAACCGGGAGATTCTTTTTCTATGAAGCTATGAAATGCTTATTTTACGAGTACCTTAGAAACCTTGACTGTACCGTCCGACATGATTGTCTTCACGATATTGATACCCTTCTGAGGAGTTGCCACGCGTACACCGCCGAGAGTGTAGTATTCTGCTGCGATGACAGAAGCTGCGTTGTCTACACTTTCAATGCTTACAGCATCATCGTTCGGAGTCTGTGTGCTGTTCTTTCCGAAGTACCAAAGCTGGAAGTCGTCGAAGATTGACCAGTCATTTGAAATTGCAACATTCTTCTTCACGCCAATCCTGAGTATACCGTCTTCCGGAACATTGATGATGAGTGAGTTGTTGTACTTCTCTTCAACCTCAAAGTAGAGGCTTGCAGCCAGCATATTGTTCGGGATATAGAGGCTTGAAGTAACAGATGTTTCATCACCGCCCATCTTAGTGTCGCTTGCGCCTGCACTTGCGAGCTGTATGGCAACAGAAGCCGAAGATTCAGAAGTTGTTGCGTAGAGGAATGCGTGCTGAGAAGCAGCCGGATTTTCAGAAGTGAATGCTGCGTAGTCAGCTGCTGCACTTCCTGCGCGATAGTATCCCTTCACGCTCAGTCTGTAGGTACCTGCCTCCAGACCGTAGAGTGTCTGGTAAGTGTCGTAATTCTTGTTGTAGTGCTCAGCGTTAGTGTAAGTCTGGAATGCCAAAGCCGTGCCTTCCCATCCTGTACCGTCATTGTTCTCGAATGAAGGGTTCTCTATTGCTGCTGTCACGTCTGCAGGGTTATCGTCTGTAGGATTGTCATAAGCCGGGATTCTGAGTCTGGCCTTGGCAATCTTGATTTCCTCAATCTTGGCTTCTGCTTCGGCAAATGTATAGTCGTCCATATTGCCGTTGATCTCGTCAGCGAGAGAATTTGCCTGATCGAGAGCTTCTGCAGAAGCTGTGTTCTGATACTCAGAGATTGCATCGAGGAGCGAGCTGAGAGCGTCGTTGAGGTTAGTGTATGCCGCGATGGAAGCACGTGCTGTAGTGATACTGTTGTTGAGAGCAATGAGAGCGTCGTACATGGTTTCTCCGTCCGTTGCCTTCTGAGCCTCTTTCACAGCATTGTCAAGAGCTTCCATGTCTGCTGCGAACATGGCTTCGTTGAGAAGTTCCTCTGCTGTCTCTGCGAACGATGCGATGACAGATGCAAGAGCTTCCTCATTCTTTGCCTTGTAGGTGAGTTTGAAGTTTGACCACAGACACCAGCGTGAATCGCCTGTTGTTGCAGTAGAGCGGATTCCGAGGCGGAGCTTTCCGCCTGTCACAAGACCGTAGACAACCTGCTTGTATCTGCCTGCGCTGAATGCCGTAGAAGCACCGTTCATACTGTTTGGAACCCATCCGGCTGTTGTTTGATAGTCTGTCTGCCAGTCAGATGTTGTGTATGCAGGCTCTTCCGAGCAGTCCTGCATGATGTGCTGTACTGGAGTGGCGAAGTCGTTGAGGTAGATTTCCGCAGGGACAGTCTCTGTTCCGTCGTAGCTGCCGTTGGCACCCGGACGATAGAAAGCATTTACCGATACCTCATAGAGACCGTTCTGTACTTCTACATCCTGATAAACATCGAATGCCTTCTCGTATGCTTCTGCACAAGGGAACTCGTCGAGACCTCCGTGAAGAGTCACACCGTCAGGATTCTGCCATCCCTTTCCTGCTGTGTCCTTGAAGTCGGCATTGACAACGAGTCCTGTACAGTCTGTACCGTCTTTCATGCCCTTGTTGATAGCATCCTCCTTCATGAACGCAAGCCTCTCAATCTCAGCGAGTACTTCTTCGGTGGAAAGCAGACAGTTCTCAAGGATATACTTCGCACAGCCGTTTGCATAGTCTTCATTCGGTTCATCTGCGCCTTGGAGATACCATACGACTAAATCAACTTCCTCGCCTTCAAGGTCGGGATGCTCTTCAAAATACTTCTCTGCTTCTGCAACGGCGGCCGCATATTCTGCGTATGCTGCCACGTTGGCCTGGATAGCATTGTTTGCTTCCTTGATGGCCGGAGCCGATGCAAGTATCTCTTCCTTGGTATTGTAGTCTTTAGTCTTCTCTATGGTGGCCTTATAGATGTCGAGAAGTTCCTTCTGTACATATACATCTTCTGTCTCATACTCTTCTACCGGAGTGGTAATGTTGGAGATGTACATCTTGTAAGAATCGAGCGAGTTGCCGTAGTATTTGAGTCTGGCATTGTCCATACCCATCCATACACCTTTGGCTTCCGGCTTCTTCAGACCGATTTCGATGGAGTTGGCATCAACCACGCTCCATACGACATAAGTGGCAGGCTTGTCGCTTGTCACGGCCACACTGTCGTTGTTCGCATATACGTATGCGGCCGGGTTCACATCGGAGAAAGCACCCAAAGAAAGGCTGTATATACCGTTCGGAACATTGTTGATGACCTTGTACATCTTTCCGCTGTAGGCAGCCGTGTGCCAGTTCTCCCAGAATTTGCCTGTGAAGTTTGTACCTCCGGCAGCAGCGTCCTCGTCAACCTTGTTGGTTGCCACACCGTGGTTCTTTGCACCGGTAGTGTAAAGCCATCCGTCCGCGTTCTCATCGAATGTATAGTTGACCACATATTGCTCTGTCATGTCGAGAGGATTGTCCGGAGTATAAGTGTTTTCGATGGCAATACTGATAGCCTGCTTGAGGGCTTGCTGTGCGGCCTCGATTTCCTCTTTCGTGCTGTTGGTGTTGGCATAGACAGCTTCTGCCGCAGATGTGTCCACATTCTTCTCTTTTGCCTCGTCTATCGTTGTCTGGAGCGACAATGCGGCATCATAGACGGCAAACTTCTCCTGATATGCGGCATAGTCTGTCTCGGATACGAACATCCAGTCTACATAATAGCCTCCGGTTTCAGGCTCGTTTGCTTTGACAAGTATTGGAGTTATCACTGTGCTTGTTGCATCGCTTGAAAGGTCTACACCAAAGTAAGTTTCTCCATAATTATCCCGGTTGTAAATCGGGTTTAAATCAGCGCCGTACAAGCGGTAAGTGTTGTCAGCCCCTTTTTCTATCTGCCAATAGTAGTTTGGCTGGCTTCCGCGGTCAACATAACTTGCTGTCTCTGAATCGATGAACACTTGCTTCCATGCATTCTTTGCTACAGAGAAGTCGTTGAAGATGTAGGTCTTTCCGTCCCAAACAGGGTTTTCTTCCTCCTCCTCTGATGCCACGTATGGGCTTATAAATACTTTGAGTCCCTCCTTGCCTATGCTTGCCTGAGTTCCCCATGAATTGCCTTCAGTAAAGAACATCTTTGCATCTTTGTTGTAAAGGTAATAGACGATGGTGTCTGTCCCTTCACTAACTTTCAACTCAGAAGCTGTAGGAGTCGGCTGTACCCATTGTGCCATAATGCTTGTGCTTGCAAGCATTGATGCACCAAATAGAAGTAACTTGTGCTTCATAATTGTAATTTGTTAAGTTAAACGATAATTTTATGTTGGTTAAGTTGTTGTCAGTCTTAAAAAAAGCCTCTTGCTCCCCTTTTAAGGTTGTCCGTGTCTTACGCAGCCTCGAATCAAGGAAATGATATATCTCCCGGGAAGAGATGTACCATTTTAGTAATATGTTGATGCTTAATTGTTTATTGTTTAAGCAATCATTTTTTCTTCAAACAAATTGAAAAACTTTTCATCTCCGAAGGTTAGATGGAAGAGATTACACCTTATTATATATAAAGAACTTTTTCGGGCTTCATGGCAGATGTGTCCGGACGAAATGTGGCATTCTTGGAGTGACTGCACCGAAAATATGAAATCACCCTTATGAAAAATCAAATTCACCGCACTGTTTTTTACAATCAGCACTGCTGATTATAAAAACTGCACTGCTGATTGTATAATCCGCACTGTTGATTTTATAATCTGCAGTGCAGATTTAAGAAAACAGTACGGTGAAAACAACTTCTTAGCTTCTTGCTTTTTCAGTAGATGTTAAGTTCTGTCAGGCGGTTTTGGGTGTGACGGATTTAGGATGGTGTATTCACAGAATCATCTTGTAAATCATATGGTTGTAAGTGGTTGTATTCACAGACTCCTCCGTCGCTGCGCGCCACCTCCCCTAACTTAGGGGAGGAGCCTGGTTACCTTGCTCGTTGGAACACCAATTGAGAATAAAAATGCTGATTATTAGTATTATAGCATTTACATCAGCAATGTAACTAAGCTCCTCCCCTAAGTTAGGGGAGGTGGCGCGCAGCGACGGAGGAGTCTGTGAATACAACCACTTACAACCATAAGATTTACAAGATGATTCTGTGAACACTCCAGCAAAAATCACAAAAACACAAGTTGGAGAACTTTGTGAATATATAATCCGGAAAGCATCTTTGCTTTTCCGACTACGGAATAAAAGCCTATGCTGAAAAACAGAAAGAATTTATATAGGTAAAAAAAGGAATCAAATGTATGTTGTTTGATGACAATTCTATAATATTATAGTTAAATATTTGACAATATAAAAAAACAACAAAGATTTTTTTTGTAGACATTATTTTTTCATATATTTGCCATGCAAATACATCTCTTCCCGGGAGATATATCATTTCCTTGATTCGAGGCTGCGTAAGACACGGACAACCTTAAAAGGGGAGCAAGAGGCTTTTTTTAAGACTGACAACAACTTAACCAACATAAAATTATCGTTTAACTTAACAAATTACAATTATGAAGCACAAGTTACTTCTATTTGGTGCATCAGTGCTTGTAAGCAGTGCAAGTTTTGCCCAGTGGACAAAACCGGCTGATCCCCAGTCTACTCCGTTGGAGCTTGACAAGGAACTTTATCTGTACAATAAGGATGCGGGTGCGTTTTTCGCAGGCATAGACCCTTACGGTACACGTGCAGGTGTGAGCACCTCAAAAGGTGAGAAAGTAAAACTCCGTCAGGCAATCAATGCTAACTATGGAGAGATCAACGATGTGGAATGGGACGGCGTTACATACGTGTTCTGTGATTCCGTTGAAATCAAGAAGCGTTTCGATGAAGTATGGTTCGGTACAGATTCAGCAACAATCTGGGTTGACCGTCAGTCGAACATAACAAACAACCTCAACTTCTCATGGGAGTTTGTAAAGCAGGAAGGCGATGTCTATCGCATCAAGGCTTCAGAAAAGGTTGATGATTATCAGGCAGACAAGGTTAACGGATGGCTCGGTCTTGTTGCGTCTAAGGCAGACAACTGGTGCTATTTCTGTACAGAAAGCCGTTTCCCCGGCGAGACATTGCAGGTTGACTGGTATTTTGTTACTCCTGAAGAGTATGAGGCTTGCATCAGCAGCCTGACGCTCTATGGTGCAGCCATGACGCTGAAAGCGGCAATCGACGAGGCAAAGGAAGAATGTCCGGGTATTGACTTGACAGAGGCAGAGGCTGTCTACAACAACACGGAAAGCACAGCGGAAGAGCTGACAGAGGCTGTCAAGCTTGTGGACACCGCAACGATAGAGTATGCAAAGAACAATGCTTCGGTTGACAAACCGGCCGTTATGACAGCTGCCATTACCAACCCTACTTTCGACAGCAACAACTCAGGTTGGGAAGGCGATGCTCCGACACAGGGTTCAGGCGCGGCTGAGCAATTCAACAAGAATTTTGACACCTATCAGACTATCAAGGACCTCAAGCCGGGTATCTACAGCGTTGGTGTACAGGCATTCTACCGTGCCGGAGGACATGGCGGTGATCCTGAGTACAACAGCTATACCGAAGATCCGACAAAGGACAGAAACGCAGTTCTGTATGCCAAGACTTCTGTCAATGAGATGACCAATACCATTAAGCGTGCAATGGACGAGGCACAGGCTGAGTCGATTGGTAGCAACGAGTCGGCTGTTGGTGACAAGTACATCCCTAACGACATGGTTACAGCAGTTACCTATTTCGAAAAGGGTCTTTACAACAACTCCGTATACGCATGTGTGGGCGAGGATGGCGAATTGACTCTCGGATTGAGGAAGAATGTCATTATTTCCAACGACTGGGTATTGCTCGACAACTGGAGTCTCTATTATTATGGCGACGCAGATGCAGCATACACGATGTGGAAGGAAGAGGCAGTGAAGACTCTCCCTACCATAGAGCTTGGAGACGAAGACTTGTATAATGTGGCATACAAGGATGCATACGACAAGGCTGTTGTCGATGCCAATGCTGCAACTTCCAAGGATGAGATTCTCACAACTATACCGGCTGTCACAAAGGCAGTGAGCGATTTGCAGGCCAATGTGGCTGCATACGCTGCGTATGAAGCTGCTGTGGAAGAGGCTCAGAACTACTTCGCAGAGCATGCTGACCTTGAAGGCGAGGCCGTTGAATTTGTTGTATGGTATCTTGAAAACGAGGAAGGACCGGATGAAGATGAAGGGTATGCAAACGGTGGTGCGCAGTATATCCTTGCAAACCGTACTCTCACTACAGAAGAGATTACGGCTGAGACTGAGAAACTGGCTGAATGGAAAGAAACTGCCATCAAGGAAGGTGTGGTTCCTGGAAGCGATATGACCAACGTTGTCAAGAATCCTGGATTTGAGCTTGCTGGCGGAGAAGGCTGGGTTGGCGCAGACAAGATAACAAACCCTCACGGTGGTTCTGCTGACAACTACTGTGCAGAAGCTTTCAACATGTTCTTCGATGTTTATCAGGATGTCGCAGGACTTCCTAATGGACTTTACAAGGTGAGCGTTCAGGCATTCTACCGCTCTGCAGACAATGCGACTGCATGGGCCGGACGTGAGTCGGATGTAGTGCTTTCGGAAGTATACTTCAATGATTTCACTACTCCTGTCAAGAACGTGATGTCTATCGAATACGACGAGAACCTTGCTAACAACTGCTGGGAGACTCCAAACGGCACATATACGCTTGACGGCATGGCCGGCGCTTCTGCCGCATTCTCTCTTGATGACGAATCGATGAACTTCACTCAGAATGTTTACGGTCTTGTTACAGACGGAACAATGCGCCTCGGTATCCGCCAGAAGGAGAACGCCGCTGCACAGGCTAACCGATGGACTCTCTGGGACAACTTCAAGATTACTTACATGGGCAAGGATGAGATGGCTCTTGCTGACGTCATCGCTTCACTTTCCGAAACAGCAACTGCTCTTCTTGAGGAAGAAATGTTCTCTGCTGACAGGAATGCCCTTCAGGCTGCCATCGAGACAGCACAGGATGCTGAGGGTGCAGATGCCATGTACGATGCTCTCATTGCTCTCAACGGCAGCATCAATGTGGCAAAGGCTTCTGTGGAGAGTTATGTGGGATTGAACGACGCTCTCAACAATCTCTCTGATGCAATGGGCTTGTATGAGGGAACTGCTTCTGCTGAGGCTCTTGACCGGGCTGATGAGCTTTCTGACGAGATTAACACGAACTTTGATAATTATACAGGTGTTGAGGCTGAGGCTAAGATTGTTGAAGTCAACGATGTTATCGGTTATCTGAGAGTTCCAAATTCAGTTGAAGCTTCAGACGATAACCCTATAGACTTCACTTCTGTAATCGTGAACCCAAGCTTTGACGAAGGCAATGCAAACGGATGGGATTACTCAACTGTTACAGCCAGCAACAAGGGCTACCAGTCGAACAGCATCTATACAAATCCTGATACGGAAGCTTCATGCAACCAGTTCATAGAAGTATGGCGCAGCGGAAACGCAGCTTTGGGCGACGGTGATGTTTCACAGGATATTTCTTATCTCCCTAACGGTGGATATGCTCTTGAGGCTGACGTAATCGCACTCAATCAGGGTGATGCAGACACAGAGGCTGATGGTGTTTACCTCTTCGCACAGGAAGGCGACAATGTAAGCCTCATCAATGTTCATTCGGGCAACGGTGTTCCTGAGCACTTCGTTCTTTACTTCAACAAGATTGAGAACGGTTCTGTTCTTACTATCGGTCTCCGTGCCAAGAGTACAACTGCCAACTGGTTGGCTGCCGACAACTTCAAGCTTACTTACTACGGTACAGACAGTCAGGTAAGCATTGAGGACGTTGTTTCTGTCGGTGCTTCTGTTGTGGCAACAGAGTATTATACTCTCGGCGGTGTACGCGTGGCAACTCCTCAGAGGGGCATCAACATCGTCAAGGCAGTTCTTTCTGACGGAACTGTTAAGGTTACAAAGGTGTTTGTAAAATAATAAGCAGTTGAAGGAAGTTTCTTAATGGAACTTTACACATGATAGGGTCTCCCGGTTCGCTTGTCACAGTGGACCGGGAGACTTTTTAGCTTGTAAAGGGGATGTTGTGTGTGGAGCGGATGGAAAATAGGGACAAGGGTGAATGTGACCATAGGCCGGATAGCAGAATGCTTTGTGACAAATGGGATGGCAATGTTGGCAAATAAACAAAAAAAAGAAAATAGCCGGTTTGCGAAGTTTTTTCGAGACGAAAATTTTGTTTGTAATAAATTAAAGACCTAACTTTGCAAAGGATTTAAGGAACAAGGGTTCTGCATACAGTGAGATGGTGCGGAATTCCTTTTTTTAGTATTGTCTTTTACTGTTGCAGGGGTGAGTTGGTTGCAGTTCTGCAAAAGTGGAGGCAATATTTTAATACAGAGAGACCTTAACGCAACGTATTGTGGAAAACGAGTATGCTCGGATATTTCCGTGCAAGGTATTTTGTTGTACCTGCTCTGAACAAACTCCATGATACCGGCATTTTAAAATACTGATAATAAAAAAACAGGAGGAAAAAACTATGGCATACATGTCACAGGAAGGCTATGATAAAATCAAGGCCGAATTGAAACAGTTGGAAGAAGTGGAGCGTCCGGAAGTGATACGTCAGATTGCTGAGGCGAGAGAGAAAGGGGACTTGTCCGAAAATGCTGAGTATGATGCTGCCAAAGAGGCTCAGGGCAAGCTTGAGGCAAGGATTGCTCAGATGAAGGCTGTACTTGCTGACGCTAAGATTCTTGACCCTACGAAGGTGCAGACTGATGTGGTTCAAATCATGTCGAAGGTGGAAATGAAGAATGTCAAGACCGGTATGACAATGACATATACACTTGTGAGCGAAAGCGAGGCGAATTTGCGCGAGAACAAGATTTCGGTGAAGACTCCGATTGCACAGGGCCTTTTGGGAAAGAAGACCGGTGATGTGGTGCAGATACGTATTCCGCAGGGAATGATTGAACTTGAAATTATAAGCATATCTGTAGGGTAATGGGATTATTTTCAAAAATCGCTGCCGGTGATATTCCGAGCTATAAGTGCGCTGAAAACGAAGAGTTTTATGCTTTTCTTGATATTAATCCTTTGGTGAAGGGGCATACACTCTGCATTCCACGTCGTGAGGTGGACTATATATTTGATATGGAGGATGATGAGATTGCACGTTTTCAGGTATTCGCCAAGAAGGTGGCAGTGGCAATAAAAGCGGCATTCCCTTGTGTCAAGGTAGGAGAGGCTGTTCTTGGTCTTGAAGTTCCTCATGCGCATATCCATCTCGTTCCTATGCAGAGCGAGAAGGACATGATATTCAGTAATCCGAAGCAGTGCTTCAGTGCTGAAGAGATGAAGGAAACGGCTGATGCCATTTATGAGCAGTTCAAAAAGTTACAATGAAGGATTGTTGGACCGACCCCTTGCTTGGAACGATAAGGATTGTCACAAATGCAAGGGCAAGACGGATTGTCATGCGTGCGGAGGCTGGCGGAATAAGAGTGACCGTGCCTCCGTACGCTTCGTTTATAGAGGTGAAGAATACTGTCGATAAATACCGCTTGCAGCTTAAATCCATGAAAGAAAAAGCGGACAAACGTCTCAGGTATATAGATTTAGGCTATTCGATTGAAACGGATGTGATGCAGCTGCATCTTGTTGAAGGTGAGCGTCGCGGATTTTATGTGAACAGGAAAATGGGTGAGTGTACGATAATATGTCCGAAAAAAACGGATTTCGATGCAGTGCAAGAGTGGCTGAGAGATGTTGTGGTGGAGCAGCTGCGCATACAAGCAAAGGTGTATCTTTATAATCGGACGATAGAGATTGCCAAACAATATGGATTCAAGTATTCCGGTATGAAGATTCAGTCGTCGCATTCACGTTGGGGGAGCTGTTCGGGAAACAATAGTATCAACCTCTCTCTGTATCTTATGACTGTGCCTTCTCACCTGATCGATTATGTGATAAAGCATGAACTTTGTCATACGGTTCACCATGATCATAGCAGTGCTTTCTGGGCTCTTATGGATGAGGTGACGGATGGCAGAGCGCATGAATTGCGTGCAGAACTTGCTGGATATACCACGGAAATCTGATAGATGTAGAATTTATACAGACGAAAGGTAAAGGGAATCGGAATATTAGTGAGGTGTCGATAGGAGAGACTCTGTACGGAGGTTGTAGTTTACGCGAATTCGGTTTAAGATGGGCAAGAGCCGATACTTTATTCCACTCATTTTTATGTCTGTAATTTTCAGTATCCTCTCCGGTTCACTTTCAATGCAACGATGCAGATACAGACGTAAGCCTCCATGGCGTATGCTTCCTCTTCACTTTCCTAAGTGGCAGTTGGTTTATTACTACTATCGTAAATGGGCGTCCTTGTCGGACTTTGACTTGCTATTGGAGAAATTACGTGGACATGTACGTGGGAAACGAGGTCAAAATATGGAACCAAGTGTAGGCATTCTGGACAGTCAAAGTGTCAAATGGGGAAACAATGCTTCCTTGGACGGCGTTGATGGAAACAAAAAGGTAAAAGGTATAAAGCATCATGTCATAGTAGACAAGAATGGTTTTCTCATTGCCGTAACGGTTACCATAGCCAATTTACATGACAGTAAAGTCGCTTATCTGCTGATGAGAGTTCTTAAAGAAATGTGTTCCGGAGTAAAGGTTATCCTTGCCGATGGAGGATATAGAGGGGAACTCTGTGATAACATGAGAAAGAACTTCGGGTATGTCATCCAAGTAGTAATCAGCGCATTTAAGGAACAAGGATTCAGATCCATTCAAAAGAGATGGATTGTGGAAAGGTCATTCTCGTGGATGGATTACAATAGAAGACTCTGTCGAAACTATGAGTTAACATTCGATTCGGCAGAGGAAATGGTCAAATTGGCCACTATAAGATTATTATTGAGGAAAATTTAACTAGACTCTAAAATATATATGTGACGTGAGTGAGAACATCCGCTTGGAGCAAAAGCGTCCTGCGCCCC
>CAZKOB010000015.1:0-44388 GCA_964554265.1 uncultured Bacteroides sp. | reverse complement strand
TTTATTTTCAAGGTGAACGAGTTTGAAAAGGTCCGTTTTTCGGGCTGAAATTTGATGTTGTACAAAATTAATTCTTAAAAAAATAAAATCTTATTTTTTCGATACTACGAAAAACAAAGACGGATTCCTGTTGCGGAAAACAAGTGTCTTGGACAAATATTTTTATAACTTACTGATTATCAATATTTCCTGTTTTTGTCACAACCTGTACTTCTTGTACCTAAAACTGCATCGTCTTGCAGAAATGGTACTTCATTGATTATCAATTCCTTATCAATTAAACTTCAAAAAATCAACGGTTGAATGAGTATAAACGAATGTTAATTATGTTAATAAAAGCCCTTCCGCTATGGGTGGACTTAGTGTCAAAAAGAAAGAAGAAATGTCTCCAGGAAAGACAGCTGCTTTTGCCGGTGTATTCACAGACCCCTCTTGTGAATACACCGGCAAAAACCTTGCAAGATTACCAACTTCTTATTCTTACCGAACTCGCGTATATTTTCTTAAAAGCCCAACCACCGTTCCGGTTGAACGAAATAGAGAATAACATCAGAGTTTGTATAGAAGGAATATCAAAATCTATTTCTTCAATGGGAATTGCCACATTCCATTTGCCCTCTACGTCCTCTTGCCATGCCACAGCTGTAATCCTATCGGGTGCTTTGTACGTGGCGGCACTTTGTCTGCGACCAAAGTCTGGACTGCTATCCCATTTCTTGCAGTAGCAGTTCCCGAAGCTCCTCCATTCCCTCACTCGCCCCTTTCCTGATGACACGGATGTTATAGGAAGAGGCAATGCCTGCGGGCTTGGGGTCTATAAGGTATAATTTTGCCTCCGGACGCACATAGTTGAGAAGTCCTGCTGCAGGATATACATTGAGCGAGGTGCCTATCACTACAAATATGTCGGCTTTCATTGCTTCATCAATGGCAGGCTCCATCATGGGCACACTCTCCCCGAACCACACGATGAAGGGGCGCAGCTGCGAACCGTCTGCCGCTTTGTCGCCGATTTTGATAAACGGACGTTCCTCCGGCAACGCCATTATGCAACGCGAATCATTGGGATTCCGGCTCGATGTAGCCTTCATCAGTTCGCCATGCAAATGTATGACATGGCTGCTTCCGGCTTTTTCGTGCAGATTGTCCACATTCTGGGTCACCACAGTGGTGTCGAACCATTGTTCCATCTCCGCAACAAGCCGGTGGCCCTCGTTTGGCCGGCATTCCAACAACTCTTTGCGACGCTGGTTATAAAAGCACAGCACAAGCTCAGGGTCCTGATAATATCCGTCTATACTCGCCACCTTCTGTACCGGATAGTTTTCCCAAAGACCGCCAGCGTCTCTGAATGTACTGATACCGCTTTCCGCCGACATTCCGGCTCCGGTAAGGAATACTAATTTCTTCTTCATAAATATTAAATTATAGATTGCTATATGTGGCAGATGTAGTATGCTGCAAGTTTTTGTCACATCTGTCCCGATTCGATAAGAAGTATGCAACGCTCCGTCAGTTTGTCATCGACTTCCGGGTCGTACTGCTTCTTGAGACTTGCGCCGAAAAGGGAGGCGAAAGCATTATAGAACGTAGCCTTGAAACCGCCCATATAAGTCTTTATGAGTTGATAGGATGTCTGGTCACACTGTCTGTCAATAAGCTTGATGAGCAGTTTGCCCTGCGAGAAAGTCAGCTTTTTGAGTTTGGGAGTGTACCGCCGTTTGAGTTCCTTTTCCATGAACTTCATATACTCATCCCTCGACTTCTTGTCCGGAAGCGAGTCCAGATGCGCCACCGTCCGGTCGATGGTGTGCTGGATATCCACAGCTATCGGATACACCTTCTTTATGTTGTTCGCTATCTTATAGTATCTGCGCGCCTGACGCGTATTCTTAAAAGTGAGCTTATTGAATATATACACGTCAGAAAGAATGAACCACGGAATAGACTCGCCTTGATACTCCACTTGTCCGGCATATCCCACATGATGGGAGAATATAGGCTCCCCTGTCATTTCACGGTCGATTGCGGCATTGGCAACAATGCTCTGCGCTGCAATGTCGTCAGTGATATGCAACGAAAGCACAAGCATCAATATGTATCTTATGACATCTTTCACATCGCAAAAATAATAAGAATATCGCTGATTGATAATTGATTTTACAATTTATATGATTTCTTGAATCTAAATTAAATGATAAATGTTAATTTTGAGGCAAAATGAAATCAAAGAGGATGATTATATGCAGCTTGCGCCTGCTTTCGCTTATACAATAAATCTGATAATCTATGAATATCCGAAGACTTATCGCGTGGGGGTGGTTCATACTTGCATCCGTATGGACAGCAAACGCACAGCAAAGTGTCTGTTGGGAAGACTTTGCGGAATGGATGTCGACTATCAACGGAGACGATGAGGATGCCAACGAAGAACTTTACAATGAACTTTACGAACTGCATAGCCATCCTCTGAATCTCAACAATATGACCTGCGAACAGTTGAAAGTGCTGCCTTTTCTTTCCGAGAACCAGATAAAGGACATCATGGCATATATAGAGCTAAACCGTCCGCTCGCCTCTACAGGAGAACTTATGGCGATAGAAAGCGTTGACGCTGTTACGCGTTCGTTTCTGCAATTGTTCTGCTATGCCGGAAGCGTTCCGCAGAATAAGCCCACATTCCGCGACTGGATTGTACATTCCGACAATGAAGCCGTCATACGGACAGACTTTCCGTTCTATACCAAAGCCGCATACGCGGACTATCCTTCCGACATACTCGCACAGTCGCCCAACAAGGTATACCGCGGAAACAGGTTGTACCATTCGCTGCGCTATTCTTTCAACAGCATGGACCGCATCGAAGCAGGATTCCAGATGGAGAAGGATGCCGGCGAAAGAGGGGCCGACTATCTTGCAGGCTATGCCCTTATAAGAAATACCGGAATATTGCATTCTGCTGTCGTGGGCGACTATCGGATCTCATTCGGCCAGGGGCTTGTCGTAAACACCTCGTCTGCATTCGGCAAGACAATGATGCTCGGCAATATGGGAAGGCTGGACCGTGGCATCAGCAGGCATTCGTCCATGTCGGAAAGCGGATATTTCAGAGGAGCGGCGGCAGCGCTGCGCTACAGGAATTTCCGGTTTACGGCCTTCGCGTCGTGGCGAGATGCCGATGCGACAATGCTGAACGATTCTTCGGGCATATCGTCTCTGAAGACGGACGGACTGCATCGCACCCCACTGGAATACGGCAAAAAGGGGAACACCAAAGTTACTGACCTGGGTGGGAACATCCGTTTCGCATACAACGCGTTTGAGATATCTGCCACTGCCGCCGCAACGCACTATTCCTTGCCGCTCAAGCCTCAAAGCCACACACTCTCTTCCTTATACCGCCTCTACAACGCTCACGGCACGGACTTCTCCGCTTACAGCATCGCATACGCATACCTTGCCGGACGTGTGTCTGCAAGAGGCGAAACTGCCATCAGTTCCGAAGGAGGTGCCGCCACGATAAACTCAATACAGTTTGCTGCCGGAGACTACAACAACCTTACTCTTATCCAGCGTTACTACAGTGCGCGCTATGTGGCCGTAAATGCCAAGTCGTTCGGCAACAATTCAAGTCCTCAGAACGAGAGCGGCATATTTCTGGGGTGGAACACCTCCATGCTCAAAAGGACAAAGATTGAAGCATACGTCGACATTGCCTATTTCCCGTGGATGAAGTACAAGGCATACGGAAGTTCTTACTCAACCGAGGGTATGTGGCAAGTTGCATATATGCCACGCAAGAATCTGTCGTTCTCCCTGCGGCACCGCATAAAGGCACGCCAACAGAACTACAAGACTGACGAAGGGACTTCGCTGCATTATCTCACCACAAACAACATCCGGCTGCAATGCCTGTATGGTCCGTCGAAACGAATCACGCTAAGGACTACGGTTGTGGTCGTGACATCTCATTTTATATCTGACGGAATAGAGAAAGGGTTTCTTTTTTCCGAGAACGTGCGTTGGCACTTCCGGAAAGGCAACGGCAAATCGGACTTCTGCATCGCCTACTTCAACACCGACAGCTATGCTTCACGCATATACTGTTATGAACCGTCCCTGCTGTATGTCTATGGTTTCCAATCCTTTTTCTATCATGGTGTGCGCGCTTCACTCCTTACTGTTCTGCCGCTCCGCAAGGGTTTGTCTTTCACTGCCAAACTCGGACATACAAGGTTTTTCAATCGTTCCTCCATCGGTTCCGGTACGGAGCTGATAGAAGCAAGCCATCGCGAGGACTTGCAAGTGCAACTGCGCTGGAAATTCTGAAAAGCAAACGAATGGCACCTAATTGTACTTATTGGTTGAATTGATTCACTCATCTTTCCGACCAACAGGATACTTGTCTATTTTTATAGAAAGAGTCTGTGAAGACAACTGCAAAGCTCTCATAAATCAGCTTGGTTATCTCCTCACATCACACTATCTGATTGTCATAAATCATGGGCTTTTTCTGACAATCTGAAAATGTTAAAATCAAGTCTTCGCAGAATCGCATAAATTCGGCCGAACCTTGCCGAAGTTCCATTTGCGCGATTGTAGGGCCATTTTCAAGGCTTGAATCCCAAATGTAAAAATAATATAATTTGTATTTCAAAAAGATACATTTATTCACATTCGCGTGTGGATCACCTGAAAAAAGAGTACGCTGAAAATAAATTTCGTTCACCTTGAAAATGCTTTTAAAGTGCCTTGTAAAAAATTTTTCAAGGTGAACGAAATTTATTTTCAAGGTGAACGAGTTTGAGAAAGTCCGTTTTTCGGGCTGAAATCCGGTGTTACACAATTTGATCTCTTAAAAAATGTAATAGGTGTTTTTCAATGCCACGAAAAACAAAAATGGGTTTTGGCGGAGAAAAACAAGAGTCTCGGACAAGAAAATTTGTAACTTGCTGATTATCAATATATCCTATTTTTGCTCCTACCTGTACTTCTTGTGCCTGAAACTGCATCGTTTTACTAAAATAGTATTACATTGATTATCAATTGTTTATCAATAAAAACTTCAAAAATTCGGCAATCGGTTTTATGTAAACGAATATTAATTATGTTAACAAAGCTCCATTCGATACGAGTGAACTTAGTGTCAAAAAGAAAGAAGAAATGTATCTAAGAAAGACAGTAGCTTTTGCAGTTGTATTCACAGACTCCTCCGTCGCTTCGCGCCACCTCCCCTAACTTAGGGGAGGAGCTTAGTTACCTTGCTTGTTGGAAAGCCAACAGTAAACTAATATCTTGATTATTAATATAATAGTATTTACAGCGAGCAGGTAACCTGGCTCCTCTCCTAAGTTAGGGGAGGTGGCGCGAAGCGACGGAGGAGTCTGTGAATACACCAGCCTACAACCATAAAAATTACAAGAGTCATCTGCAAAAACATCAGCAAAAAAATCCCTCCGAAACCGCAATCCGGCACCGGAGGGAATCCAACCTTTATATAATACTTATTTTACGCTTACTTTAAGAGGGTTCTTCACCTGTTGTGCATATTGGTTGAGATAAGCCTCCCAGTCGGCAAGACTCTTGAACGAAGTCTCCGGATTTCGGCTCCAGCCCGAGCCGAAATAATAGACATATTCAGTTCCCGGCTTCAAAGTGCTGACACCAAGAATATGGCCACATGCACCCGGAAGATTCTCACCTTCCTGATACTTCACTTCATTGACCTTACGAGGATAAACGGCACCGACATAAATCTTGCCGAAATCCTTGTTCTGCTTCGCCCTGTATTTCTCTTTGTACTGGTTTGGATCGCCAAGGTCTTCATATCCCATGTAACCACCCTGCGCGTTAAGTACGTATGCCGTAGGGTTTTCATTGTGCACAATGATACCCGTCGCTACAGGCATCGCAACATCAAGACCTTCATAGCTTATGGTCGCCTTGTTGAGCTGCGAACCGGCATCAAGACTGACAATACGAGTCTCCACCACGTCTTTGCCTTCAATCTTCTCAGGAGCGTATGCAAGGCGCACAGTGAAACGAAGCGGACCACGGTCCAATATCTCATAGCTCACATAACAGTGAGGGTAAGCTATATCCTTGCCGCCATTGACGAGCAATGCCGCTGTTCCGCAACCAAGAGTAGGACCAACCTTATAGCAGTCCATGCCGTTGCCGTGGTCCACATGATAACTTATCGCATTGTAAACATCGTCGGCCAAGTCGTTCTGTCCGAGCCGACGCAACTTCTGGCACGCACGCGCCATGTCCGCATCAAGTTCCTGAGCATAACGGTCGTTGACAACAAGCTTGGATGTACGCTTGTTCCAGATGTCATATCCCCATGCCCTTTCGCCTGAACGCTGGAGAGCCGGACCATAGCAGCGGAAAGCCACAAGATCGTTTTCCCATGCTATGTCATCGACACGCTCCGGGAACTGACGGCCGAAGACTTTGGCTTCATACTCTTTCGGAGTGCCGGCCTGTACGTAATATACAGACTTGCCTTTGGCTGCGACTCCCACCTGAAAAATCAGTTTGCCGTCGTATGTAATCTGACTCGGGATTTCCTTTCCGTCAGCATCTGTAACTACCAGCTTTTCTGCATTGCCAAGTTTTGACTTCACCTGATTCACCGGCACTTCGACCATTTCTCCGTTGCGCGCCGATTTCAGTGAATTGGACACAGTGAGGGTCACCTTGTCTGCCGCACCGGCCACAGCCGCAAACAACACAGCGGCTGCAATTGAAAATATCTTCTTCATATTCGTTTAAGTTTCGCAAAGATGGCAAACAAGGCCGAAACAGACAAAACCTGTTCTGTTCTTTCTCCTCCTTCATCACATCCTTCACCTTTTCCCATCTCCGCCCATCAGACCGCCGCCAAGCCGACAGCGGCCGTAGATTTTGTAAATACAAAAACTGTGAGATTATAAGATTCCGAGGACTCCGCTGAGACAAACCGGCTCAACGACAAAGGGCATCCTTACAGGCCAGCCCTTCCGTCTCACAATCTTACAAGCCTCACAGTGTCTTATAAGCTTCCTTATTTAGGCTGTTTGCCGATGTAGGCAAGAATACCGCCGTCTACATAGAGTACATGTCCGTTCACAGCGTCCGAAGCAGAGGAAGCGAGGAACACAGCCGGGCCTCCAAGCTCTGAAGGATCGAGCCAGCGTCCTGCAGGAGTCTTTGCACAAATGAACGAATCGAACGGATGGCGGCTGCCGTCGGGCTGAGTCTCACGAAGAGGAGCAGTCTGAGGAGTAGCGATATAGCCCGGGCCAATACCGTTACACTGGATGTTATACTCTCCATACTCAGAGCAGATGTTGCGTGTAAGCATCTTCAGACCACCCTTTGCCGCAGCGTATGCAGATACAGTCTCGCGACCAAGTTCCGACATCATGGAGCAGATGTTGATGATCTTTCCGTGGCGGCGGCGCATCATTGAAGGAAGAACAGCCTTGCTCACAATGAACGGACCGACAAGGTCGATGTCGATTACCTGCTGGAACTCTTCACGCTTCATCTCATGCATAGGGATACGCTTGATGATACCTGCGTTGTTGACAAGAATGTCGATTTCACCGACTTCTTTCTCTATCTTGCCGACCATCTCCTGTACCTGAGCCTCATTTGTCACGTCGCAAACATAGCCGTGGGCCTCTATACCTTCTTCCTTATAAGATGCAAGACCTCTGTCTACAAGCTCCTGCTTGATGTCATTGAACACGATTGTCGCACCGGCCGCATGGAATGCCTTGGCAATGTTGAAGCCGATTCCGTAAGAAGCACCTGTGATAAGGGCTATCTTACCTTCGAGTGAAAATGGATTTGCCATAACTTATGTCTTTTTGTTTAGTTATTTAGGTTTTTGTTTCTATCCTTCCATAATGCTTCTGAGCATTCATGCCACAAAAGTAATAAAATAAATTGTAAATTCTTTTCTACTCTCAGACTAAAACCTGTATTTGAATTAAAAAAATATGGATTTTCTTTGTTTATTTGCATCTCCACAGCATAAGTGTCTGTGTGAAATACAATCTGCAATGTGCCTGATTCGGATTTTGCACCAAAAATTAACGGTATCTGTATGGTCACGACGGTTTGTGCAAGAGCCGATACTTTATCTACGCTCATTTTAATGTCTGTAAGTTTCAGTATCCTCTCCGGTTCCCTGTATATTTCAATGAAACGAAGCGGACACAGACGTGAGTTTCCATACCGTCACACACCATATGCTTGCCATAAATTACGGGCTTTTTCTGACAATTTGAAATGTTAAAAATCAAGGCTTGCAGAATCGCATAAAATCGGCCGGACTTTACCGAAGTTCCGTTTGCGCGATTCTGAGGCTGTTTTCAGGCCTTGAACCCAAAATGTGAAAATAATATAATTCCCATTCCAAAAAGATACATTTATTCGCATTTATACGTGTATCATCTGAAAAAAGAGTACGCCGGAGATGAATTTCGTTCACCTTGAAAATTTTTTTAAAGTGCCTTGCAAAAAAATTTCAAGGTGAACGAAATTTATTTTCAAGGTGAACGAGTTTGAAAAAGTCCGTTTTTAGGGCTGAAAATCGATGTTGCCCAAATTGATTTCTTAAAAAATCATAACCAGATTTTTCAATGCCACGAAAAACAAAGACGGATTCCGGTGGCGAAAAACGGGCATCTTGGACAAATAATTTTATAACTCGCTGATTATCAGTATTTCCTGTTTTTGTTCCTACTTATGTTTCTTGCACCTAAAGTCGCACCGTTTTACTAAAATAGTATTTTGTTGATTATCAATTGTTTGTCAATAAAACTTCAAAAAATCAGCCATTAATCAAATGTAAACGAATCTTAATTATGTTAATAAAGGTCCGTCCACGATGGGTGGACTTAGTGTCAAAAAGAAAGAAAAAATGCTCCTGAGAAAGACATCTGCAAAAAACGAATGACACAAGCCGTATTGCATGCCGCAAGGCAATAAGCATGAAAGATTCACAAAACGAGAATGAAGCCGGGAGTGAAATAAATTCGCCAAATCCTTTTTTTAGGTTGGCATAATCATTAGTTTTGCAAACAATTCAATAAAAATAGGTGTATGGCAGACAAGTATATATTTGAACTGAAGATGAAAGTCAGAGACTACGAGTGTGATCTTCAGGGAATAGTAAACAATGCGAATTACCAGCATTATATAGAACATACGCGGCATGAATTCCTGTTGAGTCAGGGCATAAGTTTTGCGCGGCTGCATGAACAGGGGACGGATGCTGTGGTGGCAAGGCTCAACATGCAGTTCAAGACTCCACTGAAGAGCGGCGACGAATTTGTCTCTAAATTGTGGTTGAAGAAAGACGGCATAAAATATATATTCATGCAGGACATCTTCCGCCTGCCCGATATGAAGCTCGCGATAAGAGCGCAGGTGGACACGGTATGTCTCGTCGGCGGAAGGCTTTCCGGAAGCGAAGAGCTTGATGCTGTCTTCTCACCTTTCTTTGCTGCTGATTAAAGGCAGGCAAACGGCGGGCGGACAATCGGGAGATACGGGGAATGGAAACAAGAAGGGTGCTTCGCGGGCATCTCATGTAAAAATAAAGAAAGGGGAAGATGCAGAACGACAAGGAGACGATATGCACGATGGCTCTGACGAGGGTGAAGGGTCTGAGTTTCAATAATGCCCTTATGCTCTACAAGTGTATGGGTTCGGCGGAAGCCGTGTTTGAACATAGAAACGACATACGCGATGTGATACCGGATGCCACGGACCGTCTTGTCGCCGCCCTGAAAGGCTTTGACGAAGCCATGCGCAAGGCGGAAACAGAGATGGAATTTGTCGTAAAGAAGGGTGTCAGGTGCCTGTGCATGAACGACGAAGACTATCCCCAAAGACTCAAGGAATGCGATGACGCCCCTTTGTGCCTGTTCTATTGCGGAACGGCGAATCTGAATCCGGTGCATGTCGTGAGTATCGTAGGAACACGGCATTGTACGGAGTACGGCAAGGACATATGTCGCGGCTTCATCGCCGACATGAAACGCAGCTGTCCCGACACGCTCATTGTCAGCGGACTGGCATACGGAGTGGACATACATGCACACAAGGCGGCATTGGACAACGGCATGGAGACTGTCGGGGTGCTTGCCCATGGACTTGACATGATTTATCCTTCTCTCCACCGTCCGACCGCAGTGCAGATGACGAGGCAGGGAGGGCTGCTGACCGAATACATGAGTGCGACAAACCCGGACAAGGGCAATTTCGTGAGGCGTAACCGTATTGTCGCCGGCATGTGCGATGCGACGATCGTGGTGGAGAGCGCGGCAAAAGGCGGCGCGCTCATCACTGCTGATCTGGCGGAAAGCTACCACCGCGATGTCTTTGCTTTTCCCGGAAGAGTATATGACGAATACAGTGAAGGGTGCAACCGGCTGATAAAGGACAACAAGGCCGTACTGATACAGTCGGCAGACGATTTCGTCAATGCCTTAGGTTGGGAGAATCCTTTGGCGGCAAGGAAGGAGCCTCTCCAGCAGGAACTGTTTGTGGAACTGACAGACGAAGAACAGCGTATTGTCGATATCCTGAAAGGGGCGGACGACAAGCAGGTCAACCAGATAGTCGTGGAAAGCGGCATACCCTACAGTCGCGTGAGTGTGCTGATGTTTGAACTTGAAATAAAAGGAATAGTCGCCCCGCTCGGAGGAGCGAGATACAGGCTGCTGCGCCGCTGAAAACCGCAGTGCGCATGAGGCAACGCACCTTGCAACGAGTTATGAAAGTACAAACCGTATGCGCATGCCGAGACTGCGCAATTAGCGATTTTATGTAAAAAGGTTGTGTTTCTCAGAAAGTTTGCATAGATTTGCATATATAAACAAAATAACAAATATGAAGATATGACATTCACACAGCTTTGCATGCCTATATTCGAACGTGCGATAGCGGACTATCACGTTGCGGATAATGTAGATACACCTGTAAACAACCCTTATCAGGTGGGGACGATAGAGTATTACCTGTATTTGAAGAACTGGATCGATACGGTGCAGTGGCATCTGGAAGACATCATCCGCGATCCTGAAATCAATCCTTCGGAAGCATTGCAGCTGAAGCGCAGGATAGACAAGAGCAATCAGGACCGCACGGATCTGGTGGAAATGATTGACAGCTATTTCCTTGATACTTACAAGGACATAAAGGCGGCTGAGGATGCTACGATCAACACGGAAAGCCCGGCATGGGCGGTCGACCGCCTCAGTATACTTGCCTTGAAGATTTATCACATGGAGGAACAGACAAGGCGCAATGATGCAGACGAAGAGCATATAGGGAAATGCAGGAACAAGCTCAATGTGTTGCTGGAGCAGCAGAAAGACCTTTCGTCGGCTATAGACCGGCTTATCGCTGACATTGAAGCCGGAAGAAAGTATATGAAAGTGTACAAGCAGATGAAGATGTACAACGACCCGAGCACAAACCCTATTCTTTACAAAAAGTAGTTTCGGGCGGTACCGATGCCCTCGCAGGGCTTTCGCATAGAGAAAATGCGAAGATGAAATGAACTCTTGTTTTTGCCTGTACAATAAATTTCTTGAAAAAAAAACATGACTCGTCTTCTGATAATTCGTTTCTCGGCAATGGGCGATGTAGTGATGGCGGTGCCTGTCATACATTCGCTTGCCACCCGGTATGGGGATCTCCGGATTACGATACTGACGCAAAGCAAGTTCGCCGCGTTTTTTGATTGGATGCCATCGAATGTGGAGGTGAAAGGTGTCAATCTTTCGGACTATCAGGGCATCTGGGGACTTGGCAGATTGTTCACTGAACTGAAATCGCGCCACTACGATTGCGTTGCCGACCTTCACGATGTGCTCAGGACACAATATTTGCGGACATGCTTTCGGCTTGCCGGAACGAAGGTGGCGGTGATAGACAAGGCACGCTCGGAAAAACGACGGTTGATGCAGAACGGACTGAACGGACGAGGACTGAAATCTACTGTCGGGCGGTATGCAGATGTGTTCCGTAGTCTCGGATATGATGTCAAGCTCGATTTTGTGCGTGCCTTTGACCCCAAAAACGAGAACTTTGCTCGTGTAAGGACTGTGGTCGGAGGGAAAAAAAGTGATGAGGTCTGGATTGGAGTAGCTCCGTTTGCAGCACACAAGGGTAAAATCTATCCGTTGGAAAGCATGCGCAAAGTGACGGAGATGCTCTCGGAAAGAGGCTTCCGGATTTTTCTGTTCGGAGCAGGGAAAGAAGAGAGTGAGGTGCTGGAATCGTGGGAAAGAAACGGTATCGTGTCGATGTGCGGCAAGTTGGGAGGACTGCACAATGAGATGCTGCTGATGAGCCGGCTGGACCTTATGATTGCCATGGATTCAGCCAATATGCACATCGCTTCCATTGTGGGCATACCGACTCTCTCGGTATGGGGCGCAACGCACCCGAAAGCCGGATTTGCAGGATGGAAACAGACAGAGGACAGTATCGTACAGCTTGAACTACCGTGCCGGCCGTGCTCAATATATGGCAACAAGCCTTGTATGTACGGAGATTATCATTGCATGACAGGCATCAAGCCGGAAGAAATAGTGGAGAGGGCCGTTGCAATGGTGTCGGATAAGTGAAGAACTGAAAAAGTTGGTAAAACTCTGAAATAAATGAAATATCGTTTTTTCTTTACGTTGTTCCGGATTCTTTCTTTGCTGCCTCTGTGTGTGTTGTATTGGATTTCGGATGCCATAGCACCCTTTGTACATCATGTTGTGCGCTATCGGCGAGCGGTACTCCGCCGGAATCTTACCAGTTCATTTCCGGAAAAAGGCAAGGAGGAACGCAGGGCCATAGAGCGAGACTATTACCGTCTGCTGTGTGACTATTTTGTGGAGAACCTGAAACTTTTCTCCATGTCAAGAAAAGAAATGATGCGGCGGATGACGTTCAGCGGACTGGAAAAAGCCAATGAAGGATTCAAGAACGGCAAAAATTTTATGTTCATATATCTTGGACACTATGGAAATTGGGAATGGATTGCATCGCTTCAATATTGGATGCAGAATGCGTATTGCACACAGATTTACCATCCGTTGTACAACAAAGTGTCCGACAAGATATTTCTCCATCTGAGGCAACAATATGGAGGAGAGTGCATCCCGATGAAGAAAACACTGCGCCGTCTGGTCGAATTGAAGAAGGAAGGCCGGAAAACGGTGGTGGGCTTTATTTCTGACCAACTCCCTAAATGGAACAGTATTCATCATTTCACTTCTTTCCTGAACCACGACACGGCTGTGTTTACAGGTACAGAACAGATAGCGAAGAAACTTGGGGCAATGGTGTATTATGGTCGCGTGACTCGTCCTCGGAGAGGATACTATCATTGTGAGATGATTCCCCTGACGGACAATCCTTCAGCATTTGAGGATTTCAAGCTTACCGATTTGTACATGCGGATGCTTGAAGAAGATATCCGCCGTGCACCGGCATTGTGGCTATGGACACACAAACGGTGGCGCAGGACCAAGGAAGAGTGGTTGAGAAGGAATAATATGGAGATGAAACAAGACTGAAATTGGATATTAAACATAGTAATAGTATGTGACAATGGAATGTGACAAAGACTGCATACATACGACTAATGTGGACAGAGAGCTTTTCTCAATTGTGATTCCTACATGGAACAACCTCCGTTTTCTGAAGCTCTGCATAGAGAGTATACGAAAAAATTCATCATACAGGCATCAGATTATCGTGCATGTGAATGACGGAAGTGACGGTACACTTGAATGGGTGAAAGCAGAAGGGCTTGACTATACGTATTCAAGGGAGAATGTCGGTGTGTGCCTTGCAATGAACATGATGCGCACAAAGGTCAGAACCGATTATATATTGTTTCTTAATGACGACATGTATGTGCTTCCGTTGTGGGATGAAATAATCTACAAAGAAATCAATTCGCTTCCGGACAACCGCTTCTTTATCTCTGCCACGACCATACAGCCTCATACAAAGGGCGCATCGGTGATTGTCGCAGACTATGGAGACACGATAGAGAATTTTCAGGAAGAAAGACTTCTGAAAGAATATACGAACTATAAAATGAATGATTGGATGGGCGCAACACTCCCTCCGAACATTGTTCATCGCGACATTTGGGATCTGGTCGGAGGATATAGCGTGGAGTATTCGCCAGGCATGTACAGCGATCCGGACTTTACAGCGAAACTGTGGCTGTGCGGAATAAGATTCATGAAAGGCCTGCAAGCAAGCAGGGTATATCATTTTGAGACAAAATCAACGACACGTATCAAAAAGAACTGTGGGCAGATGCAGTTCTTGCTGAAGTGGGGAATGACCTCATCCACATTTCGTAAGCTTTTCACTTACAAAGGTTGTGATTTCGATGCCAGACATGTAGGGCATTTTGAAGGCGGAACAAAACTGAAAAAACAGATTGTCCGTGGCCATTTGAAGGCTATACTATGGCTGTTGACCAAAGACTTTGGCCCGATATGGAAGTTTTGGAATAAATAAAATGACTTGTTATGATACTTGGAGTTATACTGCCTCATACAAAGCTTTACGGAGGAGTAAAAAGATTTCTTGAGCTTGGAAACATCTTTGTTGATAAAGGACACAGGTTTATTGTGTTCACCCCCGACGGCAAAGCGCCGGCATGGTTTGATTTTGAAGGTGAGATGATGACATTCAAGGATATCAAAGCCTGTTATCTTGATGCATTGTGGACGACAACAGTCAAGTTTATGCCTATGGTATTGGCTTCCAGTGCAAAGCATAAGATTTTTTACCACGTTCGTAAAAGCGATAAAGTCGGCAAACTAATGAAGAATCCCGAAGTGGAAATTTTTGCCTGTTCGACGAATGTGTATGAATACGATCTAAAGAAATATGGGCGCACTGCGTTCAAGGCTGTAGGAGGTGTTACCGTGGCTAATTATATACCTAAAAAAGATTATAGCGCAGAAGGACGTCCCTTTGTTGTCATGGGATATGGTAGGCTTTCGGAGAGGGTGAAAGGTACACATTATGTTGTAAGTGCATGTGAAAAGTTATATGCGCAGGGTTATAATATCAAGTTGTTGCTTTTCGATTCTCCGACAAGCGACAAGGCGATGGAAAAGATAAGGAAGTTTACTTGCAGATGCCCACATGAATTTGTCTTGAACCATCCTTTTGACAGAAATACAGAACTATTCGGACGTGCGGACTGTTTTGTCTCGGCAGAAAATCCGAAATATTCTGGATGGAACAATACAGTGGCAGAAGCTATGGCATGTGGTCTGCCTGTCATATCGACGAAAGCAGGAACTCTCGATTTGCTTGAAGACGGAGTGAATGGAATACGTTCAGCACGTTGGGGATTCTGTTTCCGTCGGCATATAAAGAAACTGTATAAAGATGAGGGGTTGCGCAGAAAATATGGAGAGAATGCGCGCAGACACATCCTTAATTTCGATTGGAGACTGGTGGCAGAGAATATCATAAACTATCTTGAACAGAACAGAAAGTAATTTTTCCGACCATGAAAATACTTGTAACTGGAGCAGCAGGATTTATCGGGAGCAGATGCGTGGAGATGCTTGCAGAGAGAGGCGATGAGGTTGTAGGGATAGACAATATTAATGACTATTATTCCCCGGAGTTGAAGCATTACAGGCTTCGTTTAGCCGGTGTCACAGCTGAAACAGATAACTTTAGATTCGGTCACCGCATTGTAAGCCGGAAGTATCCAAACTATACGTTTATCAGGCTCGATATAGAGGATAAAGGTGCTATGGATCTACTGTTTGACGAAATGAGATTCAATAAGGTTGTACATCTTGCGGCACAGGCCGGTGTGAGATATTCCATTGAGAATCCGTATGCCTACATGCGCAGCAATTGGATAGGTTTTCTGAATATGCTGGAGTGCTGTCGCAATTTCGGCATCGAGCACCTTGTGTACGCTTCTTCCAGTTCTGTATATGGGATGAATACGAAGGTGCCTTTTAGTGAAGATGATGTGGTGATAAGCCCTGTCAGCCTTTATGCCGCGAGCAAGAAAAGCAATGAACTGATGGCGCATGCCTATTGCAAATTATATGGCATACCATGTACAGGTCTGAGATTCTTTACAGTCTATGGTCCGGCAGGACGTCCAGACATGGCTCCAATGCTCTTTGCCAAGGCTATCAGCAATGGAGAACCGATAAAAGTATTCAACAATGGAAACATGATGCGTGATTTCACATACATAGATGATGTAGCGAACGGTACCATCATGGTGCTTGATAAAGTGCCTGTGGCGGACTCTTGTCCGAACCATATTCCATATAAAGTATATAATATAGGATGCAGCAGACCGGTTATGTTGATGGATTTCATTGCGGAGATAGAAAATAATCTCAACCGGAGTGCAGAAAAGATATACATGCCTATGCAACCGGGAGATGTATGCAGGACATATGCTGACACAACAAAGCTTGAAACGGAAATAGGGTACAAGCCCAAAGTGAATCTTCATGAAGGCATAGAGGCATTCATCAAATGGTTTAAGGAATATTACTCAGACAAATAATCGGGAAGGGTATGTGCATAAACAGATGCAGGATAGTCGTAAATCCGAAATTCGATAAATATAGCTCGCTGGTATCAATGATACCGGATATTTTTACAGTCAAGGGCGATACGATATATTCAAAGCGCAATGTAGTGAAGCGTTTCGCGGCAGAAGATGGTTCCAATATCATTGTCAAGAAATACAAAGTGCCGAATCTGATACAGCAGCTTTCCTATTCTTCTTTTCGTATGTCGAAGGCGGAGAGAGCGTACATTTATGCCATACAGTTCTTGCAGAAGGGAATAGAAACTCCCGAACCGATAGCTTTTATTGAAACCTATGAGAAGGGACGTTTTACCGACAGTTATTTTGTTTCAATGGAAGACAAGCGCTCTTCTTGCGATGTACTTTTGTCCCCTCAGTGCTCCGCACGAGAACAACTTATAGACAATCTGGCTCATTTTATCGTCTCATTGCATAAGAAGGGAGTTATGCATGGCGACCTGAACTTGTCGAATATTCTTTATGAAGTCGATAACAACGGAACATATACATTTTCAGTTATAGACATCAATCGTTCACGCTTCACGAACAATCCGTCGATTCGTCAGTGTCTCAATAACTTGATGCGTATGACGCATCGCCGCGATGTGAGTGCGGAACTTGTGGCGGCCTATGCCGATGTACGCAGATGGGATAAGACAATGTGCGTGGAATATGTACGAAAAGAGATAGAAGCTTTTGAACATCGTAATGACTTGAAACATTCGTTCAAGAAAAAACATAAAAGAATCATGGGAAAGAAGACGGTCCTTCTGGATTTGCGAGATATAAATCATGTAACTTGTGGCTTGGGACAAATAGCGAAGAACTATGCAGGCTTGTATTCCGGATACCAATCAGACGACATCAAGTTTGTCTTTTTATTGCCGAAAAACTTCAAAGGCACATTCAGCGACAATGTAGAACCTGTCAATGTGCGTCCGAAGCTCAACAAACATTGTCCGTGGACACTGCCAAAGGTCGATTTGTGGCACTCCATTCATCAGCGACAGACGACGCGACGCATCACCAGAGGCACGAAATATGTATTTACGATTCATAACCTTAATTTCATGACGGAGAAGAATCGGTTGCGCCAGCTCAAACATTTGTTTATATTACAGCGCCGGATAAATCAGGCTGATGCGGTTGTAGCTTGTTCGCATTATGTAGCAGAGCAGGTGAAGAGGCATCTTGATTTGAAAGGGAAAGATATTCAGGTTATCTATAATGGTGTTGAACGCATAGACGGAGGTGAAGAACGAAAACCGCCGTTTGTGTCAGATCGCCCTTTTTTCTTTACAATCGGACAGATAAGAAGGAAAAAGAATTTCCATGTTTTGCTTGATGTGATGAAGTCCTTCCCTGAATATGACTTGTTTATATGCGGCGACAATCATTTTGATTATGCAGAAGAAATAAAGGCGATGATAGAAAGGATGTGCCTGAAGAACGTCTTTCTCACAGGTCCGATAGAACAAGAGGAGAAGGTGTGGATGTACAAGCATTGTGAAGCTTTCCTTTTCCCAAGCATGTGCGAAGGATCCGGATTGCCAGTGATAGAAGCCATGCAGTTCGGTCGTGCTGTCTATGTTTCCGCTTACACATGCCTACCAGAAATTGGTGGCGGACATGCTTTCGTCTGGAAGGAACTGACGACGCAATGCATGGTGGACACAATCAAAAAGACTCTTCCTGAGTTCTATAGCAACAAGGGCAAGATTGAAGAAGAAAGGGAGTACGCTTTTTCCTTCAGTTATGGAAAACATATAGATGCTTATTGCCGGCTTTACAGAAAGTTGCTGAATGAAAAATGAAATCACAGATTTTTTGAAGGCAAAAGATAGGGGTGCACAAGATACTTGTGTTTCAGGTGGATGTTCTCACGGACTACTCCAACTTGTGATTTTAAGCAGATGTATTCATAGACTACTCTTGGATTTTAAGCAGATGTTTTCACAGAGTCCTCTCATAATTCTTATGGTTGTAAGTAGTTGTCTTCACAGACTCCTCCGTCGCTTCGCGCCACCTCCCCTAACTTAGGGGAGGAGCCAAATTACCTGTTCGGTGTAAATACTATTATATTAATAATCAGAATATTAGTTTACTATTAGCTTTCCAACGAGCAAGGTAACTAAGCTCCTCCCCTAAGTTAGGGGAGGTGGCGCGTAGCGACGGAGGAGTCTGTGAATACATCTGCAAAATCAACAATCTTTCTTATGAGCATTTCTTCTTTCTTTTTGACACTAAGTCTATCCATAGCGGACGAAACCTTATTAACACAATTAAGATTCGTTTACATTCACTCAACTGCTGATTTTTTGAAGTTTTGCAAATAAACAATTGATAATCAGTAAGATACTATTCCAGCAGAACCATACAGTTTTAAGTACAAGAAGCACAGGTTGTGACAAAAATAGGAAGCATTGATAATCAGCAAGTTATAAAATTACTTGCCAAATATTCTTGTTTTTCGCCGCCAAAACCCATCTTTGTTTTTCGTGGCATTGAAAAAACGATTTCATTCTTTTTAAGAAATTAATTATACTCAGCATCAAATTTCAGCCCGAAAACGGTCCTTCTCGATTTTGTTCACCTTGAAAATAAATTTTGTTCACCTTGAAAAATTTTTCACAAGGCACTTTAAAACCATTTTCAAGGTGAACGAAATTTATTTCCAGCGTACTCTTTTTTCGGATGAAGCACGTATGAATGTGAATAAATGTATCTTTTTCGGATGCAAATTGTACTATTTTTACATCTGGGGTTCAAAGCCTGAAAACAGCCTTAGAATTGCACAAATGGAACTTCAGTAAGGTTCGGCCGATTTTATGCGATTCTCGAGGCCTTGAATTTTAACATTTCAAATTGTCAAAAAAAACGCGTAATTTATGACAAGACTTGAATATTTGGAAAGTCTCTCGTAAAGGGCGATTGTTGTGTTTTTGAAGCGATTTTTTGCTGTTGTCTTCACAGACTTCCGCAAAAAAGCAACTGATTTAACATTATTTGCCCTGACTTCGTCATTGTGTACTCCAATGCAACTTAAAATGTGATATAGAAAGCTAAAGATGACGGATGCACGGCAATCTTCATACCTCCTGTTTCCCGCAATGAGACGCCCAAATTATGTCTGCGCCACGGGCGGTGTAGTGACAGGCCGGTCTCTTTGGACATGCTCCCGAACGGAAACACGGAATGAAGCCAGCCAAGTTCGCTCTCACGAAAACTCTGAGGATATTTTCCGGAATATCGGATTCTGTAAAGCCCAAAGCAGGATGAAATTCTGAAATATTTTTATATCTCCGCCATGTTTTAGTCCTGATATCCCCCCCTATTTTGCCCGTCAAACCTTATTGTAGGGGGGGAGAATATCCAAAGATATGAAAAGCCAACTGATTCGCAATAATTTAAGTTGAATTAGTTGGCTAATTTTATAGAATTTTCCGGATATTCCTTTGATATTCAAGTAAATGTGATCTGAATTTACAGGTGTGGTATTGCCTTTTGCTTAGACAACACAAGTTTGAAATCGGATAAATGTGATTTGAAGGCTTTAGGGAACCGGGTCATAGCCGTGTCCTCCCCACGGATGGCAACGGAGTATCCGCCGTATAGCAAGATACAGACCGAAAAAAGGACCATGTTTACGTATGGCTTCTATTGCATATTGTGAGCATGTGGGGGTAAATCGGCATGAAGGTGGAGTAAACGGTGATATGCATTTCCTGTAGAAATATATAGGAGCAAGCAATATGACGGACAGCGAATAGTTGACAATTCTATATATTGTTTTCATGCCTATTGCGGATTTCTGTTAATCCTTTCTTCTATCCTTTTCAGTATTTTCGCTACGCTTTTTCTTATTTGGTCCGTTGGGCATGGCTGGTCTGCAATGCATATCAACGCAATGGCTATTCCATTATCCTTGCCTTCCAATGTTTCCCAAAGCTTGTGCTTGTGACAACGATACGCCTCACGTATTTGCCGTTTCATTCTGTTGCGGTCCGTTGCATTATGTAGCTTGCGTTTAGGAATACTTATTAGAATGGATACAGGTGCTTTGCCTTTAGGAATTGGCATATACAGAGCACGTAGCGGAAATGCAGACATAGAGGCATTCCCACCGGCAAACAGTTTTTCTATGACGAGTTTCTTATCTAACCGTTCTGCTTTGCAGAAGGTATTTCGAGCCATTCCCATATTTGTTTCTTTTTGGACTTTTATACAATAATGGCTGCACGATTTCTATTGTATAAGAACTGCGTGCAGCCAAGTTGTCAGGAAAATATTATCAGTTGATCTGATGTTTTTTTATGTAGTCTTCTATCATGGCAGGTACAGAGCGCAGCTCAGGTGTAGGTTGCATGTCAATCCTTAGCCCTGCTTCTTCCGCGGCTTTGATGGTCTTGCTTCCGAGACATGCTATGGCAATATTGCCTTGCTTAAAGTCAGGGAAATTCTTCATTAGCGAATATATACCTTCCGGACTGAAGAACACAAGCATATTGTAATCGAAAGGTTCATCCGGACCAAAATCATTGCTTACTGTATAGTACATGACAGCTTCGCTATGCTGCAGTTTTGCAGCATCAAGCATATTCTTGAGGTCGTCGTTGTGTACGGAAGACAGTGGGACGAAATACTTTTCAGTCTTGTGCTTTTGCATGATAGGTATCAAGTCCGCTAATTTACCAGATTCAGGATGAAAATTCTTACGTTTCCGGTATTGGACATATTTTTGGATATACAAAGCCACTTGTTCCGAAACGCAGAAATATTTCATAGTGTCATCTATGTTTACTCGTAGCTCCTTGCACAAAGTAAAGAAATGGTCTATTGCGTGGCGCGAAGTAAAAACAATTGCTGTATGTTCTGGTATAGATACTTTTTGCTGGCGGAAATCTTTGGCAGACATTGGCTCAACTTTTATGAATGGTCTGAACACCACTTCAACTCCGTATTTTTCTGCAAGGTCGAAGTAGGGGGATTTTTCCGTCTGTGGTTTAGGTTGCGATACTAAGATCTTTGTTGCCATCAATATTTTAGATTTTTACGATGAAACTTTCGCTTGCCCCATTAAAGATATGCCAAAGGACAAAGGAGGGCATTATTTCGACGCTGCAAAAGTACAAAAAAATCAATGGAAATCCATGTTTTTTTATTCTAAAGTTAGCGCATAGCTTATAAAATAGCAGTACTTCGTACAAAATGAATACAACAGGCAAACATAATTTTATCTGCGACAGTTCGTATATTGAATATATTTCTATCAGTGCCAATGGAAAAAGGACGAATGCCGACAGCGATGTGAGTAAGAAGTACGATGATATCCATTTCCGCCCTTGTTCTTGGGTGAAAAAAATCCAATTGGTAAAGACGTAGAGCAATGCTTTTGTAAAGATGAAAGCCATACATATCAGGAATCCTGTTGCCAATAAAGGATATACCGCTTGTCCGTCCGTGTAATCAGTTCTGATGACGTTCATGTCGTTGAATAATATAAGACATGCAGACATACAACTTACGCTTGACAGGATTAATGTGTTGCGTACTTCGCTGCTGTTCGCTTTAGTATTGCCGTCGATGTATTTACGCTTGTTGGTGAAGAAATCTTTTATACGATATGTCAGAAATGTTCCGTTGTTGTATATGATGACAGATATAAAGGCAAACATGACGAGTATACATGTTGTGATGCAACTGTCGTTGTTGAGTGAATATGCACGTGTACTGCAAGCAATATCCCTGTCGGGAGTACTTGTGCCAAGTCTGTATAGCTTTGATATTTCAATGTTGCTTTCTTCCTTATGTCTTAGAATGGAATCATAATCGACAGGCATATATGCAGCGTCTCCCATCGCTTGCAGGTTGTAGAAGGGAACATGAGAAGAAGTTCGAGTGTTTGTGGTGTTCGGAATATCTGCATCCGTAACTTTTGTGGTCAGTTGCCGTATCCCAGTCTCTTCCGTTTCCGTTTTGCTTTCGTTGCCGATAGACGCTAAATTTACAGTTGTATCTTGCTGAATCATCATGTACTCAGTGCTTGAATATTCGTTCCTCTTATATTTTTTGACTAAAGTTGCCCCATAGCCATTTCGATCGCTTCCTCCGGGGTGTTCGCAACCTTCCAAAGGTTGGCGTGCTCTTGACTCATGAAATGTTTGTCTATGGCATTGTCCAGCATTTGAAGAAGAGGGGTAAAATATCCTTCGATGTTCAGAATGACAATAGGTTTGGAGTAGATACCTATTTGTTTCCATGTAATAATTTCCATCAGTTCTTCAAGTGTGCCACATCCTCCCGGCATGGCAATACAGGCATCAGCTGTTTGGGCCATGATTTGTTTGCGTTCGTGCATGTCCTTGGTTACAATGATTTTCGACATACGGCCGTATTGCCATCCTCTGTCTACCATGAATTGTGGAATGATGCCGATGGCTTCGCCGCCTGCGTTCATTGCCGCGTCCGTACATGTGCGCATTAGTCCCGTAGAACCGGCGCCGTTTATAAGTCGTATGCCGTTTTCGCCGATAAGACGCCCGAGTTGTGCCGCTGCTGTGAAATAGGATTGTGCCATGTTTGTTCCAGAAGCACAATATACACAAACTGTTTTCATTGCATTTGTATTTACCGTTTAGGCTTGTGACAAATTACAAGAACTTGTATACAGTCATGGAACTGATGATACAAGTTCTTGATAACCTTTATGGATGGGACAGCCTAAATTCCGAAAGCCTCCTTGATCCGTTCCACGTAGTCCAGTTTTTCCCATGTGAAAAGTTCTACTTCCATTTCTTTGTAACCTTCATATCGATTGGTGAAACGCTTGGTTATGGTCTCCGGCTTGCGTCCCATATGACCATAAGCTGCGGTCTCTTCATATATAGGATTACGTAGCTTCAGTCTTTCTTCAATGGCTTTCGGGCGCATGTCGAATAGTTCTTCTATTTTTTTTGCAATCTCACTGTCGTCCATCTTTACATTGGAATGTCCGTAAGTATTAACATAAATATTGATCGGACGTGCCACACCGATGGCATAGCTTACTTGTACAAGCATTTCATCTGCAACTCCTGCGGCTACCATGTTCTTGGCTATATGGCGTGCCGCATAAGCGGCCGAACGGTCCACCTTGCTTGGGTCCTTGCCGGAGAAAGCTCCTCCGCCGTGTGCCCCTTTGCCTCCATAAGTATCTACAATGATTTTGCGCCCTGTCAATCCTGTATCGCCGTGCGGACCTCCGATAACGAATTTTCCGGTTGGGTTGACATGATAGTTGATATTGGAAGTGAATAGTCTTCTCACCTCTTCATTCTTTATCTCTCTGATGACTCTTGGCATAAGGATGTTGATGACGTCCTGCTTTATTTGTCCCAGCATCTGCTCGTCCGCCTTCTGTTGGTTCAGAGTGGCCGAAGGTACGATAAACTCATCGTGCTGAGTCGATACGACAATAGTGTCGATGCGTACAGGACGTCCGTCATCACCATATTCTATTGTAACCTGACTTTTGGCATCCGGACGCAAATAAGTCATCACTTTGCCTTCCTTGCGTATATCTGCCAGTGTACGTAGTATTTTATGGCTGAGGTCGAGCGACAAAGGCATATAGCTTTCTGTCTCTTTTGTTGCATATCCGAACATCATGCCTTGATCGCCCGCGCCTTGGTCCATTGGATTTTCTCGTTCCACTCCTCGGTTGATATCGGTACTTTGTTCATGTATGGCCGACAGTACACCGCAACTTTCTGCTTCAAACTTGAGCTCTGCATTTGTGTAGCCTATTCTTGTGATAGTACGTCTGACGACATCCTGTAAGTCAACGTATGCTTTCGATTTTACCTCACCGGCTACGATTACCTGACCTGTTGTCACAAGCGTTTCGCATGCTACTTTTGACGTGCTGTCGTATGCAAGCAGTTCATCGAGTACAGCATCACTGATCTGATCCGCTACTTTGTCGGGATGGCCCTCGCTTACTGATTCTGATGTAAAAAAATAGCCCATACTTAATTTTGAATTTTAATGTTGACGGTTAATAATTAAAATCAGTGTGGGAAGAAATTGGGTACCAAATGCAGACAACTCTTTTGTCACTTGAATCGTGTCGGATTCTTTTGTTTTCTAAGGTTGTCGTTTTAGCATTTTTTTCTGTGGTTGCAAGCTGCCCAAATCTGTCCACAATTATCTGTTTGCTGAAGCGTTTTTGCTTTCGCGCCGCAAAGTTACCGAATTTTTCTGCATTATTGACGAGTTTGATAAGAATTTCGAGCATGAAATGAAGAAAAACCTCCTTCCTGCCACGAATGGCAAGAAGCACCGGCATAAGTTTCGTGGACAGCAACAATGATACCGGCGGTATGCCACTGCTTCAGACGCTATGCAGACAAGGTCTTCGCGGACAAGGGATACATCTCGTCCTATGTCATCAGGACAAACATGAAGAACAGGCTAAATTTATACCTATCGACAATTAAATGCTTGTAGATTTTAACCTGTTTTTCAACGGAGTCTGTGAATACCGGCAAAGACAGACTCCATTATTCCTGAACCGATGTCATCTCCTGCAAAACGGATTCACTCTCTGCCTCCCACTGCTGAATACAGTCAGCTTGCGCAGCTTCATCAGCAAGTCTGATTCTATTATCACGGAGAGACAGCAGATTCTTTACAAAATAAGTGTCTTTACGTATACGTGTCACGGCTTCCCGCGCAGCATTCTGATGGCTTTCCTTTTTTGAGTATCCTTCGCCTGTACCGCATATCACACCTTCGGCTTCAACCTTCGAACAAAATATGGGCGTGCTGTTATTGGACTCATATTTCTCTCCAATGGTGATGAACTGAAAGACAAACTGATGTTTCTGACACCACTCAATGAACTTACTCTTGAAATTTTCTTCCTTGTTTGCAACATGTTCTATATTGATATAAGAATGGAATATACGTTCTTCCATAAACTTCATGCAATAAACATATCCCCGATCAATATATATGGCGCCCAAGAAAGCTTCAAAAGCATTACCGTTGATATAACTGTTATGGCTTGAAACGACATGTCCGCTATGCAGAACCAATTTATCCAGACCAATCTGAACAGCAAGCTTGTTCAGCGTGTCACGTCTCACCAATTTACTACGCAAGGTCGTCAGATATCCCTCCTGTTTGTCTTTATAATGCCGATACAATATATCAGCCACAATGGCACCAAGCACGGCATCACCAAGAAACTCCAGACGCTCATTGTTGACATGATGTCCATTGATACGCGACGCACACGACTTATGCCTTAAAGCCAACTGATATATCTCTATGTGACGGGGATAAAAACCAAGAATGTCATGAAGCCGTAAAAAAGGCTCCTTTTCTTTACGGAAAAAGAGCCTAATCTTATCTATAATTCTTTGAAACACAGAGTAAATAAATTTAGTGTCCAATTTCTACAGCACCAAAATCAGGCAGACAGAACATCTATCTCTTTCGTCACAACAAGACAAATCAAACAAGAGACAATACCTTCTGTCTTTAATACTGTCGCAATATGGACAGGACTCTTTTATTTGTATTTCTTGAAAATCACACAGGCATTATGCCCGCCAAAACCGAATGTGTTGCTAAGAGCAGCACGAACTTCACGCTCCTGAGCTTTGTTGAAAGTATAGTTAAGGTCGTAGTCTATCTCCTCGTCCTTATCTTCCGGTTCGTGATTAATCGTAGGCGGAACAATATCGTTCTGTACAGAAAGTACGCAGATCATAGCCTCTACGGCACCGGCAGCACCAAGAAGATGACCTGTCATCGACTTTGTAGAACTGATATTCAATTTGTATGCATTCTCTCCGAATACATCTTTTATGGCCTTTGCCTCAGAAATGTCGCCAACATGAGTGGAAGTACCATGCACATTGATATAATCAATATCTTCAGGCTTCATATCTGCATCAGCCAAGGCGCGCTCCATGACAAGTCTTGCGCCAAGACCTTCAGGATGCGAAGCAGTGATGTGATAAGCGTCAGCGGACATACCTGCACCGGCCATCTCCGCATAGATTTTGGCACCACGGGCTTTTGCATGCTCAAGCTCCTCAAGAACAAGGATGCCGGCACCTTCACCCATCACAAATCCGTCACGGCTTGCACTGAAAGGACGGCTGGCAGTCTCAGGAGAGTCGTTGCGAGTAGACAATGCCTTCATCGCATTGAAACCACCCACACCTGCCGGCCAGATAGCAGCTTCGGCACCACCGGTTATAATGGCGCTTGCTTTTCCGAGACGAATAAGGTTGAAAGCATCTGCAAGAGCATTGGATGAGGATGCGCATGCCGAAGTCGTTGTGTAGTTAGGTCCGTGGAAACCATATTCTATAGATATGTGTCCGGCTGCAATGTCGGCAATCATCTTTGGAATAAAGAAAGGATTATACTTAGGACCGAGCTGCGGACCATTTACAGCATAATTTCCTGCTTCCTCCTCGAAAGTATGGATACCACCGATGCCAACACCAAGCACAACTCCGATATTCTCCTTATCCGCTGTCTCCATGTCCATGCCGGAATCTGCGATGGCCATTTTCGCGGCAGCAATTGCATATTGGGTATAAAGGTCCATCTTGCGCACTTCCTTACGATCAATATAATCAGCCGCCTTGAATCCCTTCACCTCACATGCAAATTGTGTCTTGAACTGCGAAGCATCGAAATGAGTAATAGGAGCAGCACCGCTCACACCCTTCTTGAGATTTTCCCAAGACTCCTCAACCGTAAGACCAAGCGGAGTGATAGCACCGATACCTGTTACAACAACTCTTTTTAATTCCATAAATCTTTAATTAGTTGGAAGTGAAAGTTTAAAGTTTAACGCTGAATATATCCGACACTAAAAAATCCTTTGATCACCTGAATATATGTATCCGGAACTAACTCTCCAACCTTAAACTTTAAACTAAAAAAAACGGATTATGCGTTAGCCTCGATATAAGCAATCGCATCACCTACTGTACTGATCTTCTCAGCCTGATCGTCAGGAATGTTGATACCAAATGCCTTCTCGAACTCCATGATAAGCTCTACAGTATCGAGAGAGTCGGCACCAAGATCATTTGTAAAGCTTGCTTCTGGCTTTACTTCTGCTTCGTCAACACCAAGTTTATCAACGATAATAGATTTTACTCTTGATTCAATTTCAGACATAATTTTACTTTTTTAATGTTGTTAATGAATTGTTTTATAAGAATTCTGCGCAAAGGTAACAAATTTATCCTTATACGAGCAATAAAAGAGTATACAAAAATGTCGGCAAATGCACATGTAGTATACGAATGTGCACTATTTTAAGATATTTTTACATAATATATATCAAGTCCATCCGACATTACAACCAAAAACACAGGGTACAACAAAGTATCTACAGCAGTATATCACATTTAGGCCTTTCAACATCTGCCGCCAATAGAGCCCAAATGCATAAGTTTGAGCGAGTTCGGTTTAAGAATGTCCTGCAAAAAGCCGGTAATCTTACAAGTTTTTGTATCCAGACTTCATCATCGTGTCATCCCAAAAATTCTCATCGAAGATTTTCGCGCTTTCTTCGATGTCTTTTCATGAGTCCTAATGTCCTCATAAACCGGCTTGCTCATCCTCTCTGTCACACTATCTGCTTGCCATAAATTACGGGCTTTTTCTGACAATCTGAAAATGTTAAAATCAAGTCTTCGCAGAATCGCATAAATTCGGCCGAACCCGAGCGAAGTTCCATTTGTGCGATTGTAGGGCCGTTTTCCGGCCTTGAATTCCAAATGTAAAAATAATATAATTTATATTTCAAAAAGATACATTCATTCACATTCGTGTGTATCTTTCCTGAAAAAAGAGTACGCTGGAAATAAATTTCGTTCACCTTGAAAATGTTTTTAAAGTGCCTTGTAAAAAAAATTTCAAGGTGAACGAAATTTATTTTCAAGATGAACGAGTTTGAGGAGAGCCGTTTTTCGGGCTGAAATACGGTATTGACCAAATTAAATTCTAAAAAAATCTTAACTTGATTTTTCAATGCCACGAAAAAACAAAGATGGATTTTGGTGGCGAAAAACAGGCATCTTGGACATATAATTTTATAACTTGCTGATTTTCAGCATATCCTATTTTTGTTCCTACTTGTGTTTCTTGCGCCTAAAACCATATTGTTTTATTAAAATAGCATTCTCTTGATTATCAGTTGTTTATCAGCAATTCTTCAAAAACTTGACAATCTGATAAATGTAAACAAGCCTTAATTATGTTAATAAATTCCCGTTTGCTATGGGTGGGCTTAGTGTCAAAAAGAAAGAAGAAATGTCACAGAGAAAGTCAGCTGCTTTTGCAGGTGTATTCACAGATTTACATCTAAGCTGCTGCCTGAATAGTCGGCTGTCACGGCACCGGTGGTATCTTTGTCCATCGCTATGAATTTGAAGCTGCGCTCCGCAAGCATTCCTTTGTAGCTGCCTTTGCGGTCGCTGACTGTAAGTGTGCGGTTTTTGTCGTCCCAATGGAACTCGATGAGGGTGAACATTCCTTTTTCATAATTGTATCCGTCGCCTTCGTCTTCATAAAGTGTGAAGTCGGCATCGCAGCCCGGATAGATGCGGATTTCAAGATCGTCCCACGGCTTCTCTTCTGCATATTGAACGATGGGTCCCATCGGTAGTATTGTTCCGGCTTTGACATAGACAGGCATGATGTCGATAGGTGCGAGGCGCATTACTTCTTTTCCGCCTTGCTTCTTCTCGTTTGTCCAGAAGTCGTACCAGTCTGCTCCTGCCGGAAGATATACTTTCACCGGTGCCGCAGCCTGAGTGATGTCCGGATAGATGGTATGCCCATGTTTCCATTCATCGCGATAAGTATATAGAGGGTCTGTGACCGGTTTCACGAGCAGTGAGCGCCCGAACATGTATTCGTCGTTGAGAAGTATGGCTTTCTTGTCGGACGCGAAGTCCATGACGAGAGGGCGCATCATCGAACCGCTGTTCAGAACCACATCACCGGCTGTACTGTATATGTAAGGGAGAAGTCGGTAGCGAAGCTCTATGAACTTTTTCTGCACATCGAAAGCCCAGTCGCCGGGATTGCCGAACCTGTACAGTTCGTTCACCATCGGACTTGAACAGTGGTTGCGCATCAGAGGCATGAAGCATCCCCATTGCATCCAGCGCACCTGCAATTCCTGCATGGCCGGATTAAGAGGGTCGTTATTGTAGTTCCATCCGAAGAATCCGCCTATATCGGTGTTCCAGAACGGAATGCCGCAGATGACATAGTTGAGCCCGCTTGGTATCTGGTTTTTCATGACATCCCAGTCGGACACGACATCACCGCTCCAGCTGAATGTGCCGTAGTGCTGTATGCCGAATGTGCCGCAACGAGTCATTTGGACAGAACGCTTGCTGTTGCCCTTCATCTTGCGCTGATGTTCATAGATACCCCGGTTGGTCATGAGTGCGAAAGCGTTTTTCACACTGCGCCAAGAACCGTCGTGCGTCATATAGTCGGAATCTCCCGGCTTCTCAAAGTGGTCCGGTTCCGTAGAGTCCGTCCACCAGGCGTCCATGCCCATGTCATAGAGATTGCGGAGATACTTCCAGTAAATGTCGCGTGCCTTCGGATTGAATGGGTCGTATGGGAGCACACCACGGTTGCGAGGCCATGTGTCGAAAGGCATGAGGGCATTGATCTTGCCGAGTTCCTTTGCTTGTGGAGTCCACGGACCGAAACTCGCCCATATCGAAATCATAAGGTGGGCATTCCGGCTGTGTACATACTCAACCATCTCCTGTGGCGACTTGATGCGCGGTTCCGGGTAGCGTGCGCTGCGATCTTCATCGTTGGGAAGATAGCGCATCCATTTCTCATCACCCATCTTGTTGATGTAGTGAGGGTTCATGAATTGCATGGCATTCCAGTTGGAATCGCATCCCCAATACTGCCAGTCTTGCACGATACCGTCGAGGGGGATCTGCAACTCGCGGTATTTGTCAAGGACATCGCACAGTTCGTCGCTGCTCTTGTAGCGTTCGCGGCATTGCCAGTGCCCCATTGTCCAAAGCGGGAACATTGTGGCCTGCCCCGTGAGACTGCGTATGGCTGCTATCACACCGTCCTGACTGCCGTCGCTGAACATGAAGTAATAGTCTATGCAAGGAGCCACTTCCGAAGAAAAGGAGGTCTTTTCGGAGGTGTCCTCGAAATAGGAGTCTCCGGCATTGTCCCAATAAAGGCCGTAGCCCTTTTCTGAAGAAAAATAAGGTATTGTTATGTTGGTGTTGCCACACCATATACGGACTTTCTGCCCTCGCTGGTTCAGGCTGGAGCATTGCCGTTGTCCGAGACCGAAGATGGCTTCTTCTTCGTCGAGAATGAACGACTGGCGGATTTTGTACATATCCTTGTCTGCTCCTTTTGTAATTAACTCCATTTCGGCGGTTCTTTCAGTGAGCAGCCCTTTGCCTGAAAGGTCTGAGAAGCGGACAGAACCTGTGTGCTTGCCGACACAGACTTCCATGCATTCTGATTTGAGAGTGACCTGTTCGTCATCTTCACCGAAAAGAAGTTTGGTGGCTGTCGGCCGGGCGATGATACTGTAGCTTTTCTTGTTTGGCATTGCGCCCTTGCTCGCAGGATATTTGATGATTCTGACGGCTGAAGGCGAGTAGAACACGACTTCGGTGCATAGCCGGGATGTCTGAGGTTCCGGCTCCTTGTCGTTTGCCATTGTTTGCACTTTGTTGCTCAGGATTTTCACTCCGTTGCTGCTTCGTGACACTGTTTGCGCTTGGGTTATTGCCGCTGCAACAAGCATCGATAGGAAAAAGGATAGATGACGTTTCATTTTGTATCAGCTTTATAATTAAACCTAATTTTCAGCTGCAAAATTAAGACTGCATCATAGTTGGGGAGCAACAAAAATGTTGATTTCAACGAAATAGATGTTGATTTTGACGGCTTATATTGGTTGAAATCAGCTTTCTTATTCATCAAAAGATTCACTTTGAAAATCTGGCGATATATTCTGATGGAGTGCAACCAAATTCTCCGATGAAGCATTTGCTCATATAACTCGATGAACTGAAACCGGATTGTGCCACTACGTCTGCCACGCTCATTGTGCCGGAACGGAGCAACTCGGCCGCACGCTGTATCCGTATGCTGCGGATGAAGACGCTTGGCGACTGGTCCAACAGCTGGGTCATTTTCTTGTACAGACCTGTGCGCTCCATGCAGAGGTCGCGGCTCAACTGTTCTACACCGTAGCCCGGAGTATCAAGGTTTTGTTTGACAAGTGATATGGCTTTGTCTACAAACTCATACTCGGGGGCCGACATCAGCGGCGCTTCCGGTTCCCGGGCACACGTTTCCGCCTGATTCTTTCCGGAAGGTCGGTCATTGATTCTCTGCTCGTATTCGTTGCATTGCTCTATGAGTCCCTTTATTCTGAGCAGCAACAACTCTTCCTTGTATTTTCTGCGGAGACGTATTCTTGTTATCCGGTTGTAAATAAAGAAACCGGACAGGAGCAGGCATATTCCTGTCGCGGCATATAGGATATAGGCCCACTTCGTCTGCCACCACGGTGTGCGTATGGTGAATGTGAGCCGTAGAGCCGGGGCGGTGGATATATCGGTGCTCATGGCTGCTTTGACCTGAAGTTCGTAATTCCCGGGATGCAGATACAGGAACGGCAGGCGGAGGATGCCTCCCGGCAACAGCTGGATTGTGTGGTGGTCATTATACCTGATAATGTGCCAGGGTGCTTCATTGCCGTCTGAAAGTTTGTATGCAAAGATGGTGTGCGAAGGTTGTGAATAGTTGAGTGGCGATATATCGAACACGATGGAGTTCTCATCAGTGTCAAAATCGAAGTGACGCATGAAATTCTCTGCTTCCGGCATGAGATTCTCGCCTACTTTCAAGGTACGTCCGTTGACGGAAATTCCGACAAGTTGAGGCTTGAAGTATGAAGAAGTGGCATTCACACTGTCCGGGTGCCACGTTGTCCATCCTTCTGTTCCTGCCATGAACATTGTACTGTCGGGAAGCATCAGTGCTTTTCCGTCGGAATATTCTCCATTGAGACAACCGTCATTATGTCCGAACTGTTCAAACATCACAGCCGCTTTGCTGTTGCCCTTTATGTTCACTTTGGTTATTCCTGCGCTGGTACCTATCCAGAGGTTGCCGTGATAGTCTTCGGCAATGGAGTGGACATAGTTGTTGGAAAGCCCATCTTCTGCATAGAACTTTTGGGGAGCCTCTTTGTCGTTGCGGAACAGCAGCAATCCGTCGACAGTTCCTGCCCATATCCATCCGCGCCTGTCGCGTAATACATCTGTATAGTGTTCTCGCCCATACTTCGCATGAAGGTGGACTTCCTTTTTTGTCGGCAAACCAAGCCGATCCATTTCTTGAGATGCTGAAGAACGGACGGAAAAGAACCGGAATCTGTCGGGGTGGGAATAGAGCAGACCGCTGTTGTAGGTTCCAAGCCACGTTCCGCCCTGCGAATCAAAGAATATAGTGTTGAGTCGTTTGGCGGATATTCGTGTGTGCTGTTCGGCTGACAAGCTGTCGATGAGTTCTTTCTTGTCACCGGAAGGAGATATATGCCATATTCCTTCCGGACTTGTGATGTATATTGATTGGTCAGGAGAAACAGCAAGGGTATGCAGTACATAGTCTGTCCGCAACAGTTCTGTACATTCTGACAGACAGTCGGAATACTTGAGTAGGGCAGATTCTTTTCCGCAGCGCAGCTGGTAGAAACTCCCGTCTTCGGCCTTGACAACAAGCGATGTGGCAGCTGTCAGGCCGGCCTTGTTTTTATCGTATGCAGAGATGGAATGCGATGGCCTGCCTTTACGGAAACTGTGGTGCCATGCTTCTCCGTTTGAATAGAACAACACAATGCCGTCTGCCGATATGTCCACATCCTGTAAGATGCCGGAGTCGGTCTGTTTTTCTATGCAGACATCTCCTTTCTCGTTCCTGATATGTCTTCGGGTTACGAGCCATACCTCGCCATTGGAATCGACAAACAAGTCTTTTACGGATTCTTTCGCATGAAAGGTGCGGAACAGACTGTCTATGTTCGATATGTATCTTGTGTGCCGCAGGTCGAAGCAACGCAGTCTTCTGTAGTCTTTCACCCATAACCGGCTACTGCTGTCTTCGTATACATGATAGGCCCCTTCATAGTCCTCCAGTTCGTATTCACAGTTCTCGTCATAATGTATATATCTGAAACTGTTGCCATCGTAGATGTTGATGTTCCCCTTGGTTGTTATCGCCATCCGTCCGTCGTGCAGTTGGAGTATGTGCTGCACTTGGTTGTCGCTGAGTCCGTGGGTCACATCCTTGCGAGTGAATGGCGGGTGCTGTGGAAGGACTGACGGTATATTCAAAAGCAGAAGCAGGCAGAAGAGAAGATGTCTTGTTTTCATTTTGCTGAATGGGTGTATATCCTGTTTGTGTCGTCAGAACTGGAAGTAGATGAACGGTTGCACGTCACTGCTCTTTATCTGTATCACGATAAAGATGACGATGACAATCAGGACTGCTTGCAACACCATAGGCATGCGTATGACCAGTCGGCGAGCCGACTGCGACCAGCTTTCAGGCAGAAAATGGAGCGTATAGCCTAAAAGAATAAGGCTGCCTACCGCCCAATAGGATGTTATCCATTGGCTGAATATCTGTGGCTGGAAGTGGGTGAATATCTGGTTGAGCATGCTCCGTGAACCTTCAAAGGAAGTATTGCGGAAGAATATCCAGCAAATACATACGAAGTGGAAGGTCAATATGATTTCCGCCACGCGTCTGACCCCATGACTCCGGTATCCCTTCGGTCTGTGGAGTATGGCATTCTTTATCTTGTCGATTGCAAGCGCAATGCCGTGCAGTCCGCCCCATACAATGAAATTGAGCGAAGCACCGTGCCATAGTCCGCCGAGGAGCATGGTGATGATGAGGTTGAGATATTGCCGGAACTTTCCATGCCTGTTGCCTCCGAGAGAGATGTAAAGATAGTCTTTCAGCCAGGATGACAATGAGATGTGCCACCGCCTCCAAAAATCTGTCATGTCTGCCGACTTGTACGGCGAATTGAAGTTCATAGGGAACTCAAAGCCGAGGAGCAGTGCTATACCTATCGCCATGTCGCTGTATCCGGAGAAGTCGCAGTAGATTTGCAGGGCATAACCGTAGACTGCAAGCAGATTCTCAAGACCTGAGTAGAGGTCGGGCTGTTCAAATACTCTCTCTACGAAGTTTACACTTATGTAGTCCGAAATTACTGCTTTCTTGAACAGACCTCCCACAATGAAGAACACTCCGGAACCAAACATCTCGTTGGTGACCGTCAGCGGACGGCGGATTTGGGGGATGAAGTCGCGCGCACGCACTATCGGGCCGGCTACGAGTTGTGGAAAGAACGATACGTAGAACGCATAGTCGAGCCATCTGTCGAGCGGACGCAGATTACCGCGATAGATATCTATTGTGTAGCTCATCGACTGGAAGGTGAAGAACGATATGCCCACTGGCAGGAATATGTCGAGAGGTTCAAAGTCGCCGTTCCATAGCGGAGACAACATCTCGCCGAAGAAGTTGGTGTATTTGAAATAGCACAGCAGTCCCAAGTCGATGGTGAGACTAAGCAGCATCAATAGCCGTTGCACTGCCGAGTGTCCTTCCTTGCGCTTCCTTGCACGCTCTTTCCGGTCCGCTCCGATGGCGCGTGCGATGAAGTAGTCGGTGGTGGTGACAAAAGCCAATAATACAAGGTACAGCCCACTACTCTTGTAGTAGAAATAGTACGAGAAGGCGGTTACGAACAGCAACCGCAGTGTGTCACGTTTTCCGAGGCACGAGTAGATGAATGAAAATCCTAAAAACAAAAAAAGAAATATGCCGCTGCTGAATATCATAGGTTGTTGCGGCATATACGACAGTTGTTCAAGAACGCGCCGCCAGTCGATGTCCCACATATTCGTTGTACGCTTTAAGGAAGGCTTCGCCAAGTAGATGGCCTTGAAGGCGGTAGCCGTTTACTGTATAATGAATTCGGTCGTTGTTCATGAGTCCTGCTCCGCGCCAGTTGGTGCAGGCATATTGTTCGCCTCCGGCAATGGAATACATGTCCCATACGGCCACATGGTGTTCTCGGCCGTAGTTCACGATATTTGCCGCCACACGCGAGGTCAGCGTGTTCTCGCGGCGTACATAGGAATATCTGCGACGTCCCCTGCGGTCGCGGTAGGTACGCCCTGAACGCCGGGAGATATAGGAGCCCGGAGGGGTGGTAAGAAGAAACTGCACTCCGGGGCATGCTCCGCTGATACGCGAAAGCAGGGAGTCGATGGTGTGGCTGTGCGCCTCCTCGTCGTAGTTCTTGCCGTGGCTTTCGTTTGTGCCGAAACTCACAATCACGAGATTCGGCCGTTGGGCTGCGATTTGTTTTATCATGTCGTCCTCTACAAAACGTGATGCGCGTGCGCCGTTGATTCCGATAGCGCTGTAAACGACACCGCTTTCGCCGGTTTCGGAGGCAATGCAGTCTGTGCGGTAAGTAATCTTGTCTTCTCCTGTCGCCTGTGAGCCGAAACTGTCTTCAAGTGTATTGCGGACAGCCACGGGGAAGTAGTGCCCACGCACATGGCTGTCGCCGATTTGCAGTATGCGGACCACAGAGTCCTTGCCTGCAATGAGGGCAAAGCTTTCGCTGAGATATTCGCTTCCGGTAATTTCATTGTCGGTGATTCCGCGGAAGGAGACGGGAAGTTCCACATGGCTTATTTCAACCATGCCGGCAACAGGGGAAAGTCCGGCTTCGCTAATGATGTCGTTCTCTTGTGTAAGATTTGCCTGATGAGTGTCCGTGTCTTCATCATGCTCTTTGTCTTGGCATTCCGTCTCACTGCTTTCAGCAAGACGTCTGTCCGACGTCATCATCTTGTGGGATGATGTACCGAGAAGTACGATCAGGCTTGCCAAGCCTATGGTTCTAAATGTTCGTTTCTTGTTCATAACCCTTCTCTTTTGTCATAGTTCTCCTTGCCGTTCATCAGCACATCGAACAACAGCCGCGCGATGTGTCTGCCTCCGGCAAAGTTAATGTGAGTATAGTCCAGATTCGCCTGCTTCTTTTCTACCATACGCGCCATGCTCCCATCGCCACCCATTGCGTCATACAGGCTCCAGAAGGCTACTTTGGTGTCGGCGGACATCTTGCGCTGGCAGCGCAGCAGTTCCCTGACTCCGTCCATCGTGTGCAGTTCTCCATATTCGTCTTTAGCATCACGGTCGCCTACACCGACAACAAGGATGCTTGCCTCCGGATATGCCGATTTGAGTCCGTTGATGGTCTTGGCCAATCGTCGGGTGTAGTAGTTGTAGTCCGAAACTTTGGGCGAAGCCACATTGAGTCCGTAGTGCAGGACTATAAGGTCGTAAGGCCTCAGTTGTGCAAATCTGTGCATCGTCTGATATGGAATGCCCGATATGTGCCAGCCGTTGCTGCCGCGCATGCTGAAGTTGTCGAGTGTCACACCGTGTTTGTTCTCAAAAGCCACTCCGTAGAATCGCGAGTTGCCCTCGTCCTCGACGCTCATGACAAAACGGTGGATTTGTCCGTCGACGGATTGTGCTTCTATCCTTTCGGGGATTCCACCGATAGTGTCATTGTCTGAGAACAACGTGTAATGTTCTGTGCCATTGACTGATACGTGCAGATGCAATCCTCTGGAAGGTGTGAAATATACAGTGGCCGTCTCCATCGTGTCCAATTGTGCACCGTACAGTCTTCGCTGTCCCATCAATTCAAAGGAGGCATTTCCGACAGGGATGAAGTAACGGCCGTTGATGCCTTGCTTGCTTGCAATGAACCCTTTCTTTTTGGTGTCGTTGGCATTGTATGCCGACCATCCGGTGGCATGCTGCACCACAGTCTGACGGAATCCGGCTGTCGGAGACATTATATCCACAAAGCCCACCCCTTTTCCGCCGAACCGTTCCTGAAACATGTGGCGGAGGTCCTGGGTCAGTATGTCGCCTTCTATATAGGAGTCGCCGAAATAGGCGATGCGTACATTGCGTTCTGATGCATGCGACAAGGCACGATAGAATTTGTCCATCTCTCTCCTGTTGCCTGTTGAATCCGCATATTCCTCGATGGCCACCATTCCTGTGGGGATGGTGTCGATGAATTTCGGCTTTGCCACTGTGGGTGTATCCTCCTTGTCCGGCATGGTATCGGTAATCGCCGAATCTTCGTATTCAACTTCTATTATCCTGCAATCTTTGTTGCGCTTTTCTATATCCGCGAAGATATTGACGCGTCTTAGTTCTGTACTGCCAAAACTGAACTTCGGCAGAAAAAACATTCCCATCAAGGCTGCCACGACAATGAGAGTCAGCAGGAATGTTTCAAACAGATGATTCCTCATTATGCTTTATTTCTTCAGTTCCGGTTGCAAAGCTACGTTTTTTTTCGCAAAAAACAGGAGCCGGTGTGCCGGAAAATCCAAGAGGCCGACGATAATGCGGTTATTCTGCTGTTGTGTTCTTTTTTTCTGTCTGCTTTGTGTGATGACTTAGGAACATCATCATCATGAAGAACAGGTGGGGCATTTTTACAGGAGTTTCTTGAACCGAACTCGCGTAGATACTCATATTTTGTTAGTTTTTTAAGTGGCGAGGTCAGGTACAGATATAAACCTTGTCTATCAGTCCGCCACAACAAAGCCGGCATCCTCACAAACCGGCTTGCTTACCCCACCGTCATACCATCTATTTGTCATAAATTACGGTTTTTCTCTGACAATCTGAAAATGTTAAAAACAAGGCCTCGCAGAATCGCGTAAAATCGGCCAAACCTTACCGAAGTTCCATTTGTGCGATTCTAAGGCCATTTTCAGACCTTGATTTTCAAATGTAAAAATAATACAATTTGTATTCTGAAAAGATACATTTATTCACACTCACGTGTGCCTCGCCTGAGAGAAGAGTACACGGAAGGCCAAATTTCAAGGTGAACCAAATTTGTTGAAAAGGCACTTTAAAAACATTTTCAAGGTGAACGAAATTTATTTTCAAGGTGAACAAGTTTGAAAAAGTCCGTTTTTCGGGCTGAAAATTGATGTTGTCCCGATTAAATTCTTTAAAAATATTAATCTGCTTTTTCAATGCCACGAAAAAACAAAGATGGATTCCGGTGGCGAAAAACAGGAATCCCGGACAGATGATTTTATAACTTACTGATTGTCAGCATATCCTATTTTTGTTCCTACCTGTACTTCTTGCACCTGAAACTGCACCGTTTCACCAAAATGGTATTTTGCTGATTATCAATCGCTTATCAGTAAACCTTCAAAAATTCGGTAATCGTCCAAATATAAACGAATCTTAATTGTGTTAAAAATATTCTGTCCGCGATGGGTGGAGTTAGTGTCAAAAAGAAAGAAGAAATGCTTCTGAGAAAGACAGTTGCTTTTGTAGGTGTATTCACAGACTCCTCTTATGATTTTAAGTAGCTGTCTTCACAGACTTACAACCATAAGAATTATAAGAGAAGTCTGTGAATACACCAGCAAAAAAAGCAACAGAAAACTTCCTTGTGAACATCTGTGCCGTACTTACGGCATATTCCGTCTTCGGCAACAAGCCGGAGGCACTGCAACTGCATGTTGAAGAATGTAAGGGACAACTGGAACTTTTTTCTATCATTTGCGTTTTTGGGATGACGCACGGAAATCGCTTCAAAACAAAACCATCCTCTCTTTCAAGTTCTTGGAACAGATGTAACTTTTTCCATGATGATACATTTGTGTACATGCTTGTTACATTTCATCCCTTTGACGGTTAGCAAGTTGCCTATATTTGCAATATTGAAATTGTATTAAACAAATAATATTCCAGCTGTTATGACTAATATTTTGAGAAACTTATTTCGTAGCAGAATCTTTTTTGCGGCTTTGTTGTCAGTGGGCTTGCTGCCTTCATTTGCACAAAACGAATCCGGACTGTGGTTCAGTTCTACCAATGATGCCCTCTGGAATCTGAAGCGTGTGCCGGTAAGCGGTAATGTGATAGGGACTCCGGAAGTTGTATACAATCTTGACAATGTGCTTGGCACTTTTGAAGGGTGGGGCACATGTTTCAATGAACTTGGATGGGATGCATTGTCCCTTCTTTCTCAGGAAGAACAGGAGATGTTGATGCAGCGCATGTTTGCTCCCGATGGAGATCTTCGTTTTACTGTGGGACGAATCCCTGTCGGTGCAAGCGATTACGCACGTAACTGGTACAGTTGCAATGAGACAGACGGTGATTTTAAGATGGAGCATTTTTCTATTTCACGCGATAAGGAAGCGTTGATTCCATATATCAAGTTTGCGCAGAAATACAATCCCGACATGACCTTCTGGGGGTCTCCGTGGAGTCCGCCTACATGGATGAAGACAAACAGGCACTATGCCAACAAAAGCGGGGCAAACAATGGTCTGCCGACCAATATGCAGGTTCCGGTCTATTTCAACGACCAGTTTATTATGGAGCCTGATTATCTCAACGCATACGCGCTTTATTTTGGTAAATTCGTCGATGCATACAAAGCAGAGGGCATTCCTGTCACTGCTATATGCTATCAGAACGAGGCGTATTCATATACCGTATATCCTGGTTGCTCATGGACAGCCAAAGGTACGGCCATATTCAATGCCGACTATCTTGGTCCTTATTTTGCAGAGCATTATCCTGATGTGGAGATATGGATGGGTACGATGAACACTGCCAGTCTTGATGTTTTTGAGGAAATACTCAATTATCCGGGTATCACAAAATATTGCAAGGGAGTAGGATATCAATGGGAAGCGCGCAATGCTCTTCCTGAAATCCGTTACCGTTATCCTGAACTTGACGCCATGCAGACAGAGAGCGAATGCGGAAGCGGCACATTCGATTGGGCTGCCGCAGCGCATACTTTTGAACTGATTCATCATTATCTCAGCAATGGTTGCATGCGCTATAACTATTGGAATGCTGTTCTCAAGGATAATGGAGCAAGCTCATGGGGATGGATTCAAAATTCACTTGTGCAGGTTAATTCATCCACTCGTGAGGCTTTTTACACGCCGGAATACTATGCGTTGAAGCACTATAGTCATTTTATCGCTCCCGGTTCCGGAATCCTGAAGAAGTGTACCGATTGTCCTCTTGTACTTGCCGCGCAGCGTCCCGATGGTCTTGTGGTTGTCGTTGCCGGCAATGAAAGCTCATCCGAGCGGACACTTACGTTGTCTCTTGATGGCAAGTATCTGAACGTGAAACTCAGTCCTAAGTCTTTCAACACATTTGTTCTTGGTGATGAAGAAGAGCTTTCAGAGATGGTGGAGAGCGAAGGCGGACTGACTCTGGATGCTCCGCAGGATGAATATACGGATGTGACTGTGTATTTGTCAAATCCTTGTTTTACGAATGGTACGACAGGATGGACTCTCGACAATGTGGTGAATGGCGGCGACATCCGTTCTGCGAATATTGCCGGACGCACATGCCTCAACAGTTGGTCTAACGATTTCACCTCCATGAATGTGTTTCAGGACGTCAGTGGGCTTCTGCCCGGCAAATATATCGTGAGCAGCAGAGCTATGTGCGGACCGGGCGAGATTACCGACCAGCATCTTTATGCCGTCGCCGGTGATGTCACTGTCGTTTCTCCTTCCAAGCAGGTGGCTATTTGGAACACGGAAGCGGGATGGGAGCTTCAGACGACAGAGCCGATAGAGGTCGGCGAGGACGGTACGCTTCGTATAGGCTATGCTTCCACTTCGGGCGGAGGCACTAAAGGATGGTTCTGTGTGACGGACTTCAGGCTGAAGTTTTTAGGAGAGAATGAAGATATAAAGAATGCCGGACTTCAGAAGGCTGCCGAAGAATATGAAGGTGTGGTAGCTGAGGCTGAGGCGTTGCTTGCCGATCCTTCTGCAATTTATACCGTGGAGGCCAAGGATGCATTGCGTGGTGTGATGGAAGAACATCGTGTGCTTATTCCGCGAATCACTTCTCCTGCTTCATACGCGGACCTCTGTCGTCAGCTGTATGCTGAGATGGATCGGTTGCGTATTTCTCAACAGCCGGGTGAGGACACCGACTTCACCTTCCTTGTCAAGTCTGCAGACATGGAGACTTTCGGCTCCGACGGCAATCCGGCCGGTTGGACATTCAGTAACACCAACGGTGATGCCATATATAAAAATGGCGAGCACTATTCCGGCAATTCTGCCAATCATTATGTGGATTCCTATAATCAGACGCCCGGATGGATGTACTACACAGGGCATCAGTTGGTCAGCGGACTTCCTTCCGGTACTTACCGCCTTGTTTGTGCTGCGCGTGCGAGTGGTGAAGGCTTCTTTATTACCGCACAAACTTCGGAAGAGCTGCTGATGCGGGAAGTGACAACCTATAACAATGTCGGAGGCCCTATCTGGGAGGCTGCCGAGGATGGTTCCGCTGAAAAGGCGGTCAACGGAGGCAAGGGAAGAGGCTGGCAGTATATCACTGTCGATGATATACATGTGAGAGACGGAAAACTTGCCATCGGGTTTACGAATGACAAGTATCTGACCGGAAAAGAGTGGGGCGGTACATGGTTCTCTGCCGATGACTTCAAGCTTTATTACATCTCTTCAGATTTCGTTTCTACAGCGATTGGCCACACAGTGGTGAGTCATGAAAGCGGACTGCATGTAATCGCCGGAAAAAATTCCATGACCGTTTTTTCTGTTTTGCCATACGTTGTCTGCAATGCTGCCGGGGCTGTTGTCGATACTGATGGATATATTGAACCGGGCATATACATCGTGAAATCGGAAAATGCAGTCCGGAAAGTTCTCGTATACTAAATCTTTAACAACCGCCTGACCTTTTTGAGAGGCCCTTCCTAAGCTCTGCTTGGTGCCTGCCGGATATATAATCTTGTTTGGATATATGGAAAGAATCCATATACCGGTGGGGCTTGGGAAGGTTTTTTATGTATTTTTTACAAATTCAATTATGATTATGAATAAAATTTGTTATTTGAACCGGATGCTTTCGGTGGCATTGGTAGCGTTGCTGCCGGCGATGGCATCCGCACAGTCGTGTGTATGGACGAGCAGTACAGAAGGTAATGTATGGCAGAAGGCCAAAGTTTCACTCCAGTCGAGCGCGCAGCAAAAGCCACTTTTGGAGGTCGATGGCAATGAAGAAGGTGTCGCATTCAAGGCATGGGGTGTCACGTTCAATGAACTTGACTGGGATGCCCTTTGTGAACTGACACGCGATGAGCAGGATGATATTCTCCGTAAGGTGTTCTCGCCTGACGGTGATCTTCGTGTGACGCTCGGGCGCATATCCATGAATGCCAACGACTATGCGCGTTCATGGTATAGCTGCGATGAGGTCGAAGGCGACTTCCAGCTGAAGTATTTCAACATTGAGCGCGACAAGAAAGCGGTCATTCCGTTCATACGTGCGGCACAGAAGTATAATCCGGACCTCTCTTTCTGGATTTCTCCTTGGAGTCCGCCTTCGTGGATGAAAATCAACAAACACTATGCCGTGCAGAGCAGCAAGTACAACGACCTTGACCCGAGGTGCGATTTTCTTCTGTTTGAGGATGGCGATCGCTCGGAGAATGAGATGGTCAATCCCGACAAGAACCTTTTTCCGCGTCGCTTGGCCGTGAACGATTTCTTTATTCAGGATCCGCGCTACCTGCAGGCATACGCAAACTATTTCTGCAAGTTTATCGATGCCTATAAGGAGCAGGGCATACCTGTCACCAAGGTGATGTATCAGAATGAGGCGTACAGCTATACCCCTTATCCCGGATGTGCGTGGACAGCAGAAGGAATCATCCGTTTCAACATGGAATATCTGGCGCCGACCTTGAAGGAGCGCCACCCTGAAGTAGAGCTTTATATGGGAACTTTCAATACCAACCGCTACGACCATGTTGCACAGGTTCTTTCCGATTCCCGTATGCCTTCCAATATAAAAGGTATCGGTTTCCAGTGGGAAGGACGTCAGATTTTGCCGCGTATACGCAAAGAGCATCCGAATTACAGCTATATGTGCAGTGAGAGTGAGTGTGGATGGGGCTCTTTCGACTGGAAGGGCGCAGAGCATACCTTTGAACTTATCAACCATTATCTTGGTAACGGATGTAATGAATATAATTTCTGGAATATGATTCTTTGCGACAATGGGGAGAGTCCTTGGGGATGGCGACAGAATGCGCTCATCCGTGTCGATTCCAAGTCGCGTACTGCTGTTTTCACTCCTGAATACTATGCGGCCAAGCACTACTGCAACTATGTGTTGCCGGGTTCGCAGACTGTAGGCTATGTTCCGGCCGGCAAGGACAATGTGCCTGTACTTGTCGTAAAGACGACCAAGGGTAAGCTTGTTGCCATTGCCGGAAATTTCAACGATGATTCTCGCAAGGTTACCCTCAGATTGGGTAAGCGTTATTTGAATGCGGAACTCAAACCGCATTCTTTCAATACTTTTCAGGTAAACTGATGACATAACTGTCTTTTTTTGATCTGGGTTGTGGGTGTTTGGTTTGCTTGCTGAGCATGATGAACCGGAGCGCATTCTGTGCCTCCGGTTTTTTGGTATGACGGGCAGTCATGTATTTGTGGTGGAAGTCCATACGGGGCGTAGTTGCCGACGAACCCCATAGCGACTCGCAAGTT
>CAZKOB010000014.1:0-45052 GCA_964554265.1 uncultured Bacteroides sp. | reverse complement strand
TCCGCAATTGCCCCTAACTTAGGGGAGGAGCTTAGTTACCTTGCTCGTTGGAAAGTCTATAGTGAGTCAACATGTTGTTTGTCAATATAATAGCATTTACATCTACTGAGTAACCAGACTCCTCCCCTAAGTTAGGGGCAATTGCGGAATAGGAGCAATTGGGGGAGCTTGCGACGGAGGGCGTGGCGCGAAGCGACGGAGGAGTCTGTGAATACATCAGCAAAATCACAAAAGTACAAGTTGTAGGAGTCTGTGAATACAACTACAAACCACAGTGAATACATCAGCCTACAACACAAAATTTATAGAAAGACTCTGTGAACACACCAGCTCACAACCACAAGATTTACAAGAGGAATCTGTCAAGACGACGACGAAAAAGCTCTTTGCTCATTATTTAACGAGCCACATATTTCTTGCCATTTCTTATGTATATTCCTTTTTGCGGCACTTTGTCCACCCTGCAACCGGACAGACTGAATATCAGTCCACCACCTTTATCATCCTCAGTATGCAGACGGTTCACACTTGTAAATTGCTTCCCGTCATATTCTATGAGGTGTGTCCCCTCACTGTCCACAATCTTATACGTGGCGACATCAGGCAAAATTGCGTCGAATCCTTTGAAAGACAAATCCACCAAGTAGGCACCTTGTTCGTCTGTATGCTGCCCCGGCACTGCCACCTCAAAGCGGACTTCAAAGCAAGGAGACGAATCCAATTGAGCGCATACGCAATAAATGTATTGATTAGGAGTAGGCTCCGTCCATATAGTTCCATATACGCGCAACGTCTGCTTATCCACAAACTCATATTTCAGGTCGTCATGCCCCCAGCTCTCTTCCGGCATCTCCGCAGTCACCTCCTTGCCAAGCACCAATTGCTGACCATGAAGATTGAAGTAGTCGTATTGCTGCGGCATATACCTGCCATCCGAACATGCGATATATGGAACAAGTTCGAGAGTTCCTCCTTCTATCAACAATGTGCTCTTTTCCGGCTGGCATACCGGGGTGTTGCCGCCAATACATTCCGTCCATGTAGTGTACACTGTATCATCCTCACCGTCATCTCTTTGGGGATCTGAATATAGCGAGGAGAACAGTATTTGCTTCAAGCGCACCCCGTTCACTTCCGTGTACATCACTTTCTCCACCCTGCAAGCGTAAGTTGCAGTTTCTTGCCATGCCTGCAACTCAAACTCATCGCCCTCGCTCAAAGTGAAGTCGTACAGCAGAAATTCCTTTCCCGACTGCTCATCATACCGCCACACCTTGCCATCTTCTTCCCGCAAGATGGCATATACCTCTCCGTCCTTATGCGGGAAACCATGTCCGTCCCGATAATATCCGTTTTGATAAGTGAGCCTCATGTATTTCCTGCCGTCCACCAGTGTGTCCGCATCGTCCATAAAGCACAGGTCATAGTCCGCACTCGGTCCGTCTTTATAGATGCCGAGGTCAAGTGCCACACTATTGTAGGCTCTTATATGCCACGACTTGCCGTGTTCAATAAACGACTTCACCTGTGCGCTCACCATGCAGGAAAACAATCCCGACAGCGTGAATGCCAATATTACAGATTTGTTCATAAGCGATTATTTATTAGTACATATAACACCATTAATCATATCCATAGAAGAACCTAACGGAAGAACAAAGTCCTCTCCTGAACAGACATTGATTATACCATTATTTATAACCTTTACAAAGCATCGCTCTGAACAGATTTTCCAATTTTCACAAGCCCATTACTATCAACTTTCAATTGAGCATAATTTGACATACAGCATATCATGCCAACACATACAAGAATTACTTTTTTCTTCATAAGAATTACATTTTTTAATTAATATAACAAAGGTACTTTCGTCAACATTATCAGAATATAATAACTTCCCATTACATCATAGTCCTTCGTTCAATATACTTGTATACCGATTCGAATATTATGCATAACCGATGCCATTTATTGTATGCCGATTTTAAGGAAACAAATTACATCTTCATAAATTATAAATCCGGCCTAAAGATAACATTATTAAATCAAAAGCTATTCACCTATTTTATAAAATTCAATAAAATTCTGCGATTTTTTGTTTTTTTAAGAAAATCACCACAAAAGCAAGATGAATCCACCCCTTCCAGATAGAAATTGTGATATCGAATTTTGTCAAGTTAGTGTGCTCAATGACAAACCTTTCCTTATAAAACTTCTCATCGAACAAGTAATCATCTTTGGTTTTTGCATTTCTGGGATTCAGACAAACATTGGCAATGATGCCGGGCCTGTTTTGCTGTTACACCACACCTGAAATCAATTATTTTTTGATTTGAACGGTGTTTGGATTTCCGTCCAAGCTAATTCCCTTCCGTAGAGCATTGGAAATCATTGTGTTATAGCCTATAGAAAATTGATTTCACTCCGCTGAAAAGTTGTTTTTACTGCACTAAATTCTTAAATCTGCATTGCCGATTATAAAATCAACAGTGCAGATTGTATAATCAGCAGTGCAGTTTTTACAATCAGCAGTGCAGATTTAAGAATTTAGTACGGTGAATTTGATTTCTCAAAAGGTTGATTTCATGTTTCCGGTGCAGCCACTCCCAAAATGCAGCATCTTGTACGGAAACATACGCAATGGGAGCGAAACTGTTTTCCTATATATGACAAAGGTCATTTTGCCGGTATATTCACAGACTTTTCTTGTGTCAGTGTGCAGACATCCGCTAAAGACATACAAAAAAACAAGAGGATAAAGCCCCCGACAGATAAAAAGACAAAACAGATTTGCGGTATTTCTGATTATTAACGTATCTTTGTACAGATAAACAAAACGAGCATGGACATAAAAAAGATAACAGGTCTGTTTCTGTCTCTTGCCATCGTGATGGCGGTGACGGCAGGATGCACAGAAAGGAAGAAGGAAGGCCGGGAGAAAACACAAATCGAGCCAAAAGAAGAAATCCCGGGTATCACAGAAGCTGTCGGGACTGTAGGCGACGGGACAAGCATGAATGTCCTTGAACTTATAAAAGCAGACGGAGACACCCTGTCGATAGAAATCCCAATAAATATCATAACCGGAGGGGCGGAAAGCGGTGATGAAATAGACATCATATACAGCACCGCATCCGACGGCGACCTGAAGGCTTCGGTTGCCATCAATCTGACCGCCTTGCAACACCTGTGGACCCAGTCTGACGGAAAAGGAGGCGAACAGAGCCTCGAAATCAACCCGGGAGGAAGGGCCTCAACCTACCACATGACTATCGAGTATGACAGCTGGCAGCTCAAAGACGGCATGCTTCTGCTGCATTCACCCAAGAAAGTGGGAGAAGAAGTGGGAGAAATAGTGGACACATTCCACATCATGCAACTCACCGAGGAAAACCTTGTCCTGATGAACCACGATCTGGAGTCTGTGTTCAGACGCGGCAACTGAGAGACAAAGACATCAGGCCATGGCACAAGTGCGGCGGCAACATGCCGCGTTTGTCTCCTGCATTCCTCACCAACCGGCAAACAGGGCAAGACATCATCTCCGCCGCCGAACACAATCTCCATGTTACCGAAATTCAACAAAATCTCATTACTAACTTTTAAAATTAAACTAAAATGAAAAAACTCTTGTTTATTGTTCTGGCACTCGCAATGATGCCTATGGTCATGTCGGCCAAGAAGAAGCAGGCAGAAAAGACAGACCGCGAAGTATGGGTCGACATCATGTACCAGATGGCAGAGCCTGTACTGAAGAACATGGCAGAAGGCAACCTGCAGAAGATAATGACCACAAAGAACGGCAACCTTGAACTTTCACCGACTTGGGACAACCGCGACAAGAAGGTGTCCTACATGGAATGTTTCGGGCGCCTGATGGCAGGTCTCGCCCCGTGGCTCTCTCTTCCCGACGACGACACAGCGGAAGGACAGAAGCGCAAGCAGCTCCGCGAATGGGCATTGAAAGCCTATGCCAATGCCGTAGACCCGGAAAGCCCCGACTATCTCGGCTGGGAATCCGGAGGCCAGACCCTTGTCGACGCAGCATACGTAGTGGAAAGCCTCTACAGAGGATTCGACGCTCTGTGGCAACCGCTCGACGAAACAACCAAGCAGCGCTACATCAAGGAGCTTCAAGGACTGCGCAGGTACGACCCTCCTTACACAAACTGGCATCTCTTTGTGGCAATGGAAGAATGCTTCCTCATGTATGTAGGCGCTGATTATGACAACTACCGCATCCACATGGCCATGAACAAGGTGGAAGAATGGTATATCGGTGACGGCTGGTACAGCGACGGTCCTGCATTCGCATTCGACTACTACAACTCATACGTAATCCAGCCGATGTACGTGGAATGCCTTGAGATGATTTGTGCAAAGAAGGGCAACGACACATGGACCTGCCGCAACACAGGCGACAAGAACGGTTCAAAGAAGAGACTTGAAGAGGCCTGCAAGCGTATGCAGAAATTCAGCGTCATCCTTGAGCGTTTCATCTCTCCGGAAGGTACATTCCCTGTAGTAGGTCGCTCCATCCCTTACCGCATGGCCGTATTCCAGCCACTCGCACAGCTGGCATGGCGCAAGCAACTCCCAAAGGAGCTGAGCAACGGACAGGTACGCGCAGGAATCACAGCTGTGGCCAAGCGCATGTTCGGCGGTGCAAGCAACTTCAACAAGGGCGGATTCCTCACAATAGGCTTTGTGGGCAACCATCCGAATGTGGCCGACTGGTATACCAACAACGGTTCGCTCTACATGACCAGCCTCGCTTTCCTGCCTCTCGGTTTGCCGGCAGACGATGCATTCTGGACTTCCCCGGCTGAGAAATGGACAAGCAAGAAGGCATGGGAGGGCGACGACTTCCCTAAGGACCACAAGTGGGACATCAACAAGCAGATTTTGTACTGGGAATAACGAAGACCGTATCCATACGCAGGTTTGTTTACACACACCTTTCCGCCACTGCCGCGACATACCTCCGAATACGGAGACCGTGTCGCGGCAGAGACGTAGAATGTTCAGGGCATCCTGCCTACCAAGCAGAAAAAACGAAGGAGGCGCAACGCCGGAAGGGCATAGCGAATCCCCTTCGGCAGGATGTGGTATCCGGACAAAGACTTCACATCAACCATAAGAAGAATGAAATACAACAAATACACCCACGAGGCTGTAGAACTCCTGAAACGGCTCATCGAAACCCCTTCGGTCAGCCGCGAAGAAAAAGAAGCTGCCGACATCATGGAATCCTTCATATCAGGAAAAGGCATGGAGCCTCACCGCCATGGCAACAATGTATGGAGTATATGTCCCGACTTTGAAGCCGGCAGACCTACCGTACTGCTGAACGCGCATATCGACACCGTGAAGCCTGTGGCAGGATGGACGCGCGCCCCCTTTACGGCAGAAACAACCGGAGACGGCAGAATCTTCGGCTTGGGAAGCAACGACGACGGAGGCAGCGTGGTGGCCCTGCTGCAAGTATTCCTGCGCCTGTGCAACGGTGAAGGCAAGCGAAACTACAACGTCGTCTTCCTTGCCTCATGCGAAGAAGAAGTGTCGGGAAAAAACGGCATCGAATGTGTGTTGCCGCTACTTCCGAAGATAGACCTCGGAGTGGTGGGCGAACCGACAGACATGCAGCCGGCTACAGCGGAAAAAGGACTTATGGTGATAGATGTGACAGCACACGGAAAGGCAGGGCACGCAGCACGAAACGAAGGCGACAATGCCATATACAAGACGCTTGACGACATCCGCTGGATCAGTACTTACCGTTTCCCGAAAGAGACGGATCTGCTCGGTCCCGTGAAAACCACGGTCACCATCATCAATGCCGGAACACAGCACAATGTGATTCCCGACAAATGTACATTCACCATAGACGTGCGCAGCAACGAATGCTACAGCAACGAGGAACTTTTCGAGGCGATTGCCGCCAACCTGAAATGCGAGGCGAAAGCGCGCTCCTTCCGCCTGAACTCTTCGCGCATAGACCACGGACATCCTTTTGTCGTGCGCTGTAAGGAACTCGGGCTGAAGCCGTTCGGTTCTCCTACATTGTCCGATCAGGCGCTGATGCGGTTCCCTTCGGTCAAAATAGGTCCGGGACACTCAGGACGTTCGCATACCGCAGACGAATTTATCCGGATACAAGAAATCGACGCTGCCATCGAACTGTACATGAGGATTTTTGACGGTCTCTCACTCTGACACACAGACCCAACGCCACGCGAGTATACCCACAGTCTCATATTAATAAGGAGAGAATCGTAAGCGGACGTTTTGAAGAGACAAATAACAACAATCCACAGAGAGCAATTCATGCTGAAATTACCCAAAAAGCAAACAAAAGCCCTCGGACAGGCCTTTTTCCTGACTTCGTCGAAAAATACGTAAAAAAAACAAGCACTTAAATGTCAACAGGTTATAATTCTAATGTTTGCGGTTTCAGGTGATACGCGAAAATCACTTCAAAAGTTAAATCTGTTGTTTCTTTTGCTGGTGGATTCGCAGATTTATGAGATGATTCTGTGAAAACACCGGCAAAAGCAGCTGTCTTTCTCAGTAACATTTCTTCTTTCTTTTTGACACTAATCCCACCCATAGCAAACGGAACTTTATTAACATAAATAAGATTCGTTTACATCTTGCCAATCGTTGAATTTCTGAAGATTTGTTGATAAATAATTGATAATCAACAAAATACTATTTCAGCAAAACAGTGCAGCTTTAGGTACAAGAAGTACAGGTTGTAACAAAAATAGGAAGTATTGATAATCAGCAAGTTATAAAATTACTTGCCCGATATTCCTGTTTTTCGCCACCAAAATCCATCTTTGTTTTTCGTGGCATTGAAAAATCGGATTTTGATTTTTTAAGAAATCAAATTTGTGCAGCATCAAATTTCAGCCCGAAAACGGTCCTTCTCGATTTTGTTCACCTTGAAAATAAATTTTGTTCACCTTGAAAAATTTTTCACAAGGCACTTTAAAAACATTTTCAAGGTGAACGAAATTTATTTCCAGCGTACTCTTTTTTCGGATGAAGCACGTATGAATGTGAATAAATGTATCTTTTGGGGATGCGAATTATATTATTTTTACATCTGGGATTCAAGGCTTGAAAATGGCCTTAGAATCGCGCAGATGGAACTTCGGTAAGATTCGGCCGATTTTACGCGATTCTGCGAGCCTTGAATTTTAACATTTCAGATTGTCATAAAAAGCCTGTAATTTATGACAATCAGATGGTATGACGTGGGAACAAGCAAGCTGATTTATGATGACATTAGGGCTTATGAAAAGACATCAGGAAACAGCGAAACTCATCGATGAACATTTTTAGGGTGACACGATGACGAAGTCAGGTGACGGTCTCTCACTCTGACACACAGACCCAACGCCACGCGAGTATACCCACGGTTTTATATTAATAAGGAGAGAATCGTAAGCGGACGTTTTGAAGAGACAAAAAAAACAACAATCCACAGAGAGCAATTCATGCTGAAATTACCCAAAAAGCAAACAAATGTCCCCGGACAGGCCTTTTTTAACAGGTTATGTCTGACATTTTGCAAGAAAACTGTAACTTTGCGGCAGAATATGTTCCTATGGATATAACAAACTTTTTCTTCAAGCCCAGAAAACGGGTTATGCTAATATATACGGGTGGCACAATCGGCATGATACGCAATCCGGAAACAAGCGCACTTGAAACATTCAACTTCGACCATCTGCGCAAACACGTTCCCGAACTGAACCAGTTTGACTATGTGATTCACTCGTATCAGTTTGACCCTCCGATAGATTCATCGGACATGGAACCCACACTATGGGCAAAGCTTGTGAAAATAATCCATTACAATTATGAGAACTTCGACGGCTTTGTCATCCTTCACGGCACGGACACAATGGCATATACGGCATCAGCGCTCAGTTTCATGCTTGAAAACCTCGCCAAGCCGGTTATACTGACCGGAAGCCAGCTGCCAATCGGTGTGCTGCGTACCGACGGAAAGGAGAATCTGATTACCGCAATCGAACTTGCCGCTGCCCAGGACAGCGAAGGCCAGCCTTTGGTACCGGAAGTATGTGTATTCTTCGGCCAACACCTGCTCAGAGGCAACAGGACGACAAAATCGAACGCAGAGAAGTTCAACGCTTTCAGTTCATATAATTGCGCCGAACTGGCACGCACAGGAATCAACATCAACTACAATTACAGCAACATACGGAAACCGGATTTGTCGAAACCTTTCTCCCCGCATTTCGAATGCGACAACTGTGTACTTGCCCTCACTCTGTTCCCCGGAATAAAGCAAGAACTGATAGAGCATGTTTTCAGGCTTGAAAACATACGAGGCATCATTCTGAGAACTTACGGTTCCGGTAATGCCCCACGCCGCCAGTGGCTTATCGATGCCATCAAAAGAGCCACAGCCGAAGGGAAAGTCGTGGTGAACATCACCCAATGCCAGTGCGGCGGGGTGGAAATGGGACTTTACGAAACCGGTCTGCAACTGCTCAGTGCCGGAGTGGTGAGCGGTCATGACATGACGATAGAGGCGGCAATCACCAAGCTGATGATTCTATTCGGCAGAGGATATTCGGCAGTAGAAGTCAGGCAACTGATGAACACTTCGCTCGCAGGAGAATTTACAGAACAAGGTATATCTCAAAGCAAACAAACAGACAATTGACAATAGAAGACGAACAGTCTGCCAACGAAACAATGGAACAAGATGAGAAATAAAGAAGAACTTTCGGACAGCATATATGCCTATGTCGAAGACTTTGTGCAAGGCATGTATGAAGATACAGACGGTATCAAGATTGAAGTTATAGACGACGACACAGTCGAAGTGAAAGTGACAAAGGATGCAGACGAAAGCAATGACGAAGACATCTATCCGTTTGTAGACTTTATATGCTACGACATGGACAAAGGAGGCAAGCTGCATACGGACATCGACGCAGACTATGTTGAAGATGTGGCTTCATCGTATTTTGAATGACAAGCTCCATTGCTCTATTGGGAATTATAACAAAATCATTCAGGGGTCACAGTTGCACATTCTACATGGAACATACAGACGGAGTATACGGAAGTTGCCCTGTCCGGCCTTTTGTGCGCAGGACAATGAAAAACAGTGCACCTCGACGCTGTATGCTAACCAACCGGCACCGTTTGAGGCCGTAACGACAGATTTTTCAGAATAACCCATAAGGATGAAAAGATTGTTTACATCAATAAGAAACACAGCACCGGCCCTATTGTCCGCGCTGTTCGCCATGAGCTGCGAATCACAGCTCGGCCGCAACCGCATAATCGGCCGCTGGGAACTGGTGTCGCTGGAGAGCGAAATAAACGGAGTGCCCGATGCCACCGGAGACATAGAACATTTCGACAGTTTTGTATATTGCGAATTCAAATCGGATTCCACCTATATACTTCACGACGGAGAAAATACGGAAACAGGCACTTGGGTGCTGTGCGACAGCGTCATCGGCACTCTGCTGACAGGACTTGAAAACGATTCCGCCAACTATCAGTGGTATCACATCACCGAACTTGACGACAGCACAATGACGAGCCAATCCGTCACAGAATCGCCATACGGAAAACTGACGGATATATTCAGATACAAAAAAATCACGAAATGAACAAGCATCAAATACATGCCATAAAAGCAAATCCGCCCATAGTAGAAGGTAAAAAAAATGTTTTTTATTTTATATTGCGCTCGGTTTGCATTATCTTTGTAACTGTTATGCAAATATTAGAGACGAATATACAGAACTTCATACCCTGGCAGCAAACGATAGGTATCATGGAGATGATAGTGAAAGGCACCATCATCGGCATTGTCGCATCGGCTCCGATGGGGCCGGTCGGCATCCTCTGCATACAGCGCACCCTCAACAAAGGACGTTGGTATGGACTGGCAACAGGTATAGGTGCAGCCTTGAGCGACATCATCTATGCACTTATAACAGGCTATGGAATGTCGCTCGTCGTACAATTCATAGAAGACCCGAATACGCTGTTCTGGATCAAGCTTGTAGGCAGCGTGCTGCTTTTCCTGTTCGGAATCTATACGTTCTGTTCCAATCCGGTACAGTCGATACGTCCCGTATCACACAACAAAGGCACATTGGTGCATAACTTCGTGACCGGCTTCTTCGTGACATTCTCCAATCCGCTGATTATCTTCCTCTTTGTAGCCATGTTCGGACAATTCACGTTTATTGTCCCCGAGAACCCCCTGCCTCAAGTCACGGGCTATCTGTTCATCATTGCAGGGGCCTTGCTCTGGTGGTTCATACTGACATTGCTTGTGGACAAAGTGAGAAACAAATTCAATGTACGCGGAATCTGGATTATAAACAGAATCATAGGAATCATCGTCATGCTCGTATCGGCAGTTGTCGTCACCTATACCCTGACAGGACAGTTCATGCCGATGGGTTACTGACCCCTCTACGGAAAGGGCACATATCGGACAAGAACCTCCATAGCACATAAAAGCAGACACACACATCAAACATACTTTACACCATGTATATTGCAAGACAGTTAAAGGACAAGAATATAGCCGAATATTTGCTTTACATGTGGCAAGTTGAGGACATCATAAGGGCAAACCATTTCGACATCGACCTTCTAGAAGCCAACTACCTGTCGAAATTTGAATATTCGGCAGAACAGAAAGCGGAGATGCGGCAATGGTATGCCGACCTTATAGAAATGATGCGGAGCGAGGGTGTGAAAGAACAAGGACACTTGCAGATAAACAAGAACATCATCATCTTGCTGACCGACCTGCACACAGAGCTTCTCAAATCACCGAAACAACCGTTCTATTCAGCGGCATATTATAAGGCACTGCCTTTCATCGTAGAACTGAGAAGTCGCATGCAAGGGACTGACGAACCGGAAATAGAGAATTGTCTGAACGCGATGTACGGACTGATGATACTCCGCCTGCAAGGCAAACCAATAGGCGCAGACACCCAGAAAGCAATGAATGACATTGCAGCACTGCTCGGCATGTTGTCGGAATACTATAAGAAAGACAAAAAAGGGGAATTGGAATTATAAACATACATCAAGATTATGATTAGAAAAATATTGGTTACAGGATGTAACGGACAGCTCGGCAACGAGATGCAGCTGCTGGCAAAAGAGAATACACAGTATGAATATTTCTTTACTGACGTTCAGGAGCTTGACATCACAGACGAACAGGCTGTGGAGAAATTCGTGGCAGACAATGCCATCGACTGTATCGTGAACTGTGCCGCTTATACAGCAGTCGACAAGGCCGAAAGCAATGAAGAGTTCTGCAATGTGCTCAACAACATTGCACCGGGCTATTTGGCAAAAGCTGTCGAGAAAAACGGGGGCTCAATGATACAGGTATCGACAGACTATGTATTTGACGGAACCAATCACACTCCATATATCGAGACTGAACCTACATGTCCGGACTCCGTATACGGACGGACCAAACTTGCCGGAGAACAGAACGTAATGGTCCATTGCAGCAATGCCATGATTATACGTACTGCATGGCTGTACTCCACTTTCGGAAACAACTTTGTCAAGACGATGATGCGCCTCGGAAAAGAAAAGCCGGAATTAGGTGTGATATTCGACCAGATAGGCACTCCCACTTATGCGCGCGACCTCGCCGCAGCCATTTTCACAGCCATCAACAAGGGCATTGTTGCGGGAATCTATCATTTCTCGAATGAAGGAACAATCTCATGGTACGACTTTACCAAAGCGATACACCGCATAGCCGGAATCACGACATGCCATGTACGTCCGCTTCATACGGCAGAATATCCGACACCGGCGAACCGTCCTCACTATTCGGTACTTGACAAGACAAAAATCAAGCAGACATACGACATGGAAATCCCATATTGGGAGGACTCGCTGCATGAATGTATCGGATTGTTGCAGGCCAACAACTGATCATCAAAACTCCGGTTCTCGCAACATGCCGATGTTCCTTATGCGAATAAACACAATATGAACGATGAACGAAATAGAAAGAAGAAGAACATTTGCGATTATTTCGCACCCTGATGCCGGCAAAACCACACTTACCGAGAAGTTTCTGCTTTTCGGGGGACAGATACAGGTAGCAGGCGCCGTCAAATCGAACAAGATAAAGAAAACAGCGACAAGCGACTGGATGGATATAGAAAAGCAACGCGGTATCTCGGTCTCTACATCCGTGATGGAATTTGACTACCGCGACTATAAAGTAAATATTCTCGACACTCCGGGTCATCAGGACTTTGCGGAAGACACTTTCCGCACACTGACAGCTGTAGACAGCGCCATCATTGTGATTGACGGAGCGAAGGGTGTGGAGACGCAGACACGCAAGCTCATGACTGTATGCCGCATGCGCAAGACTCCTGTAATCGTGTTCATCAACAAGATGGATCGCGAGGGTAAAGACCCTTTCGACCTTCTCGATGAGGTGGAAAGTGAACTCCAGATAAAGGTCCGTCCTTTAAGCTGGCCTATCAATCAGGGACAACGATTCAAAGGTGTATTCAACATTTACGAGAACAACCTTAATCTTTTCACCCCCGACAAACAGATTGTCACGGAGAAGTTTGAGGTGGACATAAACAGCAATGACCTCGATGACAGAGTGGGAGAACAAGATGCGGCCAAACTTAGAGAAGATCTTGAACTCGTGGACGGAGTCTATCCGGAATTCGATGTCAGCGCCTACCTTGACGGTGAAGTAGCTCCGGTATTCTTCGGTTCAGCACTGAACAATTTCGGTGTGCAGGAACTTCTCAACTGTTTCGTGGAAATTGCTCCAAATCCTCGCCCTACCACGGCCGAGGAACGGCTTGTTGAACCTCAGGAGCCGAAATTCACCGGATTCATATTCAAAATAACCGCAAACATCGACCCTAATCACCGTTCATGTACAGCATTCTGCAAGGTCTGCTCCGGAAAATTCGTCCGCAACGCTCCCTATCTTCATGTAAGACAAGGGAAGACGGTGAGATTCTCTTCTCCCACACAGTTCATGGCACAGAAGAAGAGCACGATAGACGAAGCCTATCCGGGTGATATTGTAGGACTGCCGGACAACGGAATCTTCAAAATCGGCGACACACTGACGGAAGGGGAGCAGTTGCATTTCAAGGGCCTTCCAAGCTTCTCACCGGAAATGTTCAAGTATATAGAGAACGCAGACCCAATGAAAACCAAGCAGCTTGCCAAAGGTATAGAACAACTGATGGACGAGGGAGTGGCGCAATTGTTTATCAACCAGTTCAACGGACGCAAACTAATCGGAACAGTCGGCCAACTTCAGTTTGAGGTAATACAATATCGTCTTGAAAACGAATACAATGCGACATGCCGATGGGAACCGGCCAGTCTCTACAAGGCCTGCTGGATAGAAAGCGATGACGAGGCAGAGCTTGAAGCTTTCAAGAAGCGCAAATATCAGTACATGGCCAAAGACCGCGAAGGGCGCGATGTGTTCCTCGCAGATTCCGGATACGTTCTTCAGATGGCTCAACACGATTTTGAGCATATAAAGTTCCATTTTACAAGCGAATTTTAATCATTTTCGGCCATAAGCCGGGAAGGAACTCCCGAAGAGCAATGTGCCGGAGACCTAACTAAACAAATAAATCATCATGGCAAAATTCAAGAGAATACTGCTCAAACTCAGCGGCGAAAGTCTTATGGGAGAGCAAAAATACGGTATCGACGTCAAACGTCTGAACGAGTATGCACAACAGATAAAGGAAGTACACGAAATGGGGGTGGAAATCGGCATCGTAATAGGCGGCGGCAACATTTTCCGTGGCTTGAGCGGAGCCGGAAAAGGCTTTGACCGTGTAAAGGGCGACCAGATGGGCATGTGCGCCACAGTCATCAACAGCCTCGGACTGAGTTCCGCACTCGGAGCCATAGGCTGCAAGAGCCGTGTGCTCACAGCCATACGCATGGAGCCGATCGGAGAGTTCTATACCAAATGGAAAGCTATTGAAGCAATGCAGAACGGCGAAGTGGTTATCATGTCGGGAGGTACCGGCAACCCATATTTCACCACAGACACAGGGTCGTCGCTCCGTGGCATAGAAATCGAAGCTGACGTCATGCTAAAGGGGACACGCGTTGACGGTATATACACGGCCGATCCGGAAAAAGACCCTACTGCCACAAAGTTCTCGGAAATTACGTATGATGAGATTTACAACAAGGGGTTGAAGGTTATGGACCTTACAGCAACGACAATGTGCAAAGAAAACAATCTGCCTATATATGTCTTTAACATGGACATCGTCGGCAACCTCAAGAGAGTGATGGAGGGCGAGGATATAGGTACACTTGTGCACAACTAACGAGGCTCCCCCACACACCAGAATATCGGCAAACATCAGGCGGCTGCATGTACAAAAGCAATCTTGTACGTGCAGCCGCTGTTGCATTTATGGAATAAGAAGTGACGAATCGCCATAGTTCAAGAAACGGAAATCATGTGACAAAGCATAATTGTCTTGACTTCATCGGAAAGCACATTAAAATTCACAAACAATTAAATGCCAATATGTTACAATTCTAATGTTTGCAGTTTCAGGTAACACGTGAAAATCGCTTCAAAACAGAACTTTCATCCCTTCCTACGATAAGGTAAAATCAGTTGCTTTTTTGGCTGGTGTATTCATAGATTACTCCTGCTCGTGTTTTTGTGATTTTTGCCGGTGTATTTATAGATTACTCTTATAAATCTTGTAGGAGTCTGTGAATACACCAGCAAAAGCAGCTGATTTTTTAGAAACATTTCTTCTTTCTTTTTGACACAAAATCTACTCGTAGCAAACGGAAGTTTATTAACACAATTAAGAATCGTTTACATTCTATTTACTGCCGATTTTCTGAAGTTTTATTGATAAACAATTGACAATCAACAAAATACTATTTTAGCAAAACAATGCAGTTTTAGATGCAAGAAGTACAGGCTGGGACAAAAATAGGAAATACTGATAATCAGCAAGTTATAAAAATACTTATCCAAGATACTTGTTTTTCGCTGCCGGAATCCATCTTTGTTTTTCGTGGCATTGAAAAATCCGATTTAGACTTTTTAAGAAATCAATCTGAGACAACACCAGATTTCAGCCTGAAAAACGGACATTCTCAAACTCGTTCACCTTGAAAACAAATTTCGTTCACCTTGAAAAATTTTATACAAGGCACTTTAAAACAATTTTCAAGGTGAACGAAATTTATTTCCGGCGTACTCTTTTTTCAGGCAAAGCATGCGCAAATGTGAATAAATGTATCTTTTCGGGATGCAATTTGTATTATTTTTACACTTGGAATTCAAGGCCTGAAAACAGCCTTAGAATCGCACAAATGGGACTTCGGTAAGGTTCGGCCGATTTTATGCGGTTCTGCGGAGCCTTGATTTTAACATTTCAAATTGTCAGAAAAAGCCCGGAATTTATGGCAAGTAGACAGTATGTGACGGAGGGAATAACCAAACTGATATATGAAGACATTAGAGCCCATGGAACGACATCAAAGAAAGTGCGGAGAATCTTCGACGAGAATGTTTTGGTGACACGATGACGAAGTCAGGAAAAAGCCCCTACAGCCACAAAATCCCCGGAATTTACGTATGATGAGATTACAACAAGGGGATTGAAAGTTATGGACCTTACGGCAACGACAATATGCAAAGAAAGCAATCTGCCTATATATGTCTTTAACATGGACATCGTCGGCAACCTCAAGAAAGTGACGGTGGGCGAGGATATAGGTACACCTCTGTACAACTAACGAGGCTCCCCACACACATCAGAGTATCGAAAAGCATCAGGCGACTGCATGTACAAAAGCGATCTTGTACGTGCAGCCGCTGTTGCCATTATGGAATAAGAAGCGAAGAATCGCCATAGCTCAAGAAACGGAAATCATGCGACAAGGCATAATTGTAAATGTTCCTCCAATCGCCGTTCACAAATGCAGACACAAGCAAAAGCAGTGTGCTCTGCGGCTGATGGAAGTTGGTGAGCATCCGCCGGACTATATGGTATTCGTAACCGGGTGCAATGATTATCTGCGTACTTGTATGAAGCGCAGAAAGATGATTGCTGTCAAGATAATCAGCAATATTCCGGAGTGCTTCCACCACAGGGAGTTCACGTCTGCCATGCTCCACAGCCTCGGCATACTCGTATGGCATCCATTGGGAAACGCTAAGCTCGTTCTCCGAAAGTTCCGGATTATCCGACAATTTGACACCGATATAGTACAGGCTCTCAAGCGTTCTAACCGATGTGGTGCCTACCGCTATCGCTTCACCGCCATGCCTGATAAGCTTCTCGATTGTCTGCCTCCTGACTACTATGTATTCCGAATGCATCTCATGCCCGGCAATCTCTTCACTTTTCACCGGCTTGAACGTACCGGCCCCCACATGAAGCGTCAGTTCTTCACGGTCGATACCGGCGCTGTCAAGAGCCGAGAGGACGCGCTCCGTAAAATGCAATCCTGCCGTCGGTGCCGCAACAGAACCTTTCACCTTAGAATATACCGTCTGATAAGTACGTTTGTCACTCTCTTGTGTATCACGGTTGAGATAAGGAGGTATAGGAAGCTCACCGACAGCTTCAAGAATATCGGCAAACGAAACACTGTGGTCATTCCATGCGAACTCCACCACATGATTGGTTCCATCCTGCCCTACATGCGGATGCAATGCATTGTCGTCTGTAATCCGACGCGCAGTAAATTCAATATCCTTGCCACCCACAAGCACAGACTTCACAAGCACATTATCCTTCCAGCGCTTCAGATTACCTACCATGCAGACCCAACGGCATGAGCCTGTCGAAGCAAAACTCAGCTGGTAATCGTTAGGCTGCAAAGGTTCAAGACAAAAAACTTCAATCAGCGCTCCGGTCTCCTTACGGAAGCGCAGACGCGCCTGTATGACTTTGGTATTGTTGAACACCATCAACGCACCGGCCGGAAGGTACTCAGGCAATGAAGTAAACTTGTCCTCTGTCACTTTCCCTTTATCATATATGAGCAGTTTGCTGCTGTCGCGCTCAGACAAAGGGAACTTGGCTATCCGCTCATCGGGAAGCGGATAATTATAGTCGCTTATCCTTATATGTTTTGTATCCAAGACTTTTTCAAGCTTTTTTAATTTACCGAATCCGAAACCGACAAGCCTCCTTATATTTCTTCCACAATAACAGATAAATCTTTTCGTGTCTTGGCAGGAGCCGGACAATCCGGGGCAATATGCCCTATCGGAATGATGGCAACCCCTTCATAGCCCTCCGGCTGAGGAAACAGTTCGGCAAGAAGCTGAGGGTTGTAATTGCATACCCAGCAGGAACCCAGCCCACAGTCTGTGGCGGCAAGACAAATGTGCTCTACAGCTATAGCCACGTCAATATCACCATGAGGCTTGCTGTCGAACTTGCGCACCCACTCTTCCTTCTTGTTCTTGAATGCAATGATGTAAAGAGGAGCGGTCTTAAACCAGTCACGGTCATAACAACGCTGCAGTTTTTCTTTTGCCTCTTCACTCCTTACCACAAGAAACTTCCACGGCTGACGATTCACGGCCGATGGTGCAGCCTGCAAACTTTCAAGTATATATGTCAGGTCTTCGTCTGAAACAAATTCATCAGTGTATTTTCTCGCCGAAAAACGCGCGAGACAGATTTCCATAAAATTCATATCGCAATATTATTTTTTATAATTGTTCATAAATACAACACCATGTCTAACATCCCAAAACAAACGTTTGTTCGTCACAGGAATGTCGTCAATGAAAGTCAAGCAATTCTATAAAATGAACTTAACTTCCTTGAAAGCATACCTTCGTACTGTTCCGCTGCGCATTCTCAACACAAGGTGGCCAGCCGGCTCAATATCAACAATCTCAGCTTCAAAACTTCCGGAACTATCCTGATACGGCCAAAAACCTTCACAGCGAAAGAGGTTCTGCATGTAGAGTTCTTTTATTCCATCCTCTTCCTTGATGGCAGCATAGAAAACAGCAAAGCGTGCTGTCACTTTCTTCAAGATACTCTCCCTGTCTTGCTCTTTGCCTGTAATCAATTTGAGAGAGACAGGATTCGGTGCATCACTGACAAATATTTCCTGGTTGATATTTATTCCGCTTCCAATGATGCAATTCCCTATGTGTTTACCTACGAGATCGCATTCAATCAGCGTACCGCAGATTTTTTTATCCTTCCAATATATGTCGTTCGGCCATTTAATCGTCACACCATCAGCATATTCCGCCAAAACCTGCTGTATGCTCAATGCCATCGCCATAGAAATGATGAATTGTCTTGTCGGGGCTACAAACAAAGGATGGCACACGAGGGAAAACATCAGATTACGGTTGTTCTCCGTTTCCCATGAGTTTCCCATCTGTCCACGACCTGCCACCTGATCGTCGGAATCTATCAATGATATTTCCGGCAACTCGATGCCAGAGTCCAACAATCTACGAGCATAGCTATTTGTCGAATCAACAGTGGCAAGATGTATTCTTTTCTTTATCTCTACATTCATATCAGAAAGCTATAAAAATGTCTGACAGTATCACCTCTGCCATAGGCATCATTCATTGACCAGAAAATGCCCACGCTTCGTCATTCCTTCCGCAGATATGTACATCTGTGTACAACTTGAATTGTTGTAAAATTCAATGACAACCTTCCCCTGAGCGTTTGTCTTGACATCCGGTTCCCAATATAAGGTACGACGAAAGTCCTCCATGGCAGGAAGCAGAGAATAATCTTCCATTTCAAATGTAGAAGGCTTATTATACCCTTGGAAATGGGTGCGTCGCAAGCCTTTCTGACTGGCTGTCGTATACTTGGGATGGGTATACATGAATATCGTGACCGCATTGCCGTCTTGCAGCTCCGGTGCATGAAGCATGCTGATAGAGGCACGAGGGTCCTCGGATATATAAATAGATTTTACTTCATCAAGGAATATGGGCATAGAGGCAACAGTCCCCTCCAGAACCCTCCAATTCTCATATTCAAGGGTATTGCTTGAAGAACTCGTGTCAATCTTCCTCAATTTAAATCCCTTACAGTTGGTAACTCCGGCATAAGCGTTATCCAGAATCCATATCAAGCAACGGTTTTTGTACGAATATCCGTCTTTATAAAGATTGGCACTGCGCGCCGTATTTGTCTCCATGAAGTCATTTTCTATCTCCCCTTCATCAATGAGGGAACTGTTCACATTTCTCTCATAGAAAGGGTCGTTAGGAGTTTCATTCACGAAAAACTCATTCTTCGCAGCAAGCCATTCGTATATTTCCAGCATCTTACCGCCTTCATCAGCAATGGAATCCGCCACCTCATCACAATTGTAATAGATTGAAGCGTGGTACGCTCCATTGCGTTCGTCATACCAACGCACCTTCGTGTCATTAGTAAAATACCGTCCTTTCACTTTGACGGTAGGCAAAATATGGTTCTTCCGCGTTATCGACACATATTCCTCCTTATCACCGCTTGCATCAGACTTCTTTACCTTTCTTGTAAACAAGTTCGGGACATTGGCAGGCAATAACTCAGTCTCCAGCACGGACAGGTCCCTTCTTGCAGGAGAGAATCTTCGGTCAATACCGATACGATAATTGATATCATCACCATTTTTCTGTGTCTTGATCTGCAGATGCCACTCATCACTGACATCCGGAAGTTCAAAAGCATAATAGCCGAGGCTGTCGGTAACACAACTGCCTTTCAAACTCTCACCATGCTTGTTATACAGAAAAGCACGAAGAGCCACATTATCCACCGTATTCTTCTTCTTCACAGGCTTAAGTCTGCCGAAAAGATACAGTTTGTCTTCTATAGGCTGAATCTTTCCGTCAAAACCTCTTTTCCCAACCTGAAGCTGCCAGTCATATCTCCTCCATCCCTGTACCATCATCAACAAATCTGCAGCACGGCGGTGCTCTGCATCATCCGCTTCAAAATAATAATCCGGATTATCTATATAGCCTTTCACTTCTGACGACAGCAGCATCCATGTCCTTGCATTGCCGACTTTACCACCGGTCATAGTGGCGGCATCTACAGCGGAGAACGACAAGGAAGCATCAGGCAGAGTTTCAAGACTCAGTCTGACTACCCCACACGGCACAGGCTCACCGGTAAGCGGTGTGACACGTATGCTGTCGCCCTGCGAAATTGGCGGACAAATAAAGAACAAACGCTCTGCGTGTATTTGTCCGTTACTGTCGAACACAGTCAATTGGTTTACTCCTGCAGGCAAAGAAAGACGGGAAAAGGTTTTCTTTATATAGCCAGAAGCTGTCATCGTATCACATTTGATGATATTTCCGTCATGCATCAACGTATAACCGAGAAGTCTGCCCTGCATTCCTGACGAGGCGGAAATCTCCGCAGACAGTTCTTCCTCTGTCTCCGCATCAAGCCTGAGTACACAGCCTTCTTTTACAGCTTCAGGGAGAGTGAAATCTAAATCCCGACCTTTCTGATCTGTAACCACAAGTCTGCAAGGCTGTCCGTCAGGCACCACATCAAACGTACCGCGTCCGCAACTGTCTGCCCTAACATCGCAAAGCTTTCTTCCGTCAGCCGCAAACAGTTTGCCGGAAACAGCGCAAGGACGGCCTTCTATGTCAACGGCTGTAAATGCAACGCGACTTTTAAGTCCTTGTATAAGATTTCCGCCTTCCGGAAAAAACCTGACATTGACGTGCTTCTGTCCTGTAACCTCCTTCTCTCTGCCATTCGGCAACCTCTGATTATGCCCCATCTTATCTATGACCATCTTGGAGTAGTCGCCTTCCGAGTCCGGTTTACGGAATATCGGAAACACTCGTGAGAAAATGCCGCCATCACCCCAGTTTGTCATATAACGCGTATAAGCGCGTACCTCATAAAATCCCGTACCAAAAACATTGTCAAGCTGTATATCTCCCTTAGCCGTTCCGTTCTCGATACAGAGTTTCTTGGTTACTATCACATCGCCACTCGGATTAACAAGCTCAACATAGAGCACACGACTGATATCAGTAGGTCTTCCGTTGTCCGCGCGAACAACGTATGCCTTAAACCAAATCTTCTCCCCCTTGAAATACCCTGTATTGTCAAAATGCAAGTAGACTTTTTCCTGAGGAGTACCGGTATTGAACAACATGGCATGCTTTATATAGGTAAGCACGCTTACCACACTGTCCTGATTTGCAGTACCGGAACTTTGAGCTGAAGCTGCAAGAACAGCAAAACGCCACGTAAAAAAACAAACAACCTTTTTCATTTATCTAAAATAAATTCCAAACTCCATTTTACGCTATCCAAATAGGGTCTATCCGTAAAGTTCCATCCAGACTATCCCCATCAGAATGTGAATGCAAAACCTGCAAGAACATTTGCTCCAAGAGCACGATATTCCCAATAGTTCTCATAATCATTATCCAACAAGTTGTCCCCTCTGACGAACAATGAAAGCCCGACAGGAAAGGTATACGATATGTCCGCACACAAATTGCTTATTGTCGGACGCCCGTCATACTCCCACTTAGAATCCGGCTTCTTGAAAGTCTGTAGAATATAGCCTACTCCTATTTGCAATCCTGAGACTACTTTCAAAGAGGCTGTCCAATCCAAATCGATGACAGGACGCCAGCATATATCCATTTTTTCTCCAGAATAAGGCGAAGTCACCGACTCCCAGTTGTTGAAGCGATTCTTCATATCGACTGATACTACATCCTTGTAATCATAGCGCACATCAAGATTCAGACGCAAACGGTTTCCATCTGCCGCAAATACAGGAGTAACTATATTTCTGTCTGCAGAAGAACCAAAAGAGAAGCCACCGGCAAGTTCCGCACGATTCTTAGAAATATCATAACCTGCATTTATATCCGCATAAAGTCCCTTGAGAAGTTCAAAACGAAGTCCGCCAGTTGCACACAATTGATTAAACTGATTGGGCAGTTGCAGTGATGTGCCTATATTCACAGCTGAGGCATCCAAAAAACTCCAATACGGGGTCATCTGCGAGAAACGCCGAAAGTCATTGTATACCTCTCCTCCTGTCGCTTCGGCATACACATCCATCTTTTCGTCAATATGATAATTGAAACGAATATCCGGAGCTACACGAAATCGGCTTTGCACCCCGGAAATCCCACACAACTGTAGTCCTATATGCCAATCAAAATCATCATAACGCATATCATAGGCCGGAACCAGATGGAACGATGTGTTGTTCTTGAACTCCCTGCCACCCAATGACATAAAATCTGTATATTTCATGTCGTAGATTGCCGTACGCAACATGACTCCAAGTTCCAGCTTCTTGCCCTCATCCAATTCATAAGCCAAATCCACTTTGCCGGAAAAGATGCCTTCATTACACTCATCCTCAAAAGATGTTGCATATTTCTGCTTGAAGAACTGGTATTTCAACTCTCCTCCTACACTCACATTTCCAAACATGTATGGGGTCAACCGCGCAGACAGATCACCAATGCTGTTATGCTGCTTGTCACAAGAACTGACTCCTGAGCCTCCGCTCTCAAACTCCTGATTGTAGTTGAAGACCTGACTTTCAAAAGCGGCATCCACCATAATAGAAGTATTTTTCAGAAGTCGATGTTCATAACCCACTGAAGCACGAGTAGTGTAAAAGCGGCTTTTCCATTTCATATCGGGAACATAGTCATACCCTTTGTCCACATTCCCATTATGTCCCTGAAAACTTAAACCGATGTTAAGAAGGTCATTATCCGTAAAGTCTATGCCATACATAGCGCGAGCCTGCACATTTCCGCTGTTACCGCCGCCAAGCGACACAAAACCTTTGTCCGCACCCTTCGCCGCAACGTCGCTCTGTGCGGCCCATACAGGCTGGAATACATAACCTCGTACAGGAAGCGATTCCTTTGCGTATTCCACATTATAATGCTTTACAGGAGTTTCTGTATTCTCCGGCTGCAAATTGATTTTGTTAGCATCTCTGATAACCGGAATATATGAATTTTCCACATCCACAATATTATTCATCTGTGCTGCGGTATCCATACCGACAAACAACAAGACTGCAATTGGAATTATATGCCTCATTTCAAATTAAGAGTTAAGAAAATTAGTGTTAAGAGTCATCCATCTTCAAAAAAGCAAGAACATGTCTTGGGAGACCACAGCTATTTCAACCTTTCTTCCACCATTCTGTTGATTTCTTCGTTCTCCGAATAATTGCTCTTCAAGGAAAGCAGATATTCACGCGCTTCCACTTCACGGCCTGTCTTCATATAGACATCGGCAAGAAGTATGAACCCACGCGCCAGCCAATAGGCATGCGGTGTTCCGGAATCAATGAAACCGAGCAACATTGTCTCTGCCGACTGATATTGCCCTGTTTCAAAAGCATACTCTGCAAGGCGGACAACAGCCTGAGCACCATACACCGAACGTGTATCTGAAGCAAGAACTTGCAGGTCTGCCACAGCCGCTTCCGTATTTCCTTGTGTTATATAAGCCTCAGCACGATAGAAGCGCGCCTCCGCCTCCACACCTGCCGCCACACGGTTGCCATATTGCAGTATGACATCTGCCACTGCAATCGTCGCATTGTCGTCCTTGCCCATATATGCGCTGCGCAATTCACCGACAAAAGCCTCCATACGCATGTCTTCCGCCTGTGTCTGCTCGCGCAACTGTCTGTAGAATGCATTGGCCCGCTTGTAATCGTTCGAACTCATCGAACGCATAGCCGCGTCAAGCACCATATTGTCCAACTCTTCCGGCGACAAGCTCTTACCGGCCTGTTGGGCTATTGCTGCATATTCATCCACACGGCCAAGGTTCGTAAAGATGTCCTTCAGATTGGCAAGTGCCGTCTGCGATTCTTCCGTATTGGGATAAAGACTTATCACTGATTTGTATGCAGCCAAAGCATCATCTGTCCTGCCCATCTCATAATACAGCATGCCAAGTTCATTACCGGCGCTGCGCGAGACCGCACTTTGCGGATAGCTTGAGAGCAGCGCATTGAAAGTTGCCAAAGCCTTCTGCTTGTCACCGCTTTGCACATAGGCTCTTCCCTTCTCAAACATGGCATCTGCCGCATACTGGGAGTTTTCATATCTGCTGCCAACCAGCGAAAGAAGCTCCACTTTCCTGGTGTAGTCGCCGCGCAATCCACAGACAAAGGCCTGTTGCAGCAACGAATAGTCGCCCTGAGAGGCATCCGTTTCAAGCGACCGCTGATATGCGGAGTATGCCTCGTCGTATCTACGCTCAGCGAACATACAGTCACCGATTCTGTTGTATGTATCGGCCTTTACCGCCTGTTGCAGATTTGTGTCGGAGGTTGTCTGCAAACCGTTGAAATCAATCTTCTCAAACCACCTCAATGCTTCGCCATAGTTTTTCCGCTTGAAGTAAGAATATCCGAGCGTATAGTTCGCCATAGCAACATTCTTTGCCGACGATGCACGCGAAGACGCCACATACCGTTTCAAATCCGTTGCAGCGGAAGCATATTCTCCCGACCTGTATTCCGCCTCACCCCTCCAATAGTAAGTGTCCATCAATGTCTGCACATCACGTCCTATGCCTTCCGAATATCCGAAATAGCTGCACGCTTCATTGAAATTGCCTTCCATAAATGCCTGTACACCCAAATTAAAAAGCACTTTCTGCTTGGCTGCAAGTATATCTTGTCCCGGATTCTTTATCTTGTTGATGGAAGCAAGCGCGGCATTGTAATTCTTTGTCGTGAAATATACTTCTGTCAGATGTTTTGCCACACTGCTATTGTATTTGGAATCAGGAAAAGCATTGAGGAACCGCTCAAAAACATTCACAGACTCGCCAAATCCCATCGCACCTCCATCGTGCAGACATAACGCATAATTATAAAGCGCCTCCTCCTGTACGGTCCTATCGAAATCCATTTCCGAGGCCTGCTGGAAAGCCATCCGGGCCTGCTTTTTGTTTGAGGCATTCAGATAACCGATTCCGGCATGAAGCCAGGCATTCTGGGCCATCGCGTCGCGTGCCGTGCCGGCACTTTCCGACAGGAAAGATGCCGCCTGTCCATAGGCTTCCGTATTAAAATAGCTCATGCCAAGCTTATACAATGCTGCACGTTTCGGACTCTGCACCTCCGTCTTGTAGGTGGTCAACATCTCTATCGCCTTATAATACTCTCCCACCTCATACAAAGACTCTCCTTCTATGCGGTCTGCCTCCACGGACAGTTCCGTATTCCCATACGCACTCTTGCACTTCCGTATCATCTCAAGAGCTTCCATGCCTCTTCTCGTCTGCAGCAAACAGTCGGCAACATAAACCGGGGCCTTACGCTTATAATCCGGACTTCCGGCGACAGCACTGAATCCGGAAAGCGCACCGGCATAATCCCCTTCCGCATATTTTACGTATGCCGTATAATAGGCAATGTCCGTTGCATGTGCGCTGCTGCCTTGCAACGCACTCAGAATCAGACGTGCGTCCTGTATGTTGCCGGTATTGATATATGCTATCGCTTCATAAAGCACGGCTTCTTCGCGCTCCTTCTCCGACACACACGGAATGTCGCCTTCATTCAGCATCTGCGACAAATCGCCATAGATGGAAATCGCCTCCGCATACTTGCCTTCCCTTACGAGCAGATTGGCATACATAAGTTCAAGTCTGTTTCGCTCCGGGGATTTCCTGTTCACAGCAAGCCAACGGCTGATGGCATCGGCTGTTCCCGATGTATTCAAATAGTAGTCGCACACATTGGCAATGGCTTCCGCTTCGCTACGCTCGGACACGGACGCATCGGCACAGACTGAGAGATGTTTCTTCTGCACAAAAGCATGGTCACCATCTTGCAGGTCTGCTGTCAGATACCCGAGAAACCGGCCTATCGACAGCCGCGCCGCATAATAATGGCCCTCGCTACACAGCCTGCGCCCCTCTTCAAGTTGCAGAAGAGGGTCCGCCTCCGGAATATATCGTTGTGCCATAGACATCAAAGGCAATGTTCCAAGCATTACCGCTGCCACAAACTTTATTTTCTTCATCAATTATATATTTTCCGATTATGATATCAAAGCCCATAAGAATCCGGCAACCTACACGAACAGAATTGCCACCTCATAGTCCCAGAAAAATCAAGCTTACAAGTTCAAGTATCGCCTTACTCCTTCCCGGATGGAATCAAGTCCAAAATCTTCCGGTCTAACCTCTTTTCGTTCTGCCCACCAACAGGCTGCCACATCATCATGTGCCTCTATCACAGCCGTTGAAGGCACACGGACGAGAAAGAACATGTCTGTGGTGTGGACAAGCAGTCCCGAATACAGATAGGTATTCGGCAAACTGAACAGATAAGTCATTTCGCATACATCCATGCCCGTCTCCTCCTTAATCTCACGCCTCATGGCTTCCTCCGCTCCTTCGCCGCAGTCTGCAAACCCTCCGATAAGGTCGAGTGTACCTTTGGACGGTTCCTCCCCTCTTCGTCCCACCAACAGTTCTCCTTTTTCGTTTACGATTATAGCGACCACTGCCGCCGCAGAATTAAAATAATAGGTAAAGCCACAGTCTGCACAATGCTTTGATTTGAAGTCATGTTCTTCAAAATGAGAAGAGCCACATACCGGGCAATATTTGAATTTATCAAGGTAATGCATCCGTTTTTTCTGTTATTATGTAGTTGTTATACCCGGATTTCTCTATACAGGCTATGAACGGGAGCACACACTGAATAACAATCAGCAGATTTTGTCTTCAACATATTCCATGCAAGTCACGAAGGAGTTCCTGTAGTCTGAATCTATCGGGCTTTATATAGTCAGTGCAAATGTAATATTTTTTTTCTATATGACAATAGAAGAACAACTAAACCCACACCACAATCGCCCAACAAGTATACCGACATCTGTGGATACATTCGAAAATCTGTTTTGGGTTCCATAATAGATGCATCCGGGCAAAATGGTATATTTTTGGAGTGACTGCACCGGAAACATGAATTTCCCCTTCTGAAAAGTTGTTTTCACCGCACAACATTCTTAAATCAGCAGTGCTGATTGTAAAAACTGCACTGCTGATTGTATAATCTGCACTGTTGATTTTATAATCTGCACTGCTGATTATAAAAAACAGTGCGGTAAAAAGTAAGTATCCGAACAAATCCACCTTTTTTAAAGCTCGAAGTCTGATTGCAGCTTTGCGGTAGCAAATACAATCAAACCTCAATATTATGAACAGATTAGAATTTGAAGAATTAGAATTGCAGATGCAACAAGGCGACCTGTCGTTGAAGTCGTACCTGAAACAAACAGGTGTAAGTTATCCGACCTATCACTACCGGCGTAGAAAATGTCCAGTTGACAGGGACAGTGTCAAACAGGAGTCGGCCCCATCAGTTTTAAACAGGCTGTACCGGAATCTTCCCTTGAAGAGCAGGTACCTCATGGTGTGGCGCTCCTGTTTCCCGATGGTCTTCGTGCCCACGCCGGGAATGGGGCTGAAAAGATACAGATGGAACTTTGACCCAAAGTCTTCGAGGTGGCCATGTTTAACCTGAACGGCATGATGCGCTGCTTCCTGTGTCCGAGCAGGACAGGACAAAGCACAATTTGTACATTCAAGGTATCGTTCCTTCGCGGACTTCCTTGTCAACCCAGTGGCAGTTCTCAGGGCATATGGCTTTTCTGAGAACAAACCGGAGGCTTTGCGGGGATACTATGTGGAAGAATCCAAACAACCAACTTTCTTCTAAAACTTATCCCGAGTTCACGTAAGGAAAAGTTATTTCATTCCATAAAATAAGAGAAATTCAATATGACCACTAAATTTTGGGTTTGGTGGCTGTTCAATGTATCTTATACATCCTTTTAACGCTTATTTTACTGATTGTTGCAAATATCAACACATTCAGAACAAACTCTTCAACTCCCCAGCAATCAACTTGCTATATTTTGTTGCCCCACTCCGGTTCATGTGTACAGAATCATAAAAAAGCCTACGGTTATTTACAAAAGACGTATCACAATAATGATTGAGAACAGGTACGTCATATTTATCCGCAATAGAAAAAAGCGGAGTATAGACATTATCCGAGACACACCCATACAACGGCGAGATGGCAAATACCAGCTTTATTTTCTGCAACCTGCACTCCTTCGCCAAACGTTCCATATATTTCAATTTAACAGGATCGTAATGATATTCAACCGTTTTTTCATTCGGCACAGACTCATATTCCATTACCCTATCCACCGGTCTGTAACCACATATATCACTTTGCAAAGGATGAATATTATCACTTATCATCTGCAAGAGTTTAGAATTGTACTGATATGCAGAAGAAATCATCTTGAACCGCTCCATATAATCAATATCCCAGAACAAAGAATCAACTGCCGGCCGGGAATAATAGGGACGAAGCCAGTTCAAGTATTTGTTGTCAGGTGTTCCGGACAACAAATCGAAACTCGTCTGTACATCATAAACAATGCAACGCGGTTTATAACGCTCCGTTATCATGCGAAAACGAGCATAAAAAAGAATTATCCCATTGCCATCCGTACCACAATTATAGCAAGAAAGAGCTAAAGAATCTTCTATTATCCTCGGGTCATAATGATGAATGCAACGCGACGAGCCAAATAAAACCACATCCTCGTCCATGTCATTATGCATATAATTATTACGTCCGTAGTCCCCACCTTTTGCATGTGACAAAAGATACTGGAATGTGAAACCACATAAAGCATCACACCCGACAACCAAAAGGGCAAAAATACCCAATTTTACAAGAAACTTCTTCATTTGATTAAAAACTTACATAAATAAATTGTCCGGAATCAAGCACTCCCAATAAAAGCAAAGACATGAAAAGCGTCAGATATGTAGCCCAGCGCACAATTGGGCTATTGTTGTTATACAAAGTGATTTGGGAGCAAAACTCTTCGATGCCATCTTTCAACACCACAGTCACGAATGCCAATAATATCAAAACCATGTTTGTATTTGTATCTAAAAAAAGGGAAAAATCATCAAAGCTACAAATCTTACCAACAACAGATATTGCATCTGAAACGTCAGGCATTCTAAAAAAAATCCAGGCAAAATTCACACAACAGAATGTAATCAATATTCTGACCACTTTTACAAATCCACCACACTCACATTTTTGTATTCCGAATATCTTTTCTATAATCTGCAAAAAGCCATGCAACAATCCCCATACAATAAAAGTCCAATTAGCTCCATGCCAAATACCACTGACAATGAAAGTGACAAGTATGTTCCAATAAGTCCTTATTTTGCCGTTACGACTTCCACCAAGCGGTATATAGACATAAGATGTAAGCCAACGTGTGAGCGAGATATGCCAACGTCTCCAAAACTCCGTTATCGTAGGTGCAAAGTAAGGCCGTTCAAAGTTATTCACCAAATCGAATCCCAAAGTCTTGGCAATACCAATAGCCATAAACGAATATCCGGCAAAATCGCTATAAATCTGCACACTATACAAAATACTTGCTATAAAGCAAGTGAATCCGGAATAATGTACATAATGTTCATATACCGTATCTACATATATTCCTAACCTGTCGGCAACAACAACCTTCATGAACATGCCCCAAAGAAGAATCTTAAGTCCCTGTCTGACTTGTTCATACACAAACGGATGCGCACCTTTTATCTGCGGCAAAAGTTCTGATGCCCTGCTGATAGGCCCTGAAGCAATTTGAGGGAAAAAACTCACAAACAGCATATAATCCCCAAAGTTCCTCTCTGCCTTTATCTTCCCCCAATACACATCCAACATGTATCCCACTGCTTGGAATGTAAAAAACGATATTCCCACAGGAACAGCCCAATTAAGTCCCGGCAATGAAAATCTCAACCCAATAAGTGACAACAGCTCCGTTCCACTCTCATTGACAAAGTTGTAATACTTGAAAACAAGTAACGGCAGCAGAACAAATACCATAAAGAAAAGTATCAGGTTCTTCTTGTCCCGATACTTATCCGAGGCAAATACAAGTCCTCCACAATAGGTCGATATCGTTATAGCAAACAATATCAACGAATACCCTACATTCCAATTCATATACAGAATGTAGCTTACGACAATGAGATACCACTTTCGCAGACTTGCCCTCTTGGAAGGAATCATCCAAAAGAAGGAGAACAGCAAAGGGTATATCATCCAAAACTGAAAAGAATTGAATAACATTTGTTGTTTGTTTTATGCCTTGCTATTCCCCTATGTATGAAACGATTCTTAAAACCACAAAAAGCGCGAGTCGTAACTCGCTTAGAATTGTGGCCCTGAGAATCGCCAAAAGGAAACGCAAGTTACGCCCGCGCTATATCGCGGACGTTCACCTTGTTTTGTTTCCTTTTTATTGAAATTTCTCAGGTTCCAATTCTAATAGAACAAACAGCAAACGCTTTATTAATACCAATATGTCTACAACACCACACTCAAGTGCAATGATGCGGATGCAAAGATAATACTTTATAGTGAAAAATACATTGTTTTTAATATTCAAATCTCACAAAGTTAAGGAATCTGTTTTTAAGCCTTCTGTTTTTAAGTTACATCGGAGTACGCAATGACGAAGTCTGGGCAAGCAATGTAAAATCTGTTGTTTTTTGCTGGCGGATTCGCAGACTTCTCTTATAATTCTTATGGGTGTAAGCCAGTGGATTCACCGACAAAAGCAACTGTCTTTCTCAGGAGCATTTCTTCTTTCTTTTTGACACTAAGTCTACTCGTAGCGGACAGAACTTTATTAACATAATTAAATTTCATATACATTTAAATAATCGTTGAAATTTTGATTTTTATGGATAAACAATTGATAATCAACAAAATGCTATTTTTAGCAAAACGGTGCAGTTTCAGATGCAAAAGGTACAGGTTGTGACAAAACAGGATATACTGATAATCAATAAGTTATAAAATTTTCTGTCCGAGATTCCTGTTTTTCGCTGCCAAAACCCATCTTTGTTTTTCGTGGCATCGAAAAATCCGATTTCAATATTTTTAAGAATTGATTTTGTGCAACATTCAAATTCAGCCCGAAAAACGGACATTCTCAAACTCGTTCACCTTGAAAATAAAATTCGTTCACCTTGAAAATGTTTTTAAAGTGCCTTTTAAACAAATTTTGTTCACCTTGAAAATTGGCCTTCGGTGTACTCTTCTTTCAGGAGAATCACACGCGAATGTGAATAAATGTATCTTTTGGAAATGCAAATTATATTATTTTTGCATTTGGGGTTCAAGGCTTGAAACCGGCCTTAGAATCGCGCAAATAGAACTTCGGTAAGGTTCGGACGATTTTATGCAATTCTCGGAACCTTGAATTTTAACATTTCAGATTGTCAGAAAAAACTTGAAATTTATGACAAATAGATGGTGTGTGACGGCACGGATAACCAAGCAGTTTATGAGAACAGCGGCCTTGTTGCTGCGTGACAGCCGGACCGGTAAAACAAGGTATAATCTGCACCTGACTTCGTCACTCAAAAATCAACAGAAATATAATTGTCTACGCAAATCTTGTTTAAGAAAGTCGCGTAATGTTTATATAACAAACAGGAGCCGTTTTTCACCCATGTGAATGAAAAACGGCTCCTGCATGATTTAATCCTGCACCACTTCTTCTTACTCTCATCCAGACAAACAAGAGAAGAGAAAGCGCCCTATATGCAGAGCAATATTCCTTTATGCATTCTTTATATAATCAACAATCCACTTACCGACTTCCTTTGTTCCATATTTCTCACCTCCTTCAACCTGAATTTCCGGTGTACGCACATTCCGGTCGAGTGAAGCATTTACAGCCTTACGGATAATAGCCCCTTCTTCTTTAAGATCGAAGTATTCAAAAAGCATTGCTACAGAAAGAATTTGTGCCAACGGATTGGCAATATTCAAACCTTTTGCCTGCGGCCATGAACCGTGGATAGGCTCAAACACAGGGGTATGCTCGCCGGTTGAAGCCGAAGGGAGAAGCCCCATAGAACCAGTGATACAAGAGCCTTCGTCTGTAAGAATATCACCAAAAGTATTTTCTGTAACCATCACATCAAAGAACTTAGGTTCCTGAATCATGCGCATTGCCGCATTGTCGACATACATATAATCGGTCGTCACTTCCGGATACTTCGGTGCCATTTCCTGTGCAACCTTACGCCACAAACGGCTTGAAGCCAATACATTTGCCTTATCAACCACAGTCAAATGCTTACTGCGCTTCATCGCATACTCAAATCCGACTTTCAATATACGTTCTATTTCCGGACGAGTATAGTAGTTTGTGTCGTATGCCTTCTCGTCGTCCTGATATTTCTCACCAAAGTACATGCCTCCGGTAAGTTCACGGATACAAATGAAATCAGCACCTTTAACAAGTTCATCCTTCAATGGTGATTTATGCACAAGACAATCAAAAGTTGTCACAGGACGTATATTGGCAAAAAGACCAAGCTTCTTACGCATAGCAAGAAGTCCTTGTTCAGGCCGGACTTTTGCATTTGGATTGTTATCGAACTTAGGATCGCCTACAGATGCAAACAGAACGGCATCACTCTCCATACAGAGCTTGAATGTTTCTTCCGGGAACGGATCACCCACTTTGTCTATCGCATCCGCACCACAGATAGCATATTCATAGCTAAGTTCATGACCGTATTTGTCGCACACAGCTTTGGCTACAGCCAATCCCTGCTCCATAATTTCTGGTCCTATACCGTCTCCGGGAAGAACCGCAAGTTTAAGTTTCATATATGTATTTGATTATATTGATTAATGTTTATTTCCTTCTTACCTGATTGCAAAATTACATATTTTGTATGATAATGGCAGATAAAACATGCGAAAAGACAAGAAATACGGAAAAAAGGAGACCTAAAAGCAAAAAAACTGTAAGAGGCCGTTTCATTTCTTACAAGCAAGAAATGTAAACAGCCTCTATGCCCAAACAACAATGACAGGACATCCCCATCACAGTCTTCTTCCGTCGACCAACTCCGTCATTTGCATTTCTCAAGTTCCTTTTTAAGAGAAACACGCAATATTCCAAGTTCAATGGCACGTTCAAAGTCATGGCGCGCCAGACGCTTGTTGCCCTGTTCAAGATGCAGATAAGCACGTGCAAGAACATAATTCTTATTTTCAGGCGCAAGTTCCACCGCCTTGTCAAGATCCATCATGGCAAGTTCCAACTGTTCGGACTCAGCCTCAATGTCTGCACGTACAGAATAAAGTTCCGCTTTATCCGGATATTTATCAATAAGCACATTCAACCGCGACAAAGCTTCCGTTTTCTTGCTCATATTATGACAGAGCAACGCCATCCCAAGAAGAGCGGCATAATTATCCGGTGCCTGTTCCAGCACCTTCTCATAGTCTGCCTTAGCCTCTGCATATTGCCTCCGTTGGGAATATATGTATGCACGGAACTGACGGGCCTCCATGTTTGAAGGGTCCGCATCAAGAATGTTAGAATAGTCGACAAGAGCCTTACCCAGATTGCCAAGTTCAAGGTACAAATCCGCACGTGATTTCAATATCGGTACCGACAGAGGAACAAAATTCAATGCAAGAGAATAAGAATCTATAGCATCACGCAGCTGCCCTTTTGCCACTTGAATCTTTCCTATATTCGCAAAAATCAAGGAATTGCGATAATCATCAGGTGAAATCTTCAATGCCTCGCGAAATAACGATTCGGCCTTATCCAGACTATCAGCAGAAGCAGCATGTAATGCCCGCTCAATAGTCTGTTCATAGGTCTGCGATGAAGCAAGCGTCCAACCAAAAACCAGAACGGCAAAAACAAAAGACCTCATTTTCAAAGAAATTGATGTTTTAATAGCCTTGACGGTAACGATCTTCATCCTTGTCGCCAAGCATAGAAAGATAAGAATTATACCGACTTTCACTTATGTCATGCCGTTCAACAGCCGCACGAACAGCACATCCGGGTTCATGGGTATGTGTACAATCAGAAAAACGACAATCTGAAGAAAACTCAAATATATCCTTGAAATAATGCCCAATCTCCGCACGCTCCATATCAAATGTGCCAAATCCTTTTATTCCCGGAGTATCGATAATGTATCCTCCATCACCTATAGGATACATTGCCGAATATGTTGTTGTGTGCTTGCCTGTATTGTAAGCATCTGAAATATCACTTGTACGTAAATTCAATCCGGGGAAAAGAGTGTTAAGAATCGTGGATTTGCCAACTCCGCTGTTTCCACTAAGCAATGTCACCTTGCCATGAAGTTCGGAAGCAAGTTTAGCCATACCTTCGCCAGTGACAGCAGAAACACAACAACACTTATAACCAATATGCTCATATAACGCAACAAGTCCTTCCTGATATTCCAAGCCATACTTTCCCTCTTCATCCATGTCATCAGAAAGATTCTTGAGCAAATCAATTTTGTTGAACACAATGGTGACAGGTATCCTGTAAGCCTCTGCCGAAGCAAGAAAGCGATCTATAAAAGTAGTGGATGTTTCAGGACAAGCAACCGTTACAATAAGAAAACACTGGTCGAGATTAGCGGCAATGATATGCGACTGTTTCGACAAGTTCGTCGCTTTGCGTATAATATAATTAGTGCGTTCATCAATAGAATTGATCAACGCAACATTATCAGACAAAAGGTCAAATTCGACCTTATCGCCTATAGCAACAGGATTGGTAGAACGTATTCCTTTTATACGGAAATTACCTTTCACTTTAGCTTCCACAACAGTTCCGTCATCAGCTTGAACAGTGTACCAGCTACCAGTGTTCTTAATTACAAGTCCGTGCAATTGATATCAGTTTTATATTTAAGATGAGGTTATAAGGCTTCAGGCAAAAAATATCGCTAAATATGTATCAAAACAAACCTAAAAACCTTATAACCCCTTATTCAGATTATACAGTCATTATTTCCTTATTCTTGGCTTCAAGCATAGCATCAAGCCTCTTGATGTATTTATCATGGAGCTTTTGACACTTGTCCTCAGCATCCTTCTCCACATCTTCCGGAACTCCGTTCTTGACACTCTTCTTCATCTTCTCTATCGCTTCACGGCGAGCACTGCGTACACTGACCTTTGCAGTCTCCGCTTCTTTAGAACACTGCTTGGACAAGTCCTTACGACGCTCTTCTGTCAGCGCAGGAATACCCAAACGGATGATCTCGCCATTGTTTTCCGGCATAATGCCTACAGATGAGTCAATAATAGCTTTCTCTATGACGCGGAGCATACTTTTATCCCAAGGCTTTATGGTAATAGAACGCGCATCAGGAGTGTTAAGACTTGCCACATTACTGAGAGGAACACTACTTCCATAAGAATCAACACGGATAGCATCAAGAATATGCACATTTGCTTTTCCGGCACGAATACGGCTCAAAACCTCTTCAAGATGAAGTGTTGCATACTCCATTTTCTCCTCGGCCTCATTCAAATATACTTTTACGTCTTCCATACTGTAATCTTTGATTAAATTAGTAATATTTTATGCGAAAGTACGATTATTTTCCGACAAAAAAAAACTTTATATGTTTTTTGGTACAACTTGTCACAAAATACCTTATATATAGTCTTTGTGGAAACCAAAATCATTTTGCCATCAACAAAGTGAAAGCAGCTTTCGCACGAATGTCTACCGATGAGGAGCCTACATATACCGTAAACTTACCGGGTTCGGCTCTCCACATCTGCAACTGATCATCAAAGAACTGAAGATCGGCCTCTGAAATATCAAAGCTCACATTCTTTGTCTCTCCTGCACGTAATTCGATTTTAGCAAAATGTTTCAGTTCTTTTTCCGGACGCAGAACAGAACATTTGTCATCACCAATATAAATCTGGACGACTTCCTTTCCATCATATTTGCCGATATTCTTTACAGGTATAGAAACGGTAACACTTCCTCCGGATTCCATAACTCTTGAAGAAAGACTCACTTTTCCATAATCAAACTGAGTATAACTTAATCCATGTCCAAAAGGGAAAAGAGCTGGTATTTTCTTGGTATCATGCCAACGATAACCGACCAATATATCTTCTTTATATTCTACTTTTTTCCCGTCGCCAGGATAAGCAATTTTGCCAAAGCTATTGGCACCGCAGTCTTCAAGCTTTACAGGGAATGAAAAAGGAAGTTTACCGCTTGGAGTCACTTTTCCACTAAGAATATCCACAACGGCAGGTCCGGCCTCACTGCCCAAATACCATGCCTGCACAATGGACGGCATACGATCCACCAACGGCAACGCAACAGCATTGCCGCTCATCAATACCGTGACAACCGCCGGATTCGCATCCAACAAAGCCTCAAGCAGTTTAGGTTGCCCGAAAGGCAAGCCATATACAGTACGGTCTGCATCCTCACAATCCTGATGTTTGTTTTTATTCAAGCCTCCGACAAAAACAACGAGATCTGCTTCACGAGCCATACGCACAGCCACTTCACGCAAAGAGTCAGCAAACGTGACAGGCACTTCCTCTACCCTGTCGTAAAGAGTCTTCCCTGTGGCATATCCACGGGTATACACAATCTTACTGCCATACATATCCTTCATGGCTGAAAGCACAGAAGTCTCATGATGGACCTTCAATTCCGAAGAGCCGCCTCCCTCTGTCAGCTTTCTTATCGCATTGTCTCCGACAACAAGTATGCGGTCATACTTTCCTGCATCTATCGGCAAAAGAGGTGATTTGACATTCTTCGGAAGTCCCTTCAAAGAGTTCTTCAACAGCACAATCCCTTCATCACCCACTTCACGCGCCACATCAGAATGAGCGGCATAATCCATATTGCCAAAAGGTTTACGCGTATTCATGGCTGTACGGAAAATCAGACGCAAAATACGTCTTACCTTTTCATCAACAGTAGACACAGGCAAGTCGCCCTTACGCAACAAGTCAAGATAATCAGAAGCAAGATAACTCTGGTCAAAAGTAAAATCATCGAATCCAATCCCCTTTTCCTTCCGCCTTGCAGTTCCCATCTCTATATCAAGCCCATTAAGGGCAGCCTCACGAGTACTGTGCGTTCCATCCCAGTCAGAGACAACAGCACCATCCCATCCCCACTCACCTTTCAGGATCTGCTGCAATGTCAAAGGATTATGACACGCATGAGTACCTCTTATCCGGTTATAGGCCCCCATAAGACTCCATGCACCGCCCTCTTGCACAGCAGCCTTGAATGCAGGCAGATAGATCTCACGAAGCGCACGATCACTGACTTCGACACTTATATTCCAACGATACTTCTCCTGATTATTCAAAGCAAAATGCTTAACACAGCATGCCACACCGTTCTTCTGGACACCTTTTATATACGGCACACACATGACGGAACTAAGGCAAGGGTCCTCTCCCATGTATTCAAAGTTACGTCCGTTAAGCGGAGTACGGTAAATATTCACGCCCGGTCCGAGCAATACATTCTTGTTCCGATACCGGGCCTCTTCCCCTATAGCCGTTCCGTACTTCAAAGCCATCTCCGGATTCCATGTAGCGGCAAGACAAGTCAGTGCAGGAAAAGCCGTACAAGAATCATTGGTCCATCCGGCAGTCTTCCATTGGCTCCAATCCATTTCTTCACGCACGCCATGCGGCCCGTCACTCATCTGAAGTCCGGGAATTCCGAGGCGAGGTACTCCCCACGTATTGAATTTACCGTTAGCATGACACAATGCCACTTTCTCTTCAAGGGTCATACGAGACATGGCATCGTCTATCCTTGCCTCCATCCGTTGACTCTCATCCATATACACCGGAAACTGAGCCTCTATTCCGACAAAAGAAACAAACAGTGATGCAACAACAAAGAAAATCCTCTTGCTCATAATGATGTTTTAAGGTTAAAAAATACAATTTGAAAACAAAAGTACAAAAATTTTCTTGAATACCATTACTCCCGCAATCTCATATTTGTAGTTAAAAAATGTATTTGCAAATGTCTTTATATAAGCAGTTTGTATGTTAAACGGTAGAAAATTGAAAATGGCGGTTCGTTGGAGTCTGCCATTACCAATGCAGACCATTCGATGGATGAGAAGCGGGATTCGGGAAGGGATTATACCAATTCTGATATCGGGAGGTTGATGATGGAACTGAATGAGTTAGGGTTAGAGATATAATAAAAATGGCTGAAATCTTTTTTTACAGAAGTTTCCGTATCAGCCGGAGAGTTTCTTTCTTTGAAGTGACTAAACTAAAAAAAGATGTATCAGGTATCAGACTGATTTGACGGAAACAGAGTGGCAATATATAACAAAAATGTTGAACCTGCAAGAAAGAAAGCGAAAATATACGTGAGTTCGTTTAAGAAACTCCTGTAAAAAGTCAAGTAATCTGTTTTAAGTTACATCAGAGTATGCAATGACAAAGTCAGGACAAGTGATGTAAAACCAATTGTTTTTGCCGGTGAACATTCTGTCTCTCTCAAAGGCATTTCTTCTTTCTTTTTGACACCAAGTATACCCATCGCCGACGGAGCTTTATTAACATAATTAAGATTCGTTTACACTTTGTCGATCATTGAATTTTTGGAGTTTTATTGATAAACGATTGATAATCAATAAAATACTATTTTAACAAGAACGATGTGGTTTCAGGTGCAAGGAGTATAGGTAGGAACTAAAATAGGATATGCTGATAATCAGTGAATTGTAAAATTTCTTGTCTGATATTCTTGTTTTTTGCAGTCGGAATCAATCTTTGTTTTTCGTGGCATTGAAAAATCCGGTTATAAATTTTTAAGAAATTGAATTGGGGCAACATCAATTTTCGGCCCGAAAAACGGACATTCTCAAACTCGTTCACCTTGAAAATAAATTCCGTTCACCTTGAAAATATTTTTAAAGTGCCTTTAAAAAAAATTTGGTTCACCTTGAAAATTTATTTCCGGCGTACTCTTTTTTCAGGCGAGACACACACGAATGTGAATAAATGTATCTTTTTGAAATGCAGATTATATTATTTTTACATTTGGGGTTCAAGGTCTGAAAACGGCCTTAGAATCGCGTAAATGGAACTTCCGGTAAGGTTCGGCCGATTTTATGCGATTCTGCGAGCCTTGAATTTTAACATTTCAGATTGTCAAAAAAAGTCCCCAATTTATGACAATCAGATAGCGTATGACGATATAAAGGTTCACGTCTGTATCCGCTTCGCTGCATTGAAAGTGAACCGGAGAGGATACTGAAACTTACAGACATAAAAATGAGCGTAGATAAAGTATCGGCTCTTGCCCATCTTAAACCGAACTCGCGTTAAGATTATTATTGAGGAAAATTTAAACAGGCTCCAAGAATCAGAAAAAAATTGGTGTTTTTTCCGATTCTTTTTACGTCTTTTCTCGCGAAATTACGTCATATAAATAAATCGCGATTATAACCCTAAAAAACAAACAAGACAGAGAACACCCCAAAAACAATGAGTAACAAACTATTAAATATCTCTACAAAAACATGTCAGGATTTTTCAACATTGTTCGAACATGAACTGAAAAACATGTTCAGATACGCATGCTACAAAATCGGCAATGCAGAAGATGCGGAAGACATGTTACAGGACATATATCTGACATTACGTTCCAGACAGCAAACAAATACGGATATATGTAATATGCGGAACTATCTTTACAGATGTCTTGCAAACACATGTACGGACTATCTCCGTAAGAAACAATCCATAAAAACCGTATCTATTGAAAATGTGAATGATATATGTAATCCGGAAACAGAGAACTTTGAGCAAGAATACCAACGGATCGACACTCTGCTGTCTGCTATTCCCGACGAACAGGCTACAGTCATCCGTATGCGCATACATAGTGACAGAAGTTTTGCTGAAATTGCCGAAATACTTGAAATTCCTGTCTCAACAGTAAAATCAAGGTTCCAATATGGAATTGAGAAAATCAAAAAAGGCTTAATAAAATGAGACTTTACCCCGGTTATGTACCCCCAAAAAACAATCAAAAAATATGAAGTGCGAAGATTTCAAGAACAGAATGAATATCCTGTGGGATAAATCAGATAACACAAAAGAGAAAGAAGAATTAATGTGTCATATCAACGAATGCGAAGAGTGCAAATCTGAATATGAAAGTCTAATCCGGACTATAGACTTGCTGACTCCACGTCACACACCTCAGATGAAAGGTCGCAAACACAAGAATGTAAAGGGAAATAAGACTCCGGAATGGACAAAGAAAACAATGCGTATAGCTGCAGCTGTTGCTATATTCGTAGCAGGCATAGCTACCGGACTGACCAATATATTTTCGGTCGATGCCCAAGCATCAAAATCATCAGAACTTATAAAGCAGGCAGTACTGAGTATGCGCAGTGCGGGCAACTTCGTCATGAAACTGAAAGTAAGAACCCTGCCAGACGAATCGTTTGCTTATTTCAGTCCTGAAGACAGCATGATAAATGTAAGCATCCTGTCGATGCAGATGAACGGACAGCTGATATGGAGAATAGAAAAAGAAAACGGACGTACTATTGTCTGCGATGGCGAGAGAAAATATATGTGGACGAAAAACATGAAGGTGAGCAGCGGGATAAACAGCCACTTAGAAGAGAACTTCTCGGTATTGCTGAATCCGAACCAGCAAGAAACTGAAAACCTGAGTTTCTTCGGCATGAAGGGACACAACGACATACACATTTCGGAAACAGACAGCACCACCATCGTCACTGTGGTGTCAGACCGACCGGGAAACGGACTTATTGCCTTGTATAACAACGACACTTCGGGCAAGCGCAACAAGTGTACTACAGAAAGCACTTTCAGCAAACGCAACGGGTTGCTGCGCAAGATACGTATATGGATTGAAGCCAACGGAGTGGAAACACTTATCCTCGAAAGCCAGTCCATCGCCTACAATGTGCAAATGGATGCAAGCCGGATTCTACAGCTTCCCGATACTGGAGCTAAAGGATGGCAGTCTGCAGAACAACCAAAGAGCAGACACATAGCCAAGTCGCTCCGAAAGGAAACAGCCACAGAAGCTGCAAGACGAATAGTTCTGGCACTCATTGAAAACCGACCGGAACTTGCCGAAGAAGCATTGTTCAACTACAGCCAGACGATAGATGTATTGACAGAAAACATGAAAGGATGCAAAGCAAACAACTTCAGCCAGCCTAAGGAAGTGGAAGAGTATGGAGGAGTATATGTCTTTTACGAACTGACACTACCCGATGGTGAGATACAAAAGCGATATGTGGCACTGAAGCATGACAAGGATTTGAAAATATGGATATTAGACGGAGGACTCTAAATATTCTCTATAAGAGCCATACCAAGCCTCTCTCATACAGGCAATGGTATGGCTCTTTGTTTTGTCTCGGAACGAATAATTGACATTATGTCAGTTGGGCGGGAAAACTTAATTTGTTACGCGGACGCCTTATGCCAAGCTCCCTGCAATGCCGGCAGGTATGTCTGTAAAGCCATCCGGTGCTTTCCCGAAGGAGCTTCATGTCCGCAGGAAAACGCATGCGGCTTTCATAACATGTGGGCATCAGTCATGCACACGTGAAGGTTCCCGAAATAAGGCTTCCAGTGTGAGGCAAGAATCTTCTGGAGGGAACCGAGGTCAAGACAGGATGAAATCTCGTTACGGATGGCACTGATTGTCTTGTAGTTGGTTACAGGGCCGGATGAATCTATCATAGCTCCGCAGAACATCTGATAGTGTATGAAAGTCTCTCGTAAGGTATGACTGTTGCGTTTTTGAATACAACTGCTTAAAACCTCTAAAAGTCTATGCTAACCCCACCCATAAATGTGGCTTTAGGCATCGGGAATCCCAAATAAGTCTCATAATGTTGCGCCAGCAGGTTTTCCCCTTTAATGAAAAGGCGGATTTCAGGAATTACACGATATGAAACAGTAAGGTTCAGCAACGCATAGTCTTCTTTGCGCTCCTTTTCGCCTGTGGCTGTATACATACCGCCGATATACTGAAGACCGGCAACGAGTGCAAAACGTCCGTATGAGCAGTCTGTTCCGGCATAGAATTTGTGCTCGGGAGCACAGACCACAGGATTGTTCATGTGCAGAAAACTATAATTGGCATTCGCTTTCCAATTTCTACTTATACGGTATGCAGCCGCAATCTCAACACCCCAATTCTCCACTTCACCGGTATTGACATTCAGCATGCTTCCGTCCACCATCTCCGTAGAAATCAGATTGTCGCCTTTCAAATAGAACACGTTGGCCTCAACCTTCAGCCGATTTTCAACCAGCCACTGCGAATAGCCTATCTCATAATTCACCACGCGCTCAGGAGAAAGGTCAGGATTGGCAGGACGGAACATATACAGTTCGCGCAAGGTCGGGTTGCGGAACCCTTTGCCTACCATTGCCTTCAGTTCCGTACTGCCCGGAAGATGCAACGCAAAGCCTCCCTGCGGCACAATCTCCGTACCGGCCTGTGAATGATGGTCTACACGTATACCGGCATCAAGCGAGAGCCATGCGGTAAAGTCCTGACGGAAATCGACATATCCGGCAAGTTCGTCTTCCTCTCTGTCAGCAAGGACACGGCGCTCACCGGTAGCGATTATGCGGTTCCAAGCTTCTCCGCCAAAATGCTGCCAGTCGATGCCCACAGTCGTCCGGTTGCCGGAGAACAATGCCGCACTCTGGTAAAGACTGATCCCTGCCATCAAATCGTCATGGAGATAAAGTTGTGTCTGCGGACTTCCTTCGGGATGATAACCATCATTTATATGGTGATGCCCCCAGCTATAGAATACACTCAACGCGCCGGAAGTCTTGCCATAGTCGTTCGTCAGCGCAACAGAGGCCATGCCACGTGTGATTTTGGAGTCGTTGTCGATATAAGGATTCGACACCTCTCCCGGATTGGAGGCTTCAAAATACATGGCATTCATGTTCCCCTGCAAGGCCCACTTGTCCGACAAATCATATCCGAGTTTGATAAAACCTGTAAACTGTTCAAATTCGGAGTCCTTCCGATGTCCGTCTGTTGTGCCATAAATCAACCCGACGATGCTTGAGAAACGTCCGTTGCGTATACGGTTCAGAACTTCACCCTGCACCGTACCATAACTACCCCCTGCAACATTGATGGAAGTGCGCATACCGTCTTTCCACATTCTTCGGGTGACCAGATTCAGCACTCCTCCCATCGCATTCGACCCATAAAGCATGGATGCCGGTCCTCGCAGCACCTCCACTTTCTCCGCAGTCATCGTCTGATACGCATCAGGCACAGGATGCCCCATCAGTCCAGCATATTGCGGCAAACCGTCTATGAGTACAAGGAAATCGGCGCCGCTGCCTATACCGCGAACCTTTATGCTTCCGGCAGAACCGGTCGAGACTCCATAACCCATGACACTTCGAGCGGTGCTGAACAGTCCGGGAACTTGCTCCGTTACAGTAGGCAGGACCGAAGGGCGGAAGTTTTCTTCAAGCACATCACGCCCGACGGTGGTAATCGTCATGGGCAGATGACGAATATCCGTTTCATTCCTCGTGCCTGTGACAACCACATTCTCCGTTATCACGTTGCGCAAAGTATCCGCCTCATGGGCACATACGGAAATCATTCCGGAAGCAAAGAATGCAAAAGAAAGCAGTCTGTACATAATTCATGTAAAGGATTTCGGTTTTACTTGTCTATATCTATAAGTTCATAATCTTGCGTACCGATGCCCAGCTGTTCAGCATGTTCAAGTGTGTGGATGCCGTGCCGGCTTTCCATACGCTCTATCAGATGCTTCTTGCCATCATCATCCGACGCATACACCAAATCCACGCAAGCCTTGTCGAGTGCGACCGGATCGAGCGAAGCCAGAATACCAATGTCCTTCATCTGAGGAGCATGAGGATGGGCATCACAGTCGCAATCGACCGACAAGTTATTGGCTATATTGATATAGATGATGTTCTCTCCGCAATGTCCGATGACCGCCTTTGCAGCCTCAGCCATAGACTCCAGGAAGTCGTCTTGTTGCGGAAGCTGTCCCCACATGGCCTTGACATCATGCGTCTTGCCTGCCGTATGAATCCATGCCTTTCCTCCGGAAGAAGCAATTCCGATGGATATGTTTTTTATCGCTCCGCCAAAGCCACCCATAGCATGCCCCTTGAAGTGCGACAATACCACAGTGAAGTCGTAGTCAAGGAAGTGCTTGCCCACATAGTCATGTTCTATATGTGTCCACCCTTCACCTACGGGCAATGCCACATCGCCATCAGCATCCATAATGTCCACGGCAGCAATGCCGGAGAAGCCATGTTCTTCAGCGACTTTCAGATGGTCGGCAGTCTTGGAGCGCCTGCCTCCATAGGCTGTATTACATTCCACTATGGTACCTTTCACTTCTTTCACAAGCGGTGCAATAAGAGCCGAGTCAAGGAAATTATGCCCTCCGGGTTCACCCGTACTGATTTTCACCGCCACATTCTTTCCTTCCGCCTTTCTCCCAAGCGCACTGTATATGCGCATAAGCGATTCGGATGAAATATTCTTACAGAAATAGACCTTAGACTTTTGTACTTCAGGTTCCGAGGTCTGTTCCTGTTGCGTCTTTTCATTCGCATTTCCGGTACAACCGAAGTTTGTTGCTATCACTGCTGCAGGTATTACCAACAGGGCCAAAGCAAGCAAAAAATTCTTTTTCATATTGTTTCTTTTTTGGGTTTTGTCTAACAGATGCCACTGCATATCCATCTTGGCGACTTTGCAAAGATATTGTTTAAATTTGTGTGTGGAAGTTACGAAATAGTTCTAAGTGATTGGAAATGAGCGGTCATTGCCGGCTCAATGTAGTAATGGGTTACGATTTAGTTAGTTATCCACTGCATTATTCTTCTGCGCGTTGCGTAACCTTCAAAGAACTCTTCACCTGCAAAGGTAGCTCTAAAAACGGAGATTCAGAAATAATTCCGTTGC
>CAZKOB010000013.1:0-47532 GCA_964554265.1 uncultured Bacteroides sp. | reverse complement strand
TCAAACTCGTTCACCTTGAAAATAAATTTCGTTCACCTTGAAAATATTTTTAAAGCGCCTTTTAAACAAATTTGGTGCACCCTGAAAATTGGCCTTCCGTGTACTCCTTTTTCAGGCGAGGCACACGCGAGTGTGAATAAATGTATCATTCCGGAATGCAAATTATATTATTTTTACATTTGGGATTTAAGGCTTGAAAATGGCCTTAGAATCGCGCAAATGGAACTCCGGTAAGGTTCGGCCGATTTTATGCGATTCTTGAATGCCCTGATTTTAACATTTCAGATTGTCAGAAAAAGCTTGAATTTTATGACAAATAGACGGTATGACGGTGGGGATAGCCCAACCGGTGTATGAGGACGCAGGCCTTGTTGCCGCGTGATGGTCGGACCGGTAAACAAGATATATATCCGCACCTGATTTCGTCACTTAAAAACCAACCAAAAAAAATCCGCATCAAACCGCCAAGCGGATATATATTGTTTCCGAAAGTCCCAAACACAAAAAAAGCAGTACCTTTGCATTCAAGAACCAAACAACGTCCATAATGCAGGAAAAAATAAAAGGCATCGTGCTCCGATGCACCAAATACAATGACTCCAAACAGATTGTAAGCATATTCACCCTCACACACGGCCACCAGTCATTCGTTGTTCCTCGTGCACGATTGCGCAAAACGACCACCAGCAATGCCCTGTGGCAACCATTAAGCATGGTGGAGTTTGATTGTGACATGCATGCCTCTGCACGGCTTCCACAGCCTCAAGACTCCCGCTTCTACTACAACTATGCCAATATCCGGTTTTCTCCCATAAAATCAACCGTTGCCATATTCTTGGCAGAATTTTTGAGCGCTGCACTCAGAGGGGAAACCAAAAACACTCCGCTATATGCCTACATAGAAAGTTCGTTGAAATGGTTTGACACAGTATTGTCTATTCCGACACGACCTGCGGCGATATCCAACTTTCACCTCGTCTTCCTGACAAGGATGCTGAAGTTCATAGGCATACAGCCCAACATAGAAAGCCACAGGCAAGGTTTTTTCTTCGATCTTACCGGAGGCATATACACTCCGGGACAACCGCTGCATTCATATTTCATCCGTCCGGATGAGGCGTCGTTCATACCACAACTGTTCCGCATGAACTATGACACCATGCATTTGTTCCGTCTCTCACGTAAGCAACGGCAAAGAATACTTGAAGTGCTCAACACCTATTACAGACTCCACATGCCTTCATTTCCCGAACTCAAATCGTTTGAAATCCTCCAAGAAGTATTCGACTAAAACAAGGAGACACTCAGTTGGCGTATCCTTGGAATGTCCTGCGTCGGAGTATTCACAGACTCCTCCATCACAAGCAGCCCTATTGTTCCTATTCCACAATCAACAGGGATACTTGCAACAGAGGAACCTGTAAACATGCCAACCGTCTATACGACAGATTTTCCATCTGTCAGGAAAGACACACCCAACCGTCTCCATATCGTGTTTCCCGCCGACATTTTTTACTTATCGCCGAGACCGTTCAGCGCAAGATTTTCATTTACAGCAGTCTTGTCTGACTTTACAGGGATAGCCTGATAGTCACGGGATGTCTTAAATTCCGGCATTCCCGGGGCCGTGACAGTTATTACAAGTTCATTGCCATCACTTTCACTGTCCGCGAGCGATAAAGCCGAAGCCTCCACTCCATAAAAATAGATGCCGTTCTCTTCATCAAATATGACATCACCCGGCTTTACGGACTTACCCAATCTGAAATTGAGAACTCCATCCTGTACACTGCACTGCAACTGACGCGCCATTTCCGTATTGTTCGATTCCACACTGAAGGAATATTCGTTTCCAAGAACAAAACGTACACGTGCAGGTACATTTACCTGTGTTGCTGTGAAAGGAACTGTTTCAACATCCTGAGCTTTTACGACTGCCACTGCCATGAGCGCGCAAGCCAATGTCACAAATTTCTTCATAATACAATCTTTTTACCTTTTTAATTTAACTAATCCTAAAAACTTTCATTCACCGTTCTCTGTATGCCAGAGAATAACTTTCTTTTATTTGAGAACATTTATCTTGTCAAAATGTTCGGATATTCATACTTTTTATTACTTTTTATTCTACATCTTACCCTAACGGCTACTATACGCAACCCCTGAAGCTATTTTTGAAAAAGCTCTGCAAAGATAAGGCCATCTGTCCCCAACTATACAAACATCAGACGTGTTTTTAACTTAAAAGCGCGGTATATCTGACCATTGTCAACCATTCGGGCGCAACAAAGCGGCTAAATACTCCCCCAAAAAGAAAAATCGGGAATTGGCCTGTTGCCGCCAATTCCCGATAATATAGTTCTAAAAAACGAACGCAAATCTACTTCAAAGCTTCCACAAGTTCTTCTGCAGAAACAAGCCGTTGCTCTCCCGTTGTCATATTCTTCAAATTGATTTTATTTTCAGCCATCTCATTCTCACCGACAATAGCCACAAACGGTATGCCATTGGCATTGGCATAACTCATCTGTTTCTTCATCTTGGCAGAATCAGGATATATTTCGGCATGTATTCCTGCGCGACGTACAGCAGCAAGCACCTGCATGCAGAAATCGGCCTCCTTTTCTCCAAAATTGACAAACAGAAGCCGGGTAGCGTCGACAGCCTCCTTCGGATAAAGTTCAAGCTGGTTAAGCACATCAAAAATACGGTCTGCGCCAAAAGAGATTCCCACCCCGGAAAGCCCCGGCATACCGAATATGCCGGTCAGGTTATCATAGCGTCCGCCTCCTGTGATGCTTCCTATTTCAACATCAAGGGCCTTCACTTCAAAAATAGCTCCCGTATAGTAGTTAAGCCCGCGAGCAAGAGTAAGGTCAAGCTCAATACAGTTGTTCAGCCCCGGCATTTCAAGCTTACGGAGTATGAACTCACACTCTTCAACTCCCTTCAGTCCGACTTCGGAATCTTTCAACACCTCCCGCATCGTCTGAAGCTTCTCCGCATTTGTTCCGGCAAGAGCAATAATCGGCTGAAGTTTCTCTATCGCATCGGCGGGAATACCATCAGCTGCAAGCTCCGCATTCACATTGTCAAGTCCGATCTTGTCAAGTTTGTCTATAGCCACCGTTATATCAACAATCTTGTCTGCCTGCCCTATCATCTCCGCAATACCGGTCAGAATCTTCCGGTTGTTGATTTTAATGCACACATTAATGCCGAAACGCGTGAACACGGCATCGACAATCTGCATAAGTTCCACCTCATTAAGAAGAGAATCACTGCCAACGATGTCGGCATCGCACTGATAGAACTCGCGATACCTTCCTTTCTGCGGGCGATCAGCCCTCCATACAGGCTGTATCTGGTAGCGTTTGAACGGCATGGCAAGTTCTTCGCGATGCATAACGACATAACGTGCAAAAGGAACCGTGAGGTCATAGCGCAATCCTTTCTCGCAGAACTTGCTTGCAAGGCGTGTGGCATTACGGCCCAGCAATTCTTCATCTGTAATTCCACGGAAATAGTCGCCAGAGTTTTGAATCTTGAAGAGGAGCTTATCCCCCTCCTCTCCATACTTGCCCATGAGAGTGGAGAGATTCTCCATAGCCGGAGTTTCTATCTGCCGGAATCCGTAGAGTGAATACACTTCTTTTATGGTGTTAAAAATGTAATTGCGCTTTGCCATCTCCACCGGAGAGAAATCGCGCGTTCCCTTTGGTATGCTTGGTTTCATTTTTTTAGTTTACATTTAATCGTTTTTGGGATTTATCAATCACCGGTCCACAGCAGACCTGAATATAAGTAATTGGTCAGACATTCCCGAAGAGCGGAATATCAAAACATCGAAGCGACTCGTTTGATACCTGCAATCAGGATATCCACCTCCTCCTTCGTATTGTAGAGTGCAAAAGAAGCTCTGACTGTACCTTCAATTCCAAGGCGCCGCATCAGAGGCTCTGCACAGTGATGCCCTGTACGCACAGCAATGCCGAGACGATCGAGCAGAGTACCCATATCAAGATGATGGATATCGCCGACAAGGAAAGAAATTACGGCATCTTTTTCTGTAGCTGTACCAAATATGCGCATACCGTCAATCTGCGCCATCTGTTGCATGGCATAGGCAGTCAGCTCACGTTCATGGGCATAGATTTCGTCCATTCCGATACGGCTTATGTAATCGAGCGCAACAGCAAGCGCGTGAGTTCCTATATAGTCGGGAGTCCCGGCTTCAAACTTATAAGGAAGTTCGTTGAATGTGGTCTTCTCAAACGACACACTTTTGATCATCTCTCCACCTCCCTGATACGGAGGTAGCTTGTCGAGCCATTCTTCCTTGCCATAAAGTACTCCCACACCTGTAGGACCGTATATCTTATGTGCACTGAAAGCGAAGAAATCACAATCGAGCTGTTGCATGTCCACAGCAAAATGAGGAGTGGACTGAGCGCCATCGACAAGTACAGGGACTCCGTGTGCATGGGCTATACGAATCATCTCTTTTACAGGATTCACCGTACCAAGCACATTGGACACATGTGCGACAGACACGATACGTGTCTTGCCATTAAACAGATTCTCGTATTCGTCCAGAACAAGCTCCCCTTCGTCGGTCATAGGGATGACACGGAGTCTTATGCCCTTTCGTTCAGCCAGCAACTGCCACGGAACAATATTGCTGTGATGTTCCATCGTCGAAATGATAACCTCATCGCCTTCCTCCATAAAAGCAGTGCCGAAACTGCTCGCCAACAGGTTGATACTTTCTGTCGTTCCGCGAGTGAAGATAATTTCGTTCGTACTGCGAGCATTGATAAAGGAACGCACCGTTTCGCGTGAGGCTTCATGAAGCTCGGTTGCCTTTTGTGAGAGGAAGTGTACACCCCGATGCACATTGGCGTTGACACTGTAATATTCCTCCGTCATGGTCTCAACGACACAACGCGGTTTCTGCGTTGTGGCTCCATTGTCGAGATACACCAACGGACGATTATAGACGGTGCGGCTAAGTATCGGGAATTCAGCTCTGATTTTATCTATGTCGAACATTTATTGCTGCTTTTTTTATTTTCTTTATTTACAAATCGCACACCCTATACACTTGTTGAGTTCTCCACGGAAACGCTTTTCTACAAGACGCTGAAGACGGTCACGAAGCGGTTCAAGTTTCACCTGCTCTATCACCTGTCCAACAAAAGCGAATTTGAGCAGCATACTCGCCTCTTCAGCTGGAATGCCACGCTGTCGCATATAGAACAGAGCGGACTCATCGAGCAGTCCGACTGTGGAACCGTGGGCACACTTCACATCATCAGCATAAATCTCAAGCATCGGCTGTGTGTACACCCTTGCTTCTTTTGTTACACAAAGGTTGGCATTGGTTTCCTGAGACACCGTATGTTGAGCGTCCGGACGGACAAGAATACGACCTGCAAAGGCACCAACAGCAGACTCATCAACAACGTATTTGTAGAGTTCATTGCTTGTACAGTTCGGCTTGCCATGATCTATCAATGTATTATTATCTACTTGTTGGCTTTTGTCTGCAACAACACATCCATTGAGCGTCAGTTCACTGTACTCGCCATCAAGAAGCACATTTGTCATATTTCGTGTAAGCCCATTAAAAAGAGTGATGTTGTTGTGACTTACAGAACTATATCCGCCGGTCTTAATGTACAGATTGCTGAAACGAGTACATTTGGTGTGTGTTTCTTCAAGTTCATACATATCAAGATGGGAGTTGTTAGCCGCAAATACTTCGACAACTTGAGTCGTCAGGAAGCGAACATTATCCATTGCATGATCACAAAAGAGAAATGTGGCCTCGGCACCATCCTCAAGTATAATCAATACCCGACGGTTCACCATCATGTCTACTCCTGAACGCAGGATATTGACAATCTGGACAGGACGCTTCACTTGCATATTTTTTGGAACGTAGACAAACAATCCGTCCTGAACGAATGCCGTATTAAAAGCTGTGAGCGAATCGGCATTCACATCTGCAAGTTTTGAATAATATTTGCAGACAAGCTCAGGATATCGCTCCGCAGCCTCTTTCAAGGAAGCAATAACCATGCCGTCTTCTGACGTCCTGCTGCTTTGAGTGTCCTGATAAAGCATATCATTTTCCACGAAATAAAGCAAAGTGGAAAGATTGGGGACATCACACTTGAAAGCGTCCTGCGGATTGACTGGGATGTCTATGCGAGTCAGATTCAAACCATAGTTTGGCTCAAAGGCTTTCGCCACATCTATGTATTTATAATTTTCAATCTTCCGTGAAGGAAAGCCCATACGTTCAAAACAACAGAACGCTTCATCACGGACTGCATTCAGAGGAGCGACACTATGTTGCATGAGCACCTCCCTACATTCGCGATAGAGGTCAATATATTGTTTCTCACTGTTCATCTTGCCACTTCCTCTTTTATCCAGTCGAAACCGCGATTCTCTATCTCCAGTGCAAGCTCTGCTCCACCGGTCTTCACAATCTTGCCACCAAGAAGCACATGTACAATATCCGGGCGTATGTAATCAAGCAATCGCTGATAATGGGTTATCACCATCGCACTGGTCTCCGGGGCCCTCAACTTATTGAAACCTTCAGCAACAACACGCAATGCATCCACATCCAAGCCGGAATCAGTTTCGTCCAGAATACAGAATTTCGGCTCAAGCATAGCCATTTGGAATATTTCGTTTCGCTTCTTTTCACCTCCGCTGAACCCCTCATTCACAGAACGGTTAACAAGCTTATTGTCTATTTCGACAAGTTTTCTTTTCTCACGCATCAACTTCAGGAAATCAGTAGATTTCATCTGTTCCTCACCCATAGCCTTATGACGAGCATTCACGGCAGCACGCATGAAATTGACCATCGACACACCGGGGATTTCTACTGGTTGCTGAAATGAAAGGAATATTCCGGCATGAGCTCGCTCCTCCGGTTTCATCTCCAGAAGATTCTGTCCATTGAATATGATACTTCCTCCGGTTACTTCGTATGCAGGATGACCAACAATCACATTGCTCAGTGTACTTTTCCCTGCGCCATTCGTGCCCATAAGTGCATGAATCTCACCATCTTTTATGGTAAGATTGACTCCTTTCAATATTTCTTTGCCATGAATACAGGCATGCAAATTCTTAACTTCCAACATATATCATTCTATTTAGAAATCTCAAGCTTACAAGTCTCAAAAAAGCGACATGTTCACATATACAACCTTTTAAAGAGCGCTCATAAACAGAAAACTTAAATAATTTATAGAATCAAGGATATTTATAAACCCGAAGCATCTATCCCACAGTCCCTTCAAGAGATACGGAAAGTAACTTCTGCGCCTCAACGGCAAATTCCATTGGCAATTTGTTTATCACATCCTTGGCATATCCGTTTACAATCAAGCCGACAGCTTCTTCAGTAGACACTCCGCGTTGATTACAATAGAACAGCTGGTCCTCGCCTATCTTCGAGGTGGTTGCTTCATGCTCAACCGTTGCTGTATTGTTATGCACATCCATATAAGGGAAAGTGTGCGCTCCGCACAAACTGCCCAGCAACAGCGAATCGCAAGAAGAATAGTTGCGCGCACCATCGGCGTGAGCACCGATTTTGACAAGTCCGCGGTATGAATTCTGACTTCTTCCTGCCGATATGCCCTTAGATATAATGGTAGAGCGCGTGTTCTTTCCTATATGTATCATTTTGGTTCCGGTATCTGCCTGCTGGAAATGATTGGTCACCGCAACAGAATAAAACTCCGCCTGTGAATTGTCACCCGACAAAATGCAACTCGGATATTTCCACGTAACAGCCGAACCTGTCTCCACTTGAGTCCAAGAGAGTTTACTGTTTACACCACGAAGATGCCCACGCTTGGTCACAAGGTTCAATACTCCTCCCTTGCCCTCAGCATCTCCCGGATACCAATTTTGCACTGTACTATACTTGACCTCAGCATTGTCCATTACAACTATCTCGACAATGGCAGCATGAAGCTGATTCTCATCACGCATAGGCGCCGTACATCCCTCCAGATAAGACACATAGGAACTTTCGTCACATACAATAAGGGTACGTTCAAACTGTCCCGTATTTCTGGCATTGATCCGGAAATAAGTCGACAGTTCCATTGGACACCGGGTCTTCTTCGGAATATAAACAAAAGATCCGTCACTGAATACAGCTGAATTAAGCGCTGCAAAATAATTGTCACGATAAGGCACGACACTGCCAAGATAAGCACGCACAAGTTCCGGATATTCTTTCACTGCCTCGCTTATGGAACAGAATATAATATTCTTCTCTGCAAGACGCTCCTTGAATGTAGTCTTCACCGATACCGAATCCATCACTGCATCTACTGCGGTTCCACTGAGAGCAAGCCGCTCTTCAAGAGGAATGCCAAGCTTGTCAAATGTTTTCATCAGCTCCGGATCAATATCTTTATTTCCGGCATCCTTCTTCTTTGTGGGATCTGCATAATAAGAAATAGCCTGATAATCAATATCAGGCATCTTGAGATGTCCCCACTGAGGCTGTTTCAGAGTGAGCCAATATCGATAAGCCTCAAGACGGAAATCCAAAAGCCATTCAGGTTCACCTTTCTTTGCGGATATAGTCCGTATGACATTTTCATTCAGTCCCTTGTCTATAATTTCCGTATGTATATCTGTGGTAAAGCCGAACTTATACTTTCCCTCTGCCACCTTCCTTACGAACTCATTTGATTCGGACATAATTTCCAGATTATAAAATATGAATCATACCTTGATTTGCATATACAAATATAGAATACGAACACACAAACAACACCACAATTACCCAAACAGCATCTACAGCAGAATGTTCGTGAGTTTTTCAAATATTCTCCCCACCAAGAATAGGGGACAATTCACTCTTTATGCCATGCTTCGGTTCTATACCGTTTTGCTCTTCCGCAGAATCCGTCACAATAATAAAGTCCGGAACAAAAATCTGTGAGGCATGTTTTACCATATAGAATATTTCCGGACGCCCTTCAAGTCTTTCCGGCTTCATTCCGGCTGAACTCATAGCAAAATCCATGATGTTAAAAGCAAAACTCATAAGCAAGCCATAGCATATCATACCGATGACAGCTCCTGCAAGACGGTTCAAAAATCCAAGATGTATTTTATTCAGAAGTTTTGTAAACAGTGTTGCAATCCAGCCAAGCAGGACAGGTGCAAATACAGCGATGAGCAGAAAAGCAATTGTATGCCCAACGCTTTCTGAGGTCCCTGTCTTCAACGAGAGAAAATCGCCAAACTTGTCATAAAGCAAACATGCCAGCAATATACCAACTGCCACACCGACAAAATTGGCGATCTGCTTGAACGCTCCCTGACAGAAGCCTATGACAGCCCCGACAAGAAGCACTGTTATTATAAGAATCTCCATTTCCCTATTTATGAGACCATGAGGTTACAAGGTTCCACGACAACAGCCTGCAAGCCTGAGTAAATAGCACATCAGCCTTCTACAAACGTCATCTATACGTATGCCATAGTCCAAGATCACAGTGCCTCATCGGCTCCACCTCATAACCTCACAGTCACATTATCCTTATAGTTTCTGTCTTATTTCGACTTCAGTAAATGCTTCAAGAATGTCGCCTTCGCGAATGTCATTATAATTGACGAGTGATATACCGCAGTCAAAATTATTCGATACTTCCTTCACATCATCTTTGAAACGCTTCAATGCGTTGATGTCTCCGGTATGTATGACAATACCGTCACGAATAACCCGCACTTTGTCTGAACGATGAAGTTTTCCATCTGTAACAAAGGCTCCGGCCACAGTTCCGACTTTTGTGATCTTATAAACCTGCCGAACCTCTGCCGTTGCAGTATATTCTTCCTTGATTTCAGGAGCGAGCATACCTTCCATCGCACTCTTCACTTCCTCTATTGTATCATATATAATAGAATACAGACGGATGTCAACACCTTCCTGTTCTGCAAGTTTGCGTGCAGCAGCAGAAGGACGCACCTGGAAACCTATTATAATGGCATCAGAAGCCTTTGCAAGGGATACATCGCTTTCTGAAATCTGGCCCACAGCCTTGTAGATGACATTAACCTGAATCTTCTCTGTCGAAAGTTTGATAAGCGAATCACTCAAAGCTTCGATAGAACCGTCCACATCACCTTTGACGATAAGATTAAGCTCCTGAACACCACCAAGCGCAATGCGTCTGCCGAGTTCATCGAGCGTCATACGCGTCTGGGTTCTCAATCCCTGCTCACGCTTGAGTTGTTCACGCTTGTTCGCCACATCACGAGCTTCCTGTTCCGAATCCATAACATGAAATGTATCACCGGCAGTAGGAGCACCATTAAGACCAAGAATCAGCGCCGGTTCTGCAGGCAATGCTTGCTGTATCCGCTGTCCACGCTCATTGAACATCGCTTTGATTTTACCCCAGTGCGTTCCGGCCAGCACCACATCACCCTGATGCAATGTTCCGTTCTGTACAAGTACCGTAGCCATATAGCCACGCCCTCTGTCAAGCGAAGACTCTATCACGGAACCAGTGGCCTTACGGTTCGGATTAGCCTTCAAATCAAGCATTTCAGCCTCAAGAAGAACCTTCTCCATCAGTTCATCCACATTCAGGCCTTTCTTCGCAGAAATGTCCTGACTCTGATATTTGCCGCCCCAGTCTTCCACAAGATAGTTCATTGCGGCAAGCTGCTCCTTTATCTTCTCAGGATTTGCTCCCGGTTTGTCTATTTTATTTATGGCAAAGACCATCGGCACATTCGCTGCCACTGCATGACTGATAGCTTCTTTTGTCTGTGGCATGATATCATCGTCTGCAGCAATGATGATGATTGCTATATCTGTCACCTTTGCACCACGAGCGCGCATTGCAGTAAAAGCTTCGTGTCCGGGAGTATCAAGGAACGTGATGTGCTTTCCGCTTGCCATCTTAACATTATAAGCACCAATATGCTGCGTGATTCCTCCTGCTTCACCGGCTATGACATTCGTCTTTCGTATATAGTCAAGAAGCGAAGTCTTACCATGATCCACATGGCCCATCACAGTGATTATCGGTGCACGAGGTTCGAGTTCATCCTCAGAATCAGCCACTTCCTCTATTGCATGAGAAACGTCTTCGCTCACATAATCTGTCGAATAGCCAAATTCTTCCGCTACAATATTTATTGTTTCTGCATCAAGACGCTGGTTGATAGATACCATTATACCTATCGACATACATGTCCCTATGACTTTTGTCACAGGAACATTCATCATTGTTGCCAGCTCGTTCGCTGTGACAAACTCAGTAATCTTCAGCACCTTGCTTTCTGCATTTTCCTCTTCCTCCAACTCATGCATACGGTTGTGGATGGCATCACGCTTGTCCTTACGATATTTCACAGCCTTTTTCATCTGCTTAGACGTAAGACGCGCCAGTGTTTCCTTTACCTGTTTGGCCACTTCTTCATCCGTCAGTTCAGGTTTGCGTACAGGCTGCTGAATTTTTCTCTTCGACTTCTTGCCGGCCTTTCCCTGCTGCGTCTGTTCACCTTTTGCCGGAGCATTCTGGCCTTTGGCGCTACCGTTCTTCGACTGGTTCTTCCCTGATTTCTGTCCAGAATTTAGTCCTTTTCCACCGTTCTGCTGATTCACGGCAGCATTAACGTCAACACGTTCCTTATTGATACGGTTCCGCTTTTTCTTCCTTGCAACACCTTCCGAATCACCACCCTGCGCACCGTCTTTCTTTCCGCCAATCTCTTTCAAGACAGCGTCCTTATATTTTGTCTTGGCATCCTGACGCTGTTTTTCCTTCTCCTCACGTTCTTTCCTACGCTCAGCTTTGCTTTTTTTATCCGGCCGTGTCTTGGAATTTATATTGGAAAGGTCTATAAATCCCACTTTCTTGAACTGCACACCTGCATCAGGAGCAGTAAGACGATACACTCCGTCATCTCGTTTTTCAAGCCTGCTATTCTCATTCTTTGTATCGAGCGATTCAGCCTCTGCAGTCATGTCAGCAGATGTATCCGGAACAACAACGGTTTCGTTTTTCCGTACAACAGGATCCGTTTCGCTTGCAACAACATCGGCCGATTCCTTTTGCTCATCGGCTTCAACCTTTGTTTTTTCCGTTGTCCAAATAGCCGGAGACTGTTTCGACTGAACATCATTGATGTTTCCAAGCACTTTAAATTGCTGCTTGCGTCCACCGTCTGCGCGGAACACTTCCTGCTGCTGCTTCTTTATTTCCTGTTCTTTGCGTTCTCTCTCTCTACGTTCATTGCGCTCCTGACGCTCTTTCTCCTTCCGTTTCTTGATATCGTCCTTTGTTCCGATATGAATATCCTTGTCGGCACTGAAGGCCTCCATTAGCAGATTATACTGTTCATCCGTGATTTTTGCGTTCGGTGTGGCATCTTCAAGAGCCATACCTTTCTTTTGCAGGAAATCAGCCACGGTATTGATTCCCACATTCAGTTCCTTTAGTGCTTTGTTCAGTCTTACAGCCATTATATTCGTCTATGATTTTCGTTTAGCATTCTTAATGTATCTGCGTAATGTGCTCTCCCCTATAAAAATAAAGGATACCCTCTCCGCGCCTGTCTGCGTCCGACATGAGAAACGGATAGCGTCCCAACTGTTCCGGTTATAAAGAAACGCTAAACGCTTGTAGCCCAACGCAATATTGTCATTCTTCAAATTCAGCCCTCAGTATGCGCAGCACCTCATCAACTGTACTTTCCTCAAGATCGGCCTTTTCAATAAGCATATCACGCGGAGCGTCAAGTACACTTTTGGCGGTCTCAAGTCCAATGGCCTTGATAGAATCTATTATCCAGCTATCTATCTCATCTTTGAACTCGTCAAGATAAATGTCCTCCACATTGTCTTCATCGCCATTAAGTTCGCGGAATACGTCTATCGTATATTCCGTCAGCATACTCGCAAGCTTGATGTTATGTCCGTTTTTACCGATAGCCAGCGACACCTGATCCGGCTGCAAATAAACTTCCGCCTTCCTCAGTTCTTCATTCAGCACAATAGATGAAACCCTTGCCGGACTAAGCGCACGCTGTATGAACAATTTTATATTGCCCGTATAGTTGATGACATCTATGTTCTCATTTCTAAGCTCACGTACAATGCCATGTATGCGGCTTCCCTTCACACCGACACAGGCGCCGACAGGATCTATACGGTCATTATAGCTTTCAACCGCAATCTTAGCCCTCTCTCCCGGAATACGCGCTATCTTGCGGATTGTTATCAGTCCGTCATTTATTTCCGGAACTTCCTGTTCCAAAAGGCGCTGCAAAAATTCCGGCGCTGTACGGCTCAAAATAATTTTTGGGTTATTGTTCAAGTTGTCGACACGCAGCACAATGGCCTTTGCCGCTTCGCCCTTACGATAGAAATCGCTCGGAATTTGTTCTGCCTTAGGCATGAGCAGTTCATGGCCCTCATCATCAAGCAGAAGCATTTCGCGCTTCCATATCTGATACACTTCTGCCGTAATGATTGTCCCGATCTTGTCTACATACTTATTATACAAATTGTCATGTTCCAATTCAAGTATCTTGGAAGCCATCGTCTGACGCAAATTCAAGATGGCACGACGTCCGAAATCAGTGAAATTCACTTTTTCGCTGACGTCTTCACCTATCTCATAGTCTTCATCTATCTTTTTCGCATCAGTAAGACTGATTTCCATATTGTCGTTATGTACCTCTCCGTCTTCAACGACCTTACGGTTACGATAAATTTCAAAATCGCCCTTGTCAGGATTAACAATGACATCAAAGTTCTCATCCGAACCGAATGTTTTCTGAAGAACACTGCGGAACGAGTCCTCAAGCACGCTTACAAGCGTCGTTCTGTCAATATTCTTGGTTTCCTTGAAGTCCTGAAAAGTATCTATCAGATTGACTTGTTCTAATTTTTTCTTAGCCATTTTTATTTGTTCGTTTTTTATTTCACTCCAAGACATTGGCCGCACCTTTACATGCAGCCATCATAATTCGACATCATGTTCGCATCATTTCAAAGACAAGCCTCACATACAGTCCCGTCTTTTCTTGCTGCACATAATGAAGACATGCGCTTCTGCCTTTTCCGGACACGAAACGGCAGAATAAAAATGAATGGTAAAACAGCAAGCTATTTGAAGTCAATGACCGCCTTCACCCACTTCACATCATCATATCCAAAAGCGGTCTCTTCATCAACCATCTGCGGACGTTTCTTGCCTTCTACCTTTTGTTTGCGACGAATGCTGACCACAAAGGCATCTTCCGCAGCCTTGACCAACATGCCGGAAAGCTTCTTGCCATCCGACGTAAGCAATTCGACTTCATTGCCAATGTGGTTTTTATATTGCTGCAGCACTTTGAACGGTTGTCCGATTCCTGCAGACCCTACTTCCAGTTCATAATCTTCGATTTCTCTGTCAAGTCTCGACTCAATGAATCTGCTCAGTTCACAACAGTCTTCTATCCAAACACCATCCTTATGGTCAATCTCCACAACGATTTTGTTTTGTTCGTCAACAGATATATCAACAAGAAAATATTCCTTGCCGTCCAACCACTCGTCAACAATAGTCTTTACCTCGTTCTTATCTATCATATATCTTATAATAAGAGCACTTATTTTTTCACCGTTTTACATAAAAGCAAGGAGGGAACTTTCAGCCCCCTCCTTCCCATGATTTTGCAAAAATAAGTTTTTTTTGTTTAACAACCAAGTTTCCTGCAATAAATATGCGAAAATATATGCATAATTTTAGCTTCGGCACCACTTTCATTCCTTCCCTGCACCAATTCTCGCCATCCCTGTCCGTACCGGCTGTCGGGTCTGCATGCCCGGCCATGTCCGCGCCTGCTACATTCTTTTGGGGAGTCCGCACCGGAACTCGTCGTCGTGTCACCAAAACATTCTCATCGAAAAGTGTCACTGTTCCCCGATGTCTTTTCATAGGTCCTGAAGTTCTCATAAATCAGCTTGCTTATCCCCACCTTCATGCTATCTACTTGTCACAAATTATGGACTTTTTTTGACAATTTGAAATGTTAAAATTCAAGGCTCCGAGAATCGCGTAAAATCGGCCGAACCTTGCCAAAGTTCCATTTGTGCGATTCTGAGGCCGTTTTCAGGCCTTGAAGGCCGAATGTAAAAATAATACAATTTTCGTCTTTAAAAGATACATTTATTCACATTTGTGCGTGCATCGTCTGAAAAAAGAGTACGCTGGAAATAAAATTCGTTCACCTTGAAAATAGTTTTAAAGTGCCTTGTGAAAAAAAATTCAAGGTGAACAAAATTTATTTTCAAGGTGCACGAGTTTGAGAAAGTCCGTTTTTCGGGCCGAAATCCGGTGTGTCGCAAATTCATTTCTTAAAAAAATTAAATCGGATTTTTCAATGTCACGAAAAACAGAGATAGGGTTTGGTGGCAAAAAACAGGAATATTGGATAAAGATTTTTATAACCTACTGATTATCAACGCATCCTATTTTATCACAACTTGTACCTTTTGTGTCTAAAACTGCACAGTTTGACTAAAATAGCATTTTATTGATTTTCAATCATTTATCAATAAAACTTTTAAAAATCGTTCGTTGAGCATGTGTAAATGAGCCTTAATTATGTTAATAAAGTTCCGTTTGTTATGGATGGATTTTGTGTCAAAAAGAAAGAAGAAATATTCCTGAGAAAATCAACTGTTTTTGCAGATGTATTCACAGACTCCTCCGTCGCTTCGCGCCACCTCCCCTAACTTAGGGGAGGAGCTTAGTTACCTTGCTCGCTGAAAAGCCAACAGCAAGGTAATATCATGATTATTAATATAATAGCATTAACACCGAACAGGTAACCAGGCTCCTCCCCTAAGTTAGGGGAGGTGGCGCGAAGCGACGGAGGAGTCTGTGAATACAACAACTTACAACCATCAAAACCACAAGAGGAATCTGCGAATACACCAGCAAAAATCACAAAGTCCCCAAGCAAGAAGAGTCTGTATGCACCAAATCTCGTCCATCCCTGTCTGTACAGTCTGTCGGGTCTGCATGCCCGGCCATGTACGCACATTTGCAGCAGGCGCGCGACAAACACTGTATCTGTCGCGCGCCTGCTGCATTCTTTGGGGAGAGTCCGCAAAAGAACTATCCGTCAAAGATATCCCATTCTTCCTTTATCCAAAGTCCTGGCCCCAAAACCTTATCCATAGATTATTTTTCCATTCTCATCACGGTTCTCATCAATGAAGCTCTTGTTGTACTGGGTCATACCACGGAGCGACATGCCCATATTGGAAAATCCGCCGTCATGGAACAAAGTCTGCATTGTAACCTTCTTTGTCAAGTCGCTGAACATTACCACACAATAGTCCGCACATTCATCAGCGCTTGCATTTCCAAGCGGCGACATGCGGTCACTGAAGTCATACAGGCCATCAAATCCCTTTATACCGCTTCCGGCAGTGGTAAATGTCGGCGATTGGGAAATGGTGTTCACTCTCACACCCTTCTCACGTCCGTATATATAGCCAAAGCTGCGCGCGATGCTTTCAAGCAAGGACTTCGCATCCGCCATGTCGTTATAGCCGAAGAATGTACGATGAGAAGCCACGTATGTAAGTGCAAGCACGGAACCGCCCTCATTGATTGCATCCATCTTCTTGGCAACCTGAAGCATCTTATGGAAACTTATAGCACTAATATCCAGAGTCTTGTCCAACAGGCTGTAATCGAGATCATCATAAGTGCGCTTCTTTCTCATATTCGCACTCATGGCGCAGCTGTGAAGAACAAAGTCGATTTTCCCTCCGAGAGCTTTCTGGGATTCAGAGAAAAGCATCTCCAAATCTTCCACACTCGTTGCATCTGCCGCAATAACCGCAGCATCTGTTTTTTTCGCCAATTCCGCTATCGTACCCATCCTGCAAGCCACAGCCGTATTGGTAAGAACAATCTGTGCTCCTTCTTCATGAGCGCGTTCCGCAACCTTCCAAGCAATGGAAGCATCGTTCAAAGCACCGAAAATAATACCTCTTTTACCTTTTAGCAAATTGTAAGCCATAATACTTTATTTATTGATTTTTGCTTATTGAAAAGCTTGTAAAAAACTATAACCTAATGTTTTCGGGTGCAAAGTTAAGAATTTTTCATATATTATCTGTACATTCTGCCACTTTTCGGAATGTTCCGCATGTGGGTCACCAGATTCCGCTTTGCACTCCCGATACTCACCGTCATCCGAATATGCGTATCTGTTCTTCTGCTCAAATCCCGATCAAGTTTTGCGGCAATTCAGGCATTGCACCGTTTTGCGTGCAAACATATGCCTATACACAACAACGGCATCAGAATGTCCTATGTATACACCTGTCTCCTCAACCTGCTTTTGCCCCAGACCGGGAACAAATCCGGGAGTCAATAATCCAGCATGAACGAGGCACGCAACTCTGTATGTCCGAATATTTCTCCGGCAAGCTCCCCAACCGTCATGTCCCTATATGTCACCCCTTCAAGCGGAGTGCATGTTTTCGCCACGTGTCCGGAACGGAAAAAGTAAAATCCGGAGTTGCCGGCCAGCAAGCCGTCACTGAGGTGTACCCCCAATTCTGCATATCCGTTCGTTTCCGAATAAAATTCTATGGCTTTGCCCGCATTGAGCACTCTTGCCATCGTAAATGGTGAATCCGTATACGAAAACATCCTCAACGGTTTGCCGACATTTTTGCAATCTTCGGTCGACAATGCGGCAAAACGGCGCCACAGATACCGGAAAAGAAAGTGTTCCGCATCTCTCCCTCCGACTGCGGCCCAGTCGTGCACAAAGACTTCCGAGCGACGGTCGGAGAACACAGCTGCCATAACCGGCTTTGCTTTTTCATGTGGCATATATCCCATCACCACACGAAGATTGTCTGCTGCATACGCATCGAGCACGGTCCGGAAGTCTTCTTCATGATGCATCACCACATTCTGCTGCATCTCCCAATACTGTCTGAACACTCCATACAACCGCTGCTTGTGTTCCTCCTGCATCAGGCCATACGGAATATCTTCCATCTCAACATTCAAGTCACCGGAGGCGAAGCATTGTTCTGCGGCATCATATTCCACAATCCGTCTTGCAGAAGCCTCCACAAAACCGAAATGGCGGTAGTATCCGAACAGTCCTTCGGTGGCTGGTATCAACAATACAAAGGCCGCATCGCCACCTGTCATCCGGCTCAGATTCTTCTTTATGCAGGCACTCATTTCGCCTTTTCCGCGCATATCAGGACGGGTACATACCCCCGACATATACAACATGCCGATGTTCTTGCCTGCCAATTTCATGTCATAGGGAAACAGCTGGAAGGCGGACACATAAGCGCCATCCGTTTCGTGCAGGCACAATACCACATTCTCCGAACATCTCCGACTGAAATAGAAGTCTGTATAATCTCCTTCGTCAGGAAACGACTGCTCCCATAGTCTGCGCGACACTTCGACAGCCTCGCTACGAGTAACGGACCGCATCCTGCTACCGGGCTTTTTGGGTCAGAAAAGTTTCGTTTGAAGGAGGCGGAATCATCTTCTCGTTATTGCAGAAAATGGATTGTCCGAAGTTCATACGCGGCACTGCCACATATTTCTTTGCCAGCATATTTGGATGATATGACTGTTTGGCATGCCTCAGCCCCTCGATACCCATGTCTTCTTCACGGTTTATATAGACAAATTCTTCCGGCACTGAAGCGGCAAACAGCTGGTTGACTACCGCATAGGCACCTTCATATTTCAGAGAAGCCTTTTCCACACACACGTCAAATACTTTGTCACTAATCGGTCCTCCTACTGTAAATGCTGCAACTTCATCGCCTACAAGCAGCACTCCGCCACGAAGACCGAGCGCCCTGAAATTGTCAAGTATGAAGTTGGTAAACTGCAATTCATCTGCCTTCGAGATATAGCTTTCACTCTCCGGCTGTTCGTCATTCCAGCGCTTCTCCAACTGTCTGCATGCAGGGACAAGCTCTTCCGTCAACTCCACAAAACGCGCATCAGGATACAGCTTGTTGAATTTATTGACATGGTTGCGCTTGGGCTGCAGCTTCTTTCCGGCAAGAGCGACAAGGCTTTCCCTTGTATAAATATAATCGGAATTGCTGTCTTCGGCACAGAAATCGAAATGCCCCGGCATGGCACGCTCGATTTCCTCTATCTTATCTTCCGGCACTCCGAATATCCGGCACTTCATCCCGAGCTTTTCCGCATCTTCAAGCATCTGCATAAGTACGAAGCGCAGATTTCCCCGGCCGATCGGCAGGGAATACATGAAACAGCCGTTCATGCTGCCACGTATCACAAGCATATCTTCCACAATGGCATACCCCATGTTTGTGATATGCTGCCAACCGCACATGTTTGCAAAAAGCATATCTGCCGTCATCCGTCCGCTGTTCATCGTGAAGCGCTGAACCACATCTCTGTCGCTGACAGCTAATTTTTTGAATGGTTTCATATTGTTTCTGGTTTTTGTTTCCGAATAACACTTATTATTCATATAAGGAATATAGAGCCTCTTTGTTCATGAGTCTATTGCCTGTTCTGAGGCCTGTTGCAAGGCTCATGCCACAAGAAACAGTACATAAAATTGTTATCCGCTTGCAAAGTTATAAAAATTTTCGGCTACAAATATCCGCAATGCATAATCTCTTTCTTTTCTTTGAAGACGAAGAATATGGATGCACAGGATACTTGTGTTTCAGGTGGTGTTCTCACAGACTTCTCTTATGGTTTTGCTTGTATCCATCAGAAAAACATGTCTTCTCGCATCTCACGACAAGCTCATCTGCCATTCTTATTTTACTATTGTTCCATACTTAAAATCCATTATTTTTTTGTTTGAACGGTGTTTTGATTTCCGTCCAAACAAGTTTGCTTTTGTAGCGCATTGAATTTCATCATGTTACGGCCTGCAAAAATTTAAATTCGCTCCACTGAAAAGTCGTTTTCACCGCACTTTTTTCTGAAATCAGCACTGCTGATTGTAAAATCAGCAGTGTAGATTGTATAATCAGCAGTGCAGTTTTTACAATCAGCAGTGCTGATTTCAGAAAAAAGTGCGGTAATTTTGATTATTCAAAACAGTGATTTCATCTTTCCGGTGCAGCCTCTCCAAGCATGCAAGTACACAGGATTTTGTATTTTAGGCGGATGGTATCACAGACATCTCCCGTGATTTAGATGAGTCTGTGAATACATCAACTTAAAATCACGAGAAGACTCTGTGATGACACCCTCTAAAATAACCGGAATTTGTCACAGCATCTCTTAACATACAGCCCATAAAAATCCAAACAGCCCTCAATAAAATCAAAAACATCGGAAAAATAAACCAAACCTTATTTTCTCTTTTCGGAATGTATGCTTAAATTTGCATGTCTGTAAATTATCCGCCGTTTATATAGGTATAATCTTCAGATTCTGAAATATGTGCAAAAGCAAAACAATCTAACTATAAAATACAAAAAACATGGATTTAATCAGCAGTATCATTGAACGCGCGAAAGCTGACAAACAGCGAATTGTGCTTCCTGAAGGAACAGAGGAACGTACACTCACAGCAGCCGACCGTGCCTTAGCAGACGGAATAGCAGAGCTTATCATCATCGGCAATCCGGAGGAAATCAACGCTCTCGCCGACAAGCTTGATCTGAAAAATATAGGTAAGGCAACCATCATAGACCCGGAGAATCACCCAAAGAAGGAGGAGTATGCCCAGCTGCTCTGCGAACTGCGCAAGAAAAAGGGCATGACCATAGAAGAGGCGCGCCAGAAAGTGCTGGACCCACTCTACCTCGGATGCCTCATCATCAAGGCAGGCGATGCAGACGGACAGCTTGCAGGTGCACGCAACACAACCGGCAATGTCTTGCGTCCGGCGTTGCAAATCATAAAGACAGCTCCGGGCATCACTTGCGTGAGCGGAGCCATGCTGCTCATCACCCAAACTCCCCAGTATGGTGAGAACGGTGTTCTCGTCGTGGGCGATGTAGCCGTAACGCCGGCACCTGACGCAGCACAACTTGGACAGATTGCCGTATGTACAGCCGGTACAGCCAAAGCCGTTGCCGGATTCGACGAACCACGTGTCGCCATGCTGTCGTTCTCAACAAAGGGAAGCGCAAAGCACGAAGTGGTGGACAAGGTAACAGAAGCATTGAAAATCGCCAAAGAACTTGCTCCGGAGCTTAAGATAGACGGTGAACTTCAGGCTGATGCCGCTCTCGTGCCAAGCGTGGGTGAATCAAAAGCTCCGGGCAGCGCGATTGCAGGACATGCAAACACACTCGTATTCCCTAACCTTGAAGTGGGCAACATCGCCTACAAACTCGTACAGCGTCTCGGAAATGCAGATGCCATCGGCCCTATACTCCAAGGTATAGCACGTCCGGTGAACGACCTCAGCCGCGGATGTTCTGTCGATGACGTATACAAGATGATTGCCATCACTGCAAACCAGGCAATAGCCGCAAAGAAATAACAGAGGAGCATGCAGTTCTCCGAAGGTCAAAGCAAAATTCAAAAAAACAAACAAAAAAACAGGCAAAAGACAATGAAAATATTAGTCCTCAACTGCGGAAGTTCAAGTATCAAATATGCCCTTTACAATATGGACGACCATTCGGTCATCACTTCTGGAGGAATCGAAAAAATCGGACTTCCGGACTCTTTCATCAAAATCAAACTCGCAGACGGCAAAAAGGTACAGATCAACGAGCCTATACCGGAGCACACAAAAGGCGTGCAGTTCATATTTCAGGTACTGACAACCGGAGAATATGCCGTATTGAAAGACTTGCACGAGCTTGATGCCGTAGGCCACCGCATGGTGCACGGAGGAGAGAAGTTCAACAAGAGCGTACTCCTCACAGACGAGGTAATGGCGGATTTCTCTGCATGCAACGATTTGGCTCCGCTGCACAACCCCGCAAACATCAAGGGTGTCAATGCAGTGAAAGCCCTTCTTCCGGAAATACCACAGGTAGGCGTGTTCGACACAGCATTCCATCAGACCATGCCGGACTACGCATACATGTATGCCGTTCCATACGAACTCTACGAAAAGTATGGTGTACGTCGCTACGGATTCCACGGCACAAGCCACCGCTATGTTTCACAGCGCGTATGCGAGTTTTTGGGCATCCGGCCTGAAGGAACGAAGATTATCACTTGCCATATCGGAAACGGCGCTTCTATCGCAGCAGTAAAGGACGGCAAGTGTGTGGACACCTCAATGGGACTCACTCCCCTGGAGGGCCTGATGATGGGTACACGTTCCGGCGACATAGATGCCGGTGCTGTCACTTTCATCATGGACAAGGAGCATCTCGACAGCAAAGGGCTTTCCGACCTCTTGAACAAGAAATCGGGTCTCGCCGGTGTTTCCGGGCTCTCGAACGACTTCCGCGACATCCTTGCAGGAATTGCCAACGGCAACAAACGCGCACGCATCGCCAAGGACATGTACACTTACCATATAAAGAAATACATCGGTGAATATGCAGCAGCTATGGGCGGAGTCGATGTGATACTCTTCACCGGAGGAGCGGGAGAAAATCAGTGGGAGGTTCGTGAAGGCGCCACGGAAGGACTGGAGTTTATGGGTGTCAAGATGGACGAGCAGAAGAACCGTTCATGCAGGTCGACAGAGGCCATCATCTCTGCTGATGACTCCAAGGTGACAGTCTGCGTCATCCCTACTGACGAGGAGCTGATGATTGCCAAAGATACTCTTGAGCTGGTAAAATAACCGGACGACATAAAGACATCAAGGAATCAAGGACATACACAGTACACAGGAACTCTTATTCCTGTGTACGTGAAAAACAGGAGGAGGATGTGCTGAAACAGTAATTTTTTCGGCACATCCTCCTTGATTATCCAGTTCGTTGAAACATCAACAACGAACCAAACAAATGATTATCAATACAACAGCATTTACAACGGACAAGGCAACCGGACTCCTCTCCCAAGTCAGGAAGGCATGGCACGATAGCACCGGAGAAGTCTGTGAATATACCGGCAAAAACAACAGACTTCGTCACTTCCCATGCATCAATACTTGAAGACCTTCAATCCATCATAGCTGTTTATACTGAAAACTATCGTATCGGCATACGCATATCTACGTACCGGCATACTCATATATACTTTTTCCGTATACGACTCAGCATCATTTTCGGGACGCAGATGAAGCAGGCTAAGATATACGGATGTGCAGCCGGAAATATCCACACGCACACTATCTTCGCAAAATGCAAAACCATGCCTTCCGGCATTTGTCGTAAGAACACCGATGTTCATGTTTATATAATCACCTTTCCTCCACACACTCGTAATCTTAACCGGATCCTGCGGATGAGAGAAAAGAACAGAACTGTTCTCCGGCTCTGCAGAAAAAACATGCTTCATGCTATACACGTATGCCTCACCATCCGTTCCAAGCTCATAGATGCAAAGACAACGGTACAAAGAATCCGGTGAGCCTGTCTTTATCTGAGAAGTTATCGGATAAATACCGCCATCATCGGTACGGATTACAGCCACCATCCCGTTCCCGTCAGTCAACGCATCCACAAATTCCGTCACGACAGAAGGATAAGCCTCTTCCTCGGAGCAAGAGAGAAAGACACTGGCAGACAAAAGCAACACAAGAATGCGAGCAAACATACAGTTCTCACCTACCGACAGCAAATTCTCACCTACCGACAGCAATTTCTTACCTACCGACAGCAGCTTCATGATTAAAGACAGGATTGGCATACATAAGAAGCATGAGCCGACGAAGATAACATTCATCCTTATCCGGCATCTCAATCATGGCCATCTTCTTCTCGATATACGCATTGAATACATCACGCTCGGCAGAAGTATAATATGCGGAGAACGGACGAGCCTCTTCATAACGGCACGGATTACCCTCCGCCTTGTCAATCTCATTCAGATTGTCGGCAGCAACATAATTGCCGGCATACAACCGATAGTTTGAATGTATCTCACGGTCTATATGTCCGGCCACCATAGCAAAGATTTCAGTCTTCGGAGTCTCCGGATCAATGGTATCAAGCCAATCATTGATACACGGAGCCACATGGTAATGTATACGCCCCTTATATCCGAAGATTCCCGTCCGCATATTGTCAAGATCATCCTGCCTGCTCTTCTTGAATCCCGGGATATCGCGTTTGTGCTGAAACTCTACAGCCTTCAGATAATCGCAAGGATCGTACTCATAAGAAATGGAAAGCGGCACGATATTAAGCCCCTTCAACCTTTCGATGACAGAACCTTCACCCCCCATAGCCATCATCTTCAGCACGCTCTCCTGGGTACGGTCGTCGGAATCCTTCGCACGTCCTTCGCGCTGCGCAATCCAAATGTTTTCACGCTTCTCATTCACCGCAAAATGCATGTATCTCGACATCTTGGCTGAAGCAAGAAGCATCTGTCTCATAGTCAAAGCACGCCGGACGATAAACGACTTGTTTGCCCTCACGAAATTCTTTATCCACGGATGTATCAGCAGATTGTCACCAATAGCAATCTCCACCGTCTTCATATTGTCGTCGAGCAAAGCCCAACAAAGGAGAGCTGAATCAAGTACAATGTCACGATGATTGGATATAAAAGTATGCGGCCTGTCATTTTCACACTCAATCGCGGAAAAATCGGCCTCCATACCTGTACTTGCTTTTGCCACCAATTTCTGAAGCACGGGATAGACACATTTTTTCTGGAACTCATCGGCGGTCTGGCAACTGAGCATCAACCGGGAAACGGTCTCGAACGGAACATCTTTATATACAATGGATATTACATTTTGAAAACTCGGATCCGCAAGAAGCTGGGCATACACAGCAGGCAACTCTTCCCGGGTATAAGGACGTATATCGTCAAATTCGTGAATATCAGTCATAATTCTTTTATATATTTTTTGCGAATATATGAAAAATCAAGTGAAAAGCGGCAATGCAACATGCTGTTTTTGTTGCACAAGCATGTAAATTTCCTGCATGAACCGCATTTCAGAGGCCATTTTTAATTACAGAAGAATAACCGGATGCGGTCAGACCACCTACCCTTGCTTCTCTGTCATATATTTCCAATACCTGACAGGCATATCCTTCCTGTGCTTTCCGGGATTAAGACGTTCACGTATACATATCGCCTTGAAATATGTTCGCCAAAGTTCCTGAAACAGCTTGTCATTGTCGGCAAGCAAATCTTCACGGAGCCTGCCGTCGTCAACACGAAAAGGAAGCCCTTCATCTTCAGCAAATTCAACACGCACAGCAGCACCCACAGGAGTACCATCAAAATAATACCCATAGCTCCGGCGCACATCATAAATAAGCCACGGCTGGTCTGCAAACCTGTCGCGGAAATGAGGCACTACAAGCGGAAGGACATCGTAGTCGGGGCATATCACACCAAGATAGGTCCCGTCCTTCGCTTTCTGGAATCGCAGAAACTGCATCATACGCAGACGCTCATAACGCACTTTCCTGAAAATATTGGTGACAGCCAGTACATCAGCATCAGCAAAATTCGTCTCTATGCTTTGTCCGGCCTTTACGGCTTTACAAATATAGCGGAACAAGGGCATATACAGCTCTGTCATCTCCGACAGCCAGCTTACAGTGAGACATGTTGCCGCCTGACATGAAAGTTTGTTCTCCACAGCCTTCCATACTCTCGCCGCTTTCTGTTCATCTGTGACAACGGAATGCACCGTATCATAGAACAGCGGAAGAGGTTCACCTTCGGCAACCAGCATGTCCGGAAAAACATGTCTGAAAAAAGCATCGAATACAGCAGTAAGAAGTCCGTCAAAAGTAGAATCGAAAATAAAGATATTCATATTACAGCACCTGATTTCCGGGAAGGTAGTTCTCTAAAAAAAGGAAACAATCTCGTATGTTTTTCTAATCTTTAACAGATAATGAAAACATAAAGCAGACAAAGATACAAAAAAACACAAGAGAAGCTGCTGCTATTCAATTTTTTTATCCGCAATATCTTCATAAAAGTCAAGTTTTTGTGACAATCTGAAATGTTAAAATTCAAGGCTCCGAGAATCGCGTAAAATCGACCAAACCTTACCAAAGTTCCATTTGCGCAATTCTAAGGCCATTTTCAGGCCTTGAACTCCAAATGTAAAAATAATATAATTCGCATTCCAAAAAGACACATTTATTTGCATTTGCGCATGCTTCGTCTGAAAAAAGAGTACGCTGAAAATAAATTTTCAAGGTGCACCAAATTTGTTTAAAAGGCGCTTTAAAAATATTTCAAGGCGAACGAAATTTATTTTCAAGGTGAACGAGTTTGAAAACGTCCGTTTTTCGGGCTGAAATCTGAAATTGTCCAGATTCAATTCTTAAAAAAACAAAATCTAATTTTTCAATGCCACGAAAAACAAAGATGGGTTTTGGCGGCGAAAAACAGGAATCTTGGATAGGGAATTTAATAACTTGCTGATTATCAGTACATCCTATTTTTGTCCCAACCTGTATTCCTTGCGCCTGAAACTGCATAGTTTTGCCCAAATAATATTTCATTGATTATCAATTGTTTATCAGTAAAGCTTCAAAAATTTAGCAATTAAATGAGTGTAAATAAATCTTAATTATGTTAATAAAATTCCGTCTGCTATGGGTGGACTTAGTGTCAAAAAGAAAGAAGAAATGCCTTTGAGAAAGACAGCTACTTTTGTAGGGATATTCACAGGCTCATCTGCAAAAACTTAATCACATAAATACACAAAAGTGTAGAAAATTCAAGAAAAAAATAGTTTAATTTAAGAGTTTCGATGTTCAGATCGCAAAATGTGTAAAATATGTGTAAAGTTTTCGTACCACAATTTTGGCGGAATCAAGGCAAAACAGTAAATTCGCAACGAAGACTGGCCTCTAAAATTATGAGAACAAAGTTGTAATCTGCATATTTCGGCACCCTCGTTCTTCATGGCAGGAACTATGGGATGGCATGACGATGGCCGGGTGGAAATGCCCCAACAGCTGTCAGACATCCATTGGAATACAGAAGAAATTCACAGCATAGAGAATAATGGAATGAGAATACATACCGGACACCCAAGGCATACCATCTCCTTATCCGCAGCGAAGGCGCTATTCGCCCTCGCTGTCGCTCTTGTTGTCTGCCTGTGCTGCAGCCGGGAGCCTTCTTCGGCACAACTCGATCGTGCGGAAGCGCTCCTGTTCGACAATCCTGACAGTGCCATGGCTCTCGTTTCAGAACAGCGGACACCTCGCCAGGCATTGCTGTACAATGCCGCCCACTATGTGAAATACAAGGAAATAGACAAGGATTTGGAAGAATATACGTACACCCATTATATAGAAAAGAAGATAGAATCCACAAAATCCGAATTGTGCATGGCAAAGCTTTTTCACGGAATCAGACTGTACGAGGAAGAGCAGTTCACTGAGGCAATGAAAATACTGTTGGAGGCTGAGGAAAATATAGACGAACTGCCGCATCCGTATTTCAAAGGAGTGATGCAATATTATATTGCATGTATATATCTGAAAAAAGACTTGTATGAAAATTCACTCAAACATTTCAAGAGGGAGTTGTTATGTGCAATGGAAACAAAAAGAGCCGGACTCATTGCAAACTCAGAGAACCATGTTTCCTTACTTTTCTACAGATTGGACGAAAAGGATTCATGCTTCTGCCATATTAGACGCGCATTAACATACCAAGAGGAGGCCGATTCCTCGGACTCTGAGAGTGTATACAATAATTTGGCAATGGTAATGGAGAAATACTGTCCGGACAGTACAGAACAGATAGAGTATAACCTCCAGCAGGCACTTGGGTACAGCGGAAACCGCAGCTCACATATCATGGCCAATCTTGCAGAATTGTATTACCGATCGGGCAGGGACGAAGAGGGCGACAGTCTTGCACAAATCGTTATGGGCGACAGTTCTGCAGAACTTAACACAAGAATGATCATGTCGCGTACGCTCCACAGGCATTATGAGGAGAACGGAAAGATTGACTCCGCCTATAAATACCAGAAACTGTTCTTGAGATATGACAGTATAGTCAACAACCTTTCTGACCAAAAGGACATTATCCGCGTGGACGAACGGATGAAAGGCAGAGAAATGGTGGAAGAACGGAATGTATACATATATGTAATTATATGTTTTGCCACCATATTGTCTGTCGGTTTGACGGTTGTATATGGAAGGCCCCGGCATACAAGACAGGAACAACGACGACAGAAGGAAAAGAGTGATGCGCATTGCGGAGAACATGAAGAGAAAGAATGTTCAAGGACAGATGCAGATTCCCCAAAGACATGTTCCGACAGACAGAAGAATACAGACGTGGAGGAAATGGCAGACATGGCGAGTACATCTTCCCAAGAAAAAGGGCATCCTGTGTTTTCTGATACTGCCCTGCTGAAAATATTCGACAGGTCAGTTAGAGTGAAAGGTGCTCTGAAGGAATATTATGTTTCCTTGGTCAATGCGCTGATGGAAGAGGACAAAAACAACATGGATTTCATGGATGCCATAATGTCCGCACTCCCAGATCTCAATGAGCGGAACAGAGCCATCTGCATCCTGATTTATGCGAAGAATCTGGCAGAGGAGGACATCGTACGGATTCTGGATTTTCAATCGGTCACGGCATACAGGACAGCGAAAAGCAGGCTGAAGACCAAGCTGTCCAAGCAAAAAGAGAAGAATGAATCCATAGAAATGCTTCTGCATAAAATGTCCGAACAAAAATAATGCGACCCTGCAGTGTTTCGGGGTTCAACAAAAGAAAAAATCGATATTTTATATAGTTTTTTGGACTGAAATCACCATTACAGTTCTTTTCCTCGATTACAATTTGGGTATTTTGAAAAAAATTACATATTGATTTTTAGATATTTATCAATATTGCATGTAATCTATGATTGGTTTGTCATTGCTTTTTGCATAATTTTGCATCGAACGAAAAAAAAACATTATGAAAAAGAATATCAGAATTTTTTTGGCATGCATCATGCTTGTGATTCCATTTACTGGTACTATCGCTTTTCCAAAGAACCCTTCCAACCGGAATATTGTATTTATAAGAAGTGTAAATTGGGGAGATGACACGGGAATAATCAACAAGTTTTCCCTTACGGAACCTGACGAAACAATTTATGGCATCCTCACTCCCGATGGAGTGCTTACAATAGATCTTACACCCGTAGCCAATGATGGGGCATACATTACTGTTTACAGTGAAGGTGAGATGGTTTACTATATATATGCGGCAGATTCGGTTGATATTGATTTCAATGAATATGGAGGTGAAGGAAACTATACGGTGGTAATTGTTCCTATATCAGGAGACACGGAGTATACCGCTGATATTGTATGGTAGGTACATGTTGTAAAACCATCGGTCATGGTGTTTGGAGTCTCGGATGGATACATCCCGACTCGTCTGTTCATCATAACTTTATAACTATACTAACGAAAAAACAGAGTAAAAATGATAATTACCAATGGCTATCAATATGCGAAATAAAAGATCGATAATAGCAGGCGGTGCCGGTTTTGTGGGATCACACTTATGTCGCCGGCTGCTCCGTAGCGGCCATGATGTGGTCTGCATCGACAATCTCTCCACCGGCAGCATAGACAACATATCATGCATGTTGGAAGATACACACTTCTGCTTCAAGGAATGTGACATCACATTGGAGATGAATGTGGATGGCCCGGTGGACGAGATATACAATCTGGCATGTCCGGCTTCGCCTGTACAATACCAGAAGGACCCGATACAAACATTCCGCACCAGCGTTATCGGTTCCATGAACCTGTTGGAGCTGGCATGCAAGAAGAACGCACGTATCCTGCTCGCCTCTACAAGCGAGGTGTATGGAGATCCGGCCGTACATCCGCAAAAGGAGGAATATTGGGGCAACGTAAACATAAACGGCATACGCAGCTGCTATGACGAGGGCAAGCGCAGCGCAGAGACCCTGTTCTGCGACTACCACAGGAGTCGGGGCACAGACGTGAAAATCATCAGAATATTCAATACGTATGGTCCCAACATGAACACAGAGGACGGAAGGGTGGTCTCCAATTTCATAGTACAGGCACTGAAAGGGAAGGACATCACCGTCAACGGCGACGGCACACAAACCCGCTCCTTCCAGTATGTGGATGACTTGATTGAGGGCATCATTCGTATGATGGACACAGGAAACGACTTTGTAGGTCCTGTGAATATCGGCAATCCATGCGAGTTTACCGTCATGGAACTTGCCGAAAAGATTATAGAGATGACCAGTTCTAAATCTGCAATAACAAGGATGCCGCTTCCGCAAGATGATCCGCGCAGAAGACGTCCAGACATATCCTTGGCGATGAAGAGGCTGAACGGATGGTCACCGCAGATCGGGCTGGATGAAGGACTTGGAAAAACTATCGAGTACTTCAGAAACAGGATAAAATAAATAATACATATAATTAATAAAAATCTTATAAATGTTTGCAAATCAAAATTCATTAAACCAATGTTCATAATTAGTTCTAAATATAACTTTTCGGTATTTAGAATGATAATAGGTGGATAAAATCCATTATTAGAAAAGAAGTGACTGGAATATTAACACAAAAAAAGAAAACAAATGAAAATCGGAAAGATTAAATTAATCGAACGTCCAATTGACGACATTCGTCTGGATGCAAAATCAATGGCTATGTTATTTGGTGGGACATCTTGTGAAGTTCTAAGAGGAAATCATTGTGACAACTACAGTAATGGCCCTTCATGTCATTCATCTACCACTATAAGATGTGGATGCTATTCATGGTAAATAATCCAAATGTTGGATACCAAGATTTCTCTTGGTATCCAACAAAAAAGTGAAATATTATGATTTGGTCAAAATACAATAGTCTATTTCAAGAAGGGACACACTTCTTTCTATATAATTCAGCATCTAATTCTTTTGCAGAATTGGATGAAGACACTTATTATAGCATCAACAATCTAACTCCAGGTCAGAAAGTAGATTTACCAGAAAGTAGCATTATTCAACAGCTTATAGACATAAAAGCTATTGTAAACGATGACAGAGATACCTTTTTAAAATTAAAATATATTTCTTCTTGGAAGAATTTTTCGAATCAACAATTGATGTTGACTATAAATTCCACTTTGGATTGTAATTTTGCGTGTCCATATTGTTTTGAGAACAATCATGCACACATATATATGACCGACGAGGTCGAAAAAGATTTAATTGCCTTCATAAAGGACTACAAGAATATTAACAAAATAAATGTTGCATGGTTTGGCGGAGAACCATTATTGGCCTTCAACAGAATTGTGTCATTAACAGATAAAATCCTTAAATTAAAATTAGATTATGAAGCCGGTATTGTTACAAATGGCTACTTGTTAACGGACAATGTCATAAAAAAATTAGATGAGTTAAGGATAAAATCCATACAGATAACAATAGACGGCTTAGCAGATGTTCATGATAGTCGTAGATGTTTAAAGAATGGCAAACCTACATTTGAAAAAATTATTAATAATATAAGGAGAGTGCGTGTCCTTTGTCCACAAATCCGTTTAAGCGTAAGAATAAATATAGACAAAACAAATGAAGAAAACCTTATTCAGCTATATAAGTTTTTTAGCACAGAAGAATTTTCAGGTGTACTCCTATCTCCTGCATTTGTTGATAATATTAATAATAGTAACAAATGTGTTATGAATTCGGCAGAGCAATATGATTACATCATGAATTTATTTCAAAAATATGGTTTAATATTCTCAAACTTTTATCCTACACATAGAAGAGGATGTAGTGTACGCAACCCGAACTCTATAGTTATCGGGCCAGAAGGTGAATTATATAAATGCTGGAATGATGTAGGAAATAAGGATATGATCTATGGTTATTTGGATGGAAGAATTACCAACGAATCATTACTTTTAAAATATTTAGTAGCCTCAGACCCTTTTGACGATAAAGAATGCAAAGACTGTGCACTCTTGCCTATATGTGATGGTGGATGTCCTTATCAACGAATAAAGCGCGATTATGAAGACAAGACAATTGAAGTTTGTCCTTTAGTAAAAAAGAATCTGAAAAGTTTTCTTTACAGCCACTATAAAATTAAACAGAAGAATAATTTATGAGATATTCTGTGTTACTTGCATTCTTCCTTATGGGGCTGGCTATTGTACGTGGCCAAGACAAGGCAAAGGAATCCCTCCAGTTGAAGGGTAGAATCATTGATTCCCAAACCCGGAAGGACCTTCCCGGGGCTACCGTCCAGTTGCTTTCCGGCGACAGTACTATTCTGGCTTCGCAATCCCCCAACAACCACTGGGTAAAGAATGGGCAGGAAGGCTACAGCTCCAACTTCTCCTTCACCGTCCCAAAGCAGAATGCCACCTATATTTTCCGGGTGAGCTTCATGGGCTACAAGACGACCTGCGTGGAATATACCATAGGAGATGTCGGCAGGAGAGAGTTCATCCGTGAGATACCTCCCATAGGTTTGCGAGAGAATCCCATTATGATAAAGGAAGTGGATATTGTTGCCAGCAAAGTGAAATTCTATAACCGAGGGGACACCGTCGTCTACAATGCGGATGCCTTTCTGCTGGCAGAAGGCTCGATGCTCGACGCATTGGTGCGCCAGCTTCCGGGTGTTGAGATAAGGAGCGACGGACGCATATACCACAACGGACAGTTCGTGGAAAGCCTGCTGCTCAACGGAAAGGACTTCTTCCGGGGGAATCCGGAAGTCATGCTTGAAAACCTGCCCGGATATACCGTGAAGCAGGTCGAAGTCTATGACAAGTACGGAAAGAAGAGCGAGTTCCTCGGTGAGAAGAAGGAGGAGGACAGGCGCTATGTAATGGATGTACGTCTGAAAAAGGAATATGCGGTCGGGACGGTGGCAAACGCGGAAGCCGGCTACGGAACCGGAGACAGGGGCCTCGCCCGTCTTTTCGCCATGCGTTACACGGATGCTTCTCGTCTGGCCTTCTATGGGAATGCCAACAACCTCAGTGACAGGCGGAAGCCGGGGCAGGACACGAACTGGAGCCCTGAGCAGATGGAGAAGGGAGAAAACAGAGACCTGCAGGCCGGGGCGGACTATTCCGTAAGCGACAGGAAAGGCCGGTTTGAAGTCAGCGGAAATGTGGAGGTGGCCCACAGTGACCAGAACCTGAAAACAGATGTGGACAGAATCAACTTCCTGCCACAAAACAACACCTATGAATATTCAAGGACAACGGCCGGGAACAGGAATCTGAGCCTGAAGACCTCGCACTACATCGACCTGATGATGAAGCAAACATACATACATCTGGAACCGGCCGTCAGCTACAGCAGCTACAACCGGGATGGACTGTCCGTGGACGCAGCCTTCTCCGCAATGCAGCGCGGTGTTGACCGCGCTCTTTTGGAAAACCTGTATTCACCGGACATGCCGGATTCTGTCAGGAAAGTCGTCATCAACCGCAACCGCAAGCAGACCCTCGGAAAGGGGCACAGTTTCAGGGGAAGCCTTACTGCGGATGCTACTGTCAAGTTCAGGGGGAGCAGCGACCATGTGGACATCTCTGCCGGCATATCTGGTGAAAGCGGAAAGGACGACTTCTTCAACCGCTATGTCATCAACTATGGAAGCAGCGGCCAAACGGCTGCATCGGGTGACCAGCATTTCAGGAACCGCCCCAACCGCCAGCTTTCTTACAAGGTATTCGCCACCTACCATTACCGCCTGAGCCAAACGACAAGCCTTGCGCTGGGCTATGGACATGAGCACCAGCACCGGACTAAAAATTCGTCGCTGTTTCTGCTCGACAGCCTTCCAAACAGTGGAGGCACGGCCATCGGCATCCTCCCTTCCGTAGCAGAGTATGAGCGCACAATAGACAGGGCGAACAGCTACAACAGCGTCTATGATGAGGGGGCGCACAACATCGTCCCAGCTGTCGAATGGAGAAGAAGTTACGAGAAGGGTAGTCTCTATATCTATGCCCGGCTGTTCGTCACACCTACGCGGCAGCGTCTGGACTATCAGAGGGGCTGCATGGACACGACAGTTGTCAGGAATACCATGAAGCTGACTGCACCGTTCTGGCTCATGAACTGGAGCAACAACGACCATTCCGTCACTTCTCAGCTGATGTTCAACATGCAGACGAAGACTCCCGACCTCGTCAATATGATCGATGTCACCGACAGTACCGACCCGATGAACATACGTATTGGAAACCCCAGCCTGAAGAACCAAACTGGCTATGAGCTGACCGGGCTTATCCGGAAGAGCGACAGGCAGAGGCAGACGATGGCGTCGCTCCGTATGGAATATCGCTGTACCGACAATGCCATTGCAATGGGATACAGTTACGACAGCACGACCGGTGTCCGTACCTACCGTGCAGAGAACGTGGATGGGAACTGGGCGGCAGCTGTATCTTTCGACTATGATACCCCATTGGACAAGATGCGCAGACTGACGCTCACGACGAAGACAAGAGGGGAATACCAAAACAGTGTGGATCTCATAGGCGAGGGCGCGACAGGAAACTATGCCACAGTCGGAAGTTCCGTCCATACGGTACTGCTCAAAGAGATGCTGAAGCTAAACTACAAGACAGCGAGCGGATCACTTGTCGGAATCAAGGCCGATGGCACATGGCAGAGTTCCAACAGTGGCCGCAGGGACTTTGAACGGATCAATGCCGTGAACTTCAGCTATGGGGCGGTTGCCACCATCAATCTACCATATCATCTGCAGCTGTCTACAGACCTGACAATGTTCTCAAGAAGAGGCTATGAGGGAAGTTCGATGAACACGGACAACCTGATATGGAATGCAAGGCTCTCATTCACGATGTTGAAAGGCAGGCTCACATGGATGGTTGACGGATTCGACATACTTGGCAGGATGGACAATGTGGTCCGTACTGTCAATGCACAGGGACGTTTTGAGACTTATACGAACATTCTATCCCGGTATGTCCTCCTGCATGCCGTGTACAAGTTCAACAAGAAGCCGAAAAAGAAGTGAACAAACCGTATTACTACATATTGAGCAATAAAAAAAAACATTATATGCTAACATCAAAATTGGAAAAAAAAATATTCACAGCACTCCAACAAATTGAATATTCAAGCCTATTAAAAGGCGATATGGGAGTCTGCATATTCTTTTATGTTATAGGGAATGAAAATAGCAATCTCCAATACATAAAAATTGGCGACAATATACTTAAAAAAGTTCTTAAGGAAATCCATGAAAACAAAAAGATAGACATTGAAACAGGAATCACAGGTATCGGTTTAGGTATCTCTTATCTAATAAAAAAGAAGTATGTAGAAGGTAATATAAACGAAATATTAAAAGATATTGACATATACATATACCAACAAATGTGTCTAATACAGGAAAGTAATCAGCCTTGTATATACAACAACTATTTGTTAGATATACTCATATATTTTTTATGTAGATATAAAGAAATTACATCCATATCATTAAAACTTATACTGGAAAAATGTATTATAGACTTATTCAACAGTATATATATAAAAAGAAGCGATACCTTTTATAATGAACCATACCCTTTTAGCTTAAAATATGATATTTGTATATATCTATATCTATTAACCGAAATATATAAATTAGGAATTGAAAGGGAACGAATACTTCATATTCTTGAAGAAATGAAATATTTCCTATTCTCACAAACTCCTGTGTTGCAATCCAACCGACTTACTTTAATGGTTGCAACATCCATTGTGCATCATGTAACAGGAGATAAAGATTGGTTACAATTTTCATCAAGATTGGCAAGAGACTTGGATTTAAAATATATTTTCACAAAGGAAATATTGGATAAAAACATATTCCCTGTTAACGGAATTATTGCTATTTGGCTATTGATCAACATGTACAACAAAATAAACAATACAAGAAATATAAATTTAGACTCTCATTACATAAAACAAAGAATAATCAACTCCTCATTTTGGAACAGGTTGGAATATGACAAGGAACTACTGAAAAGACATTATTCAATAGACGGATATTGTGGTATAAAATTATTTATTAATCATTTAAGCAACAAAAGTTTATGAAATATGACATGAAAGACCTTACAGTATTGATACCTGTAAGAATTGATTCCATTACAAGATTGGAAAATTTACACATTGTCATTAAATATTTAATGAACAACTTCAAACTTAATATTATTATAACAGAAGCTTCCGAATATGATAACAACTTATTAAAAACCATCTTGCCGAAATCCGTCAAATATAATTTTATTAAAGATAAAGACCCTGTGTTTTATCGGACGAAATATATTAATATGATGGTCGCTCAAACAGAAACTGAATTCTTAGCAATCTGGGATGCTGATGTTATATTTCCAATAAAACAAGTAAGAAAAGCAGTGGAACTTTTACGCACCAATAAATATGATATAGTTTTTCCATATGACGGTATGTTTCTTGACACCACTAAAATTATCCGTCAGATTTTTCTATATAGTGAAGACTTGAATTTTCTAGAAGAAACAAGCGATATGATGATATCCCCCTATGGATATGGAATGAAGGGAGGAGCTTTTATTGCGAATAAGAGAAAATACATTGACGCAGGTATGGAGAATCTTAAATTTTATGGATGGGGACCGGAAGACTGGGAACGTTATGAACGCTGGATGAATCTAAATTATAGAATTAAATGTGTCAAAGGCAATTTATTTCATCTTTCGCATCCAAGAGATATGAACGGTACTCATAATTCTCTACAACAAAAACTTTATTCTTTTTATGAAAAAGATATTACCAGTTTATCTTCTGCTGAAGAAATAAAACATCGTATGAACTTAAAATAAGAATTACATCTATTCTCAGAGTTGAAGAAATTTTCTTATTATAAAATAAAGTTATTTCACCCTTATAAATCTGCCAACAATCTATCTATACATATGTATAACCATAATGTAAATAAATGAAGAAAAGTTCTATTTTTATAAAAAACAAAAATCATGTTAAAGCCATTTCCTCATTACCACCAATATGATGCATTAGATTGTGGTCCAGCATCACTGCGTATGGTGGCAAAATTTTATGGGAAGGAGTATTCTGCCGAAATGTTGCGCAAACATTGCTGTATATCCAGAAACGGAGTCTCCATGCTTGGCATCAGTGATGCAGCGGAATATATTGGCTTTCGAACCAATGGTGTATGTATTTCATTCAAACAGTTAGCAGAAGACATGCCGTTACCATGTATTCTTCATTGGAATCAAAACCACTTCGTTGTCTGCTATAGAATAAAGAAGCATAAAAACAAATACAAAATCTACATCTCAGACCCTGCGTCCCAGCGCCTTTGCTATACAAAAGAGGAGTTTCTGAAATGTTGGCTGAGTACAAAATCTGAAAACCGTGAATGTGGAACCGCATTGCTACTGGAGCCAAATGCCAACTTCGGGACATGTGGTGATGAACTAGAGACGAACAAACACAGCCTCTCTTTTTTCCTTAAATATCTGCTTCCGTATAAAGGACAGTTCATACAGTTACTACTCGGCATGCTCACCGGAAGCCTCCTACAGATCGCTTTTCCTTTCCTAACTCAGGCGATGGTCGACCGAGGCATAGGGGAAAGAAACCTCAGCCTGATAACATTGATACTCATAGCCCAGCTTGTGCTTTTCTTGACGCAGCTCGGTGTAGGATATATTCAGGGGTGGATACTCTTGCATGTCAATTCCAGAATAGACATTTCGCTCATATCCGACTTCCTAATCAAGCTGATGAACATGCCCCTGCACTTCTTTGACACGAAACGTACCGGAGACATCATGCAACGCATAGGTGACCACGGACGAATTAAGGGTTTCCTGATGGGAAACTCAATCAGCATGATCTTCTCCGCTGCTAATTTCGTCATCTTTACTGGAATTCTTGCTCATTACAACCTCAGAATACTGCTAATCTTCCTTGCCGGCAATTCCCTGTATGTGGCATGGATACTATATTTCATGAAATATCGGAAAGAACTTGACATAAAACGCTTCAACCAGTCAGCAACAGAGCAGAACAAGATCATCCAATTGATACAGGGTATGCAGGACATCAAGCTGAACAACTGCGAGAAACAGAAACGGTGGGAATGGGAGCATGTCCAAATCAGCCTCTTCAAGATAGGTGTCCGCGGACTTACCATCGGGCAGATACAGCAGGCAGGAACAGTGTTCTTCACACAGTCCACCCACATTATAATCTCCTTCATTGCCGCACGCGCAGTCGTGGAAGGACAGATGACACTCGGTATGATGATGTCGCTGACCTATATCATAGGACAGATGTCGGCGCCTGTCGGAGACTTCATAGGATTTGCCCGGGCATTGCAGGACGCAAGGATAAGCCTTGAGCGCCTGAATGAGATACATTCCCAAGATGACGAAGAGAAGGGGATTTCTAGCAAGACCTCAGTCCTGCCAAACGACAAGACCATCCGCATCGAACACCTGAAATTCAGTTACGACGGATCGGGGCGAAACTATGCACTAAACGATGTCAGCCTCGTCATTCCGGAGCACAAGGTGACGGCAATCGTTGGCGAGAGCGGCAGCGGAAAAACCACACTCATCAAGATCATGCAGGGCTTCTATCAGCCAGACAGCGGACGTGTCAAGATTGGAAATATCAGCCTTGACGCGATAAACCCACACTTGTGGAGGAGCAAGACTGGGAGCGTCATGCAAGAGAGCTTCATATTCTCCGACACGATAGCACGGAACATTGCGCTGGATGCGGATGATATAGACACAGAACAACTATATCACGCTGCAACAGTCGCAAATGCGGACGAGTTCATTTCGGATATGCCATTGGGATACAATACAAGGATTGGTATGGAAGGTACAGGCATCAGCCAAGGACAGAGGCAGAGACTGCTCATAGCGCGTGCTGTCTACAAAAATCCGGAATATATATTTTTTGACGAGGCAACCAACTCTCTGGATGCTACGAACGAGCGTACCATCATGAATAACCTGCATGAGTTCTACAAGGGCAGGACTGTGGTGGTCGCTGCACACAGATTGAGTACAGTGAAGAATGCAGACTGCATCATCGTAATGAGGCATGGACGTATCGTGGAAAGCGGTACGCATACAGAACTTATAGCCAAGAATGGATACTATTATACATTGGTCAAGGACCAACTTGAACTGGGAAAATAATGGAAACAAGGAAAGAGGAACCCCGAATAGAACTCCGCAGCGGAGAGATGCAGGAACTGATGGGAAGGGTCCCACCAGCAATTCTGCGTATGGGCATTTCAGTCATTTTGGTGTTTCTTGTTCTTGCATTCGCATCGGGTTATTATATCAAATACCCCGACACTATAACGGTTATGGCAACACTGAGAAATACGAACTATGCCATTGATATAAAGAACTCAAGAGGAGGGATTGTCCGAAACGAAATTCCGGGATACGTTCGCCATGTCATTGAAGGAGAAACATTGGCCGTCATCACACCCCAATATGGAGAAGAGGCATATCCTGAATTTATCGTATCCCCAACAAGAGGCATCGCATACCCTTGCGACAACTTCAAGAAAAAAGACTATGTAGATGAAGGAACAAGCTTCTGCACAGTCGCAGACACAGTATACCTCAAAGTGAAGGCAAGGGCTTCTGTGACGAATGTCCAAAAAGGCAGGCTGCACCCCGGCATGAAGGCAGAAACATCCGTCAACGGTTGCCGTATGGAAGGCGAGATCACCTACATTGCAAAATATGCCAACATCAGGAATGGGACTTATTCGATGTTGATGGAATTCACTCTTCCAACGGAATCGGCAGCCGACATAATATGGAACTATCATGCGACAGTAAAAATAACAACAGGAGAACATTCCGTCCTGAACAGTTTTTTCACAAATAAACAGAAAAACAATCCATAAAACAGCTTTATGAACAAAAATTGTGTAATATCAGCAGTGGGCAAAGACAGCCTTCACCGCATGTGGACCGAAGGGGGACATAACTTCGACCTCCACCTGATAGTCTATGACGACTCCACGGAGAAATACCTCGGTGATACGGAGTACATCTGCCATATCAAAGGGTACAAATTGAAAAATGTATACAAATATCTGGGAACCAATTCTTGGATACTGAACAAGTACGACTATTTCTTCATTCCTGATGACGACATAATGATGGACTCCGTCACCATAGACGCACTGTTTGATGCCATGCAGCATTACAGACTGAAAATAGCACAGCCATCACTCGTCAAATCGTACTATTCATGGGATCATACCCTGAAGGACCGTTTCTGCTTTCTGAGGTATACAAACATGATAGAGATGATGGTCCCATGCTTTTCAAGAGATGCCCTGCAGAAGGTGCTCTTCACCTTCAACGAGAATGAGACCGGATGGGGGATAGAAGCACATTGGCCTCTGCTGATTGATTCCAACTACAGAGACATGGCCATCATCGATGGTGTCAGCATCGTCCATACTCGTCCCATCCAGTCAGGACAACCCTTTCACTATGAAGAGCGTGCCGCATACCTGAAGAAATACAACCTCTCCGCCACGGCGCATGAATACGGCCGCATCCCAGCAGATGACGAAAAAGAACTTCTCTGCGATAGGGACATATTCCTAAGACACAAGAAAGAACTGGAGCATTGGCTGAAGAACGAGAGACCATCCTTCTCCTCTATAGGCATAGACGGCTGTTTCGGCTATGCGTATCTTCTGGCCCTTCTCGCAGGAATCACACAGTCTCAAAAATACACAGATATAGCCCTGAAGCTGGTCTGCCATGCGCAAGACGGACTGGGGGCCGTGAAAGACGATATGAACTTCCAGCACGGCATCACAGGATGCTGCTGGCTCATCGAGTTCCTCGCACAGAACGGCTTCATCGATGACAATCCTGAAGAAGTGCTTGAAGACATAGACCAGCATATCCGCCGATATATAGAACAGCACAAAAAGGACATGTCGTTTACGGAACTGACCGGCATAGGTCGATACTACCTTGCCCGGCTTCAAGGCAGAAACACGGAGAAGAACCAGAAGGAGTGCGAGGAAGCGGCAACACTCCTGTCGGACAAGACGGAGGGCGACAGCACTCTTCCGAATCCGGTATGCATGGCGGATGCCCTGTCTCTTCTCTGGAGATGCGGCATGAAAGATGAAGGAATGCTGCGAGAACTTGAAAGACAGGCATGGAGCGTCCCATGCAGTCCCATAGAGCATGCCTATCGTTCATTCCGGATTTACATGCTGACAGAAGACGAACATTTCAAAGTGAAGGTGCGAGAGGAACTGAAAAACCTCCCTCCGAGAATAATGACACTTGAAAGTGCATTGATGCTGGCTGAAATATTGTTTCACACTATAAAATGACAAAAAATGAAGACTGCAATTCTGTTCATCACCCATATCTACAATGAAGACATTGCCCTGCAAATCGAGAAACTGCGGAAAGAGACTGACGGTACTGCCGACCTGCATGTCTGCCTGCAAACAGACGTATGCAGAACAGATATACCGAAACTGCCCAGACTGTTCACATACACTCTGGAAAGCATAAACGAACTGGGCTGCAACACATGGGAGAACACCATGCCCGGAGGGAACATACACCTTATCATGCTCAGATTCTTCAGGCAGCACCCATTATATGATCATTATTGGGTCATAGAGTATGATGTCCGCTTCTCCGGCAATTGGAAGGACTTCTTTTCCTTCTTCAAGAACAAGGGAGAGGACTTCGTGTCTGCCTATATCGAAACAGTGGACGACAATCCGGGATGGAACAGATGGAACGAACTGGAGCTTGTCGGCATACATCCGGACAAAGGCGACCTGCTAAAGTCGTTCAACCCGATATGCAGACTCTCGGGTAGGGCACTCCGTCTGCTGGACGAGAGGTGTCGTCTGGGGGACAGGGGACATTTTGAGGTGCTCCTGCCCACCCTGTTCAAATACTACAGGCTGAATATTGCCGACTTCGGCGGTCGAGGAAGATACATATACGACGGACATCCAGACCTATTCTATATGGACGTCTGGGACTCGCATGAAGAAAACAGCAGCACACACCGTTTCCGTCCTCGATACACGGAAAAGGAGATGACAGTCCCCGACATGATATACCACCCGGTAAAATAGGAAGAAAAAAATGAGCAAGAAGTATGATTATCTGATTGTAGGTTCCGGATTGTTCGGCGCCACTTTTGCATGGTGCGCAAGGCAAGCCGGAAGAACATGTCTGGTCATAGACAGACGCGGACATCAGGGAGGCAACGTGTTTTGCGAGAATATCCACGGCATCAACGTACACAAGTACGGTCCGCACATATTCCACACCTCCGATAAAGAAGTGTGGAAATTCGTGAACAGGTTTGTTGACTTCAACCGCTTCACACTGAACACAAAAGCAAACTACAGGGGTGAACTTTACAGTCTGCCCTTCAATATGAACACGTTCCATGAGATGTGGCACACCGCTACCCCGGAGGAGGCGCAATACAAGCTCCGGCAGCAACGGTACGAAGGAGATGTGCACAATCTGGAGGAGCAGGCACTGTCGCTGGTAGGGAGCGACATCTACGAGAAGTTAGTGAAGGGCTATACGGAAAAACAATGGGGAAAGCCATGCGACCAGCTCCCTCCATTCATCATACAGAGGCTACCGGTAAGGCTGACATACGACAACAACTACTTCAACGACACCTATCAGGGCATTCCCATAGGAGGTTACAACCGGCTGACAGAGGGACTGCTAGACGGATGCGAGGTGAGGACCGGAACAGACTTCTTCGACGGACTTGACAGGGAATGGAGGTATGTAGCAAACCGACTGGTATATACAGGCAGAATCGACGAGTTCTACCGATACAGATACGGAGGCCTGCAGTACCGCTCGCTGAAATTCGAACATGAGACGAAAGATATGCCAAACTATCAGGGAGTGGCCATCATGAACTTCACGGATAGAGAGACACCCTTTACGCGAATTGTCGAGCACAAGCATTTTGAAGTGTCCGGCGACAAGGTATATGACAATCCGAAAACCGTCATCACACATGAATATCCGACGGAATATACAGGTGGCAGTGAAGCCTACTATCCCATCAACGACAAAGAGAACAGTTCCATACATGCAAGATACAAGCTACTTGCAGACCGAGAGACGGACGTGATTTTCGGCGGACGTCTGGCAGAATACAAGTATTATGACATGGATTGCGTCATACGAAGCGCGCTGGACACATGGAAAAAGCATGAACAAGAAACACTCCGAGCATGAAGAAAGAGACAAAAAGAAAGGACACCACCGCAACTGTGTAGTGTTCATCACCCATAATATGAACGGATGACTATTACATTTTATCATCTCATCAAGAACTTGAGTATAGTTCAACAATTGTTCTAATATTAGACATCAAGCAAGAATCAGGACCATGTAAATTCAAGAATTCGACACAGACTGTTTCGTAAGCAGAAAACGGATACAAAACTACTTTTTTTCAGACAAAGCCTACAGACAAAATGAAATTGCAATGTGCTATTATTAAAGAATAAACGCTACCTTTGCCATCACAGACAATAAACAAAAGATATGTTAAGAGCAAAAGGAATAAGGAATTTCATTTTGGCCGCTTCCATAGGTGTTGCAGCCTCAACCCATGCAGACACTATCGATGTCGTAAAATACCGTTACATGGGTCCATACACAGTACAAAGCCCGTTGATGATAGACAGTGTGGACGTCAATTCCAAGGTGTTTGATGCAGACGTTCTGCTTGACAACCATGTATCATTGGCATTGGTCCGACAAGGCAAAATCATTGAAGGCGGAGCGCTGCCGGGATATGACAAAGGAGATGCCATTCATCTGCTCGGTTTTTCCATCCAAAACAATGCTTACACTACAGCGACAATCAATGTGGAAGGTATCAGAAAATACCGGATTTATGTCGACGGCATCAAAAAGGCGGGAGGAGACATTGTGCTGGAACCAGCCACACACAATGTCGTAATAAAATATATGAGCGAAGCAGGAAAGACCGATACATTGAAACTGAGCATTGAATCAGAAAAGAACCATACGTTATCCGTTTTTGCCGACAACAGAAAGCATCCTTACACACTCAGCGATGTCATGCATGGGAAACATTGCAATGGTTCTGAAGTGTCTCCTGACGGAAAATACATAATCATTTCACATTACACCACATACAACGGCGGAAAAACAAGCTACATGCATGAAGTCAGAGAAACAGCTACAGGACATATCATCGACGAGCGGAGGGAAATGCTCAAATGGATGCCTCGCAGCAACAAATATTACTACAGGAAACAGGACATAAACGGCAGCGACAGGCTGGTGGCTGTGGACCCAAGGACACGAGAAGAAACCGTCATTGCCGACTACCTGCCATACGGACGCTTCAAGATTTCGCCAACAGAAGATTTTGCCATCTTCGACATACAGGAAGAAGGGCCTAAAGAGAAAAAGGATATATACGAAATACTTGAGCCTGAAGACAGGCAGCGCGGATGGCGCGACAGAAACCAACTGGCACGCTACGATTTCAAGACAGGACTGACAAACCCCATCACATACGGTTTTCATAATGTATCTTGTGAAGACATTTCTGATGACGGAAGATATGTCATCATCGGAAAAAATGAAAGCCGACTGACAAAACGACCAACCTCCGTGTCCTCTTTCTACAGAATAGACTTACAGACACTCCATGCAGACACCCTTGTTTCAAAAGACGGTTTCATCTCCTATGCCAAGTTTTCTCCAGACGGAAAACAAATACTGCTGTCGGGGTCACCGGAGGCTCTCAACGGCATCGGGAAGAACGTGAAGGAAGGTCAGACTCCAAGCATGATAGACGGACAACTGTACATTATGGATATTGCGACGCATAATGTGCGCCCGCTCACAAAAAACTTCAATCCAAGTGTACTATCCGCCAACTGGTGCAAAGCTGACGGAATGATCTATTTCAATGCCGAAGACAAAGACAGCATTAATCTTTTCCGTATAAACCCATCAACCGGAAAGATAATCAGAATCAACATTCCAGAAGAAATTGTCAATAATTTCTCGGTATCAAATTCTGCACAGACTCTTTCTTTCTACGGAGAAAGCGCCTCCAACTCCGAACGTGTATACACTCTCAACACAAAGAACCTAAAGACAACACTCATCGAAGATATAAGCAAGGAGATTCTTAAAGATATAGAACTCGGAGAATGCAAAGCATGGACATATATCAACGACAAAGGAGACACAATATGCTGCCGTTATTACCTGCCTCCTCATGTTCCAACATCAGAGAAGCTGCCAATGATTGTAAACTACTATGGAGGTTGCAGTCCTACAAGCAGATATTTTGAGAGCCGTTACCCTCATCATGCATACGCAGCTTTAGGATATGTAGTACTCGTTATAAACCCAAGCGGAGCTACCGGATTCGGACAAGAATTTTCTGCAAGACACGTCAACACAGCAGGAGAAGGTGTGGCGGAAGATATTATCGGAGCCACAAAGCAATTCTGCAAGGAGCACAGTTTTGTAAATGAAAGAAAAATAGGATGCATCGGCGCAAGCTATGGTGGGTTCATGACTCAATATCTCCAGACATGCACCGACATATTCGCTGCGGCCATATCGCATGCCGGAATAAGCGACCACACGAGCTATTGGGGCGAAGGCTATTGGGGCTACAGCTACAGCGAAGTGTCTATGGCCGGAAGTTACCCCTGGACAAACAAGAAACTGTTTGTAGACCAGAGTCCTCTATTCAATGCGGATAAGATACACACTCCCCTGCTCTTCCTGCACGGTTCTGCAGACGTTAATGTACCAGTAGGAGAAAGCATACAAATGTATACAGCACTAAAACTGCTGGGACGCGAAACGGCTCTTGTTGTGGTGGACGGACAGGACCATCACATCACCGACTACAGCAAACGCATACAATGGCAAAACACCATTTATGCATGGTTCGCCAAATGGCTGAAGGACGACCCTGCATGGTGGAACGCCATCTACAAGCCAAAAAGCCTGTAAGGCACAAGAGATTGACTATATAGGATGTTGCAGACAAAACCAAGTGATTTCACAAGGCAACACCGACATGGCATTGCCCCATATTGTCCAATATGCAATATGGGGCAATGATGTATTCATACCCCTACAACCGTCACCCGGAAAACATGACGGGAGAAGGAAAATCCCCAAGAATGTTTAGGGACAAGGCTGCACCGGTTTAGGATTTTTCCTTTGTGCCCACAAAAAAGATGCGTTAACTTTGCATCATGAAAAAGAAAACAAATTTGCGATACAGCAATTTGGTTATCATAAAGAGAATCAAGAGTCACACAACAATAAAAACAACAACAATTATGAAAACGGTAAAAACAACACTGACAGCAATGATGTTATTGTTCTGTAGCATAGTTGCAGATGCACAACCGATGAGCTATTATGCAATGAGAGACAACGCACGTTTTCTTACCGACCGTATGGCTTATACGCTCGGCATCACTTCCGGACTCATCCTCGATGATCTGTACAGGATAAACTATGATTACATCTGCGGTGTAAATGATTATCTGGACGAAGTGGCGCTCGGATACAGATATGACGACTATATGGCTGTGATGTATGAAAGGGACCGTGCTCTGCGTATCCTGTTAGGCACTAACATATGGGCAAAACTTGTAACATACGATTACTTTTACCGTCCTATCGTGTTTACAAACAAAAGCTGGCGATTCGGCATCTATGCTCACGACCCTCGCCGCAACTACTTTTACTGTGCCGTCCCACGCCACTTCCAAAACTACCGTGGCGGCCACTTCTTTACAGGAATGCATCCGGCCAACCGCCCTCCACACGGTATGAAACCTAATGACAGAAGACCGGGATTTCATTTCGAAAACAAGAAGACTCCCAACAATATCAAGCCTGACAGGAACAACCGTGGAACTAAGGGAGACCCACATACAGGCAACATGCGACCACAAGGCGGCAATCAGACAAGGCCCGGAAACAACAATAAGGGAACTACTGAAAAAAACAACGGCAGAAGCAGCGGAAACAACCGTAGCAGTTCACGCTCCGGGTTTGTCAATGTCAGCAACAGCCGTACATCATCGGCAAAAGCTCATGAAGCAGTAAATGCATCAAGAAACGAAAGTGGAAGTCGTAGCGGCAGAAGATAAAACTTACAGACTCAAATAATAAGCATACTCTCTTTCTACTATATATATTTTTAATGCACACTTTATTTATTATAGTCAAAAGTAAATCGTTTGAGAAATTCGATTAGAATTATTATCTTTGT
>CAZKOB010000012.1:0-48536 GCA_964554265.1 uncultured Bacteroides sp. | reverse complement strand
ACACAAGCAAAAACAGCAGAGTCTTTTTAAGACATTTCTTCTTTCTTTTTGACACTAAGCCCACCCATAGCAAACGGAACCTTATTAACATAATTAAGATTCGTTTACACCTGACAAATTGTCGAATTTTTGAAGTTTTATAGATAAACAATTGATAATCAACAAAATACTATTTTAGCAAAACAGTGCTGTTTTAGGTACAAGAAGTACAGGTTGTGGCAAAAATAGAATATACTGATAATCAATAAGTTATAAAATTATTCATCCAATATTCCTGTTTTTCGCAGCCAAAACCCCTCTTTGTTTTTCGTGACATTGAAAAAATCCGATTTTGATTTTTTAAGAAATCAATTTTGTGCAGCATCAAATTTCAGCCCGAAAACGGTCCTTCTCGATTTTGTTCACCTTGAAAATAAATTTTGTTCACCTTGAAAATTTTTTCACAAGGCACTTTAAAAACATTTTCAAGGTGAACGAAATTTATTTCCAGCGTACTCTTTTTTCGGATGAAGCACGTATGAATGTGAATAAATGTATCTTTTTAGGATACGAATTATATTATTTTCACATCTGAGGTTCAAGGCCTGCAAATGGCCTTAGAATCGCACAAATGGAACTTCGGTATGGTTTAGTCGATTTTATGCAATTCTGCGAGCCTTGAATTTTAACATTTCAGATTGTCAAAAAAAGCCCATATTTTATGACAAATAGATGGCATTACGTGGGGATAACCAAGCTTATTTATGATGACATCAGGGCTTATGAAAAGACATCAGGGAACAGCGAAACTCTTCGATGAACATTTTTAGGGTGACACGATACAAAGTCAGGCGGACCGGAGAGTACAGAAAAAGTCCTGGTTTCCCAATTCACGAGACCGCCACATTTGTACCCCTATACGAGAACAAACTCAAATACGCGATTCTCTGAGGGGATAATTTTATAAAATTGGACTTTTTCAGTGCCCTCGTCTGACCGTTCTCGTTTTTTATTGCTACTTTTGCCCCACAAAATTCATACACATCAATACAGAAAGCGTCAACCATAGGCTATAACCATCCGGAAATGGACTTTACAACAAAGATAGACATCCCCAAAAGCCGGTTCAAAATAAACCACTCACACAAGATTATGCTTGCAGGCTCATGCTTTGCCGACAACGTAGGACTAAAACTCCGCGAAGCAAAGTTCAACTGCCTCGTCAACCCTTTCGGAGCCATATACAACCCCCTATCCGTTGCACGTCTGCTATCCATGTCGCTTGATGGTGAAACATTGACAAAAGATTCACCGCAGGTGTTCAAAGCTTCCGACGGATGGCACAGCTGGCTGCACCACAGCCGTTTCTCCGCAGAGACATGCGAAGAACTTTGCCACAACGTAAACGAAACGACTGCCTGTGTCGCACAACGACTGAAGGAATGCGATGTAATGATTATCACATTCGGTACATCCATATATTATTCTTTGTGTGCCGGCGGTGATATTGTAACCAACTGCCACAAACAAAAGGATTCGCTGTTTGTCCGTCGCCGCATGTCTCCCGAAGAAATCGCAACATGCTGGCGACAACTCATCATAAGACTCAAACAGACAAACGACAAGCTGAAAATCATATTCACAGTAAGCCCCATACGCCATAAGCGTGACGGCATGCACACAAACCAACTGAGCAAATCCGCTCTGATGCTTGGCATCGACATCCTCTGTCAAGAATTTCCAGACACAACAGAATATTTCCCGGCCTATGAAATTGTCATGGACGAGCTGCGAGACTACAGGTTCTACGCCGATGATCTGGTGCATCCCGCCAACATCGCCATAGAATACATCTGGCAACGCTTCTGCGACACACACATCAACAAGCAGACGACGGATGTCATGCGTTCATGCTCTGCCGTTGCCGCATCAATAGCCCACCGTCCATCCAATCCCGACAGCAAGGAGTACAAGACATTCATCGAATCGATTATCAACAAGATAAACAACATAAAGAAGAATTTCCCATATATAGATATGGAGCAAGAACTACAAATATGCAATACAAGATTGACAAAATAGCAAATATTATCGGTGCCGAACGCACCGGTTCTACCGATGCCGTCGTAAACTGGCTTCTGATAGACAGCCGTTCGCTGTGCTTTCCCGAGGAGACGCTTTTCTTTGCTTTGCGCACTAAGCGCAATGACGGACACCGCTACATTCCGGAACTTTACAGACGCGGAGTACGCAATTTCGTCGTATCCACTCTACCCGACAACACAGAACAACTCAGCAACACCAATTTCCTTGTAGTGCACGATACTCTCGGCGCACTACAACAACTCGCGGCCTACCACAGACAACAGTTCAACATTCCTTTCATCGCCATAACAGGCAGCAACGGAAAGACCACCGTCAAGGAGTGGCTCTACCAACTGCTCTCACCGGATTTCAACGTGTGCCGCTCTCCACGCAGCTACAACTCACAAGTGGGAGTGCCCCTTTCCGTCTGGCTTGTAGATAGCCACACAGACATTGCCATCATAGAAACCGGCATTTCTCACCCGGGAGAAATGGAGCACCTGCAACACATTGTGCGTCCGACCGTAGGGGTTGTCACAAACATAGGTTCTGCACACCAGGAGAATTTCCTTTCGCTCGACATCAAGTGTGCAGAAAAGCTCTGCATCACTCGCGGATGCAGAGCCGCCGTCGTCAATGTCAGCGACGAATGCATCTCACGCGGAAGAGCGGCAATCCCCAAAGATGTGGAGCAAACGACATGGAGCTACAAGAACCGTGACATCAATGCCACTCTGATTGTAAGAAGTGTGGAGAAGGAGGCCGACCATGCCACGGTGAAATTCGCCGTACACGGTGAAATCGGACAATACACGATTCCGTTCATCGATGACGCCGCCATAGAAAATTCCATAACGTGTCTTGCCACTTGCCTTTGTCTCAAAGGCCTTACCGACATCGACACGGTATGCAATCGCATGGCAAAGCTTGAGCCTGTTGCCATGAGACTTGAAGTGAAAGACGGATGTAACGGATGTACTCTTATCAACGACACCTACAACAGCGACATCCATTCGCTCGACATTGCTCTCGACTTCATGAATCGCCGACCTGACCCGAAAGGACAGAAGCGCACTCTCATACTCAGCGACATACTGCAAAGCGGAGAGCCTCCCCGCTCGCTCTACAGCCGTGTGGCACAGATGGTGGAAAGCAGAGGAATAGAGAAAATAATAGGTGTCGGCGACGAGCTAAGTGCGTGTGCCGATTATTTCCACATAGAACGTCATTTCTTCCGCACGACAGAAGCCCTTGTGGCCAGTGACACCTTCGCCACGCTACACAATGAGTTTATACTGATAAAAGGGGCACGGCAGTTCCATTTCGACATGCTCTGCGAACGGCTTGCCCTGAAAGTCCATCAGACCATCCTTGAAGTGAATCTCAATGCCCTCGTTGCCAATGTCAACCATTACCGCTCATTCATGCGTCCCGAAACCAAGATAGTGTGCATGGTCAAGGCTTCTGCATACGGTATCGGTGCACTTGAGACCGGCAAGACACTTCAGGCTCACGGCGTCGACTATCTGGCCGTAGCAGTAGCCGATGAAGGAGCCGACTTGCGCAAGGCCGGAATTACAGCCAACATCATGGTGATGAATCCGGAATTGACCTCGTTCAAGATGTTGTTCGACTATCGGCTTGAACCTGAGGTATTCAGTTTCCGGATTCTTGAAGCTCTCATACGAGCTGCAGAAAAAGAAGGAGTGACAAACTTCCCTGTCCATATCAAACTCGACACAGGTATGCACCGTCTGGGATTCAATCCGGAAACGGACATGCCGCGCCTCATCGAGCGCCTGTCACGACAATCGGCAGTTGTGCCATGCTCCGTATTTTCCCATTTCGCAGGCAGCGACGAAGACCGTTTCGATGATTTCTCACACCAGCAGTTTGCACTCTACGACAAGGCAACCCGCAGGCTACAAGCGGCCTACAGCCACAGAATCATCCGCCACATCTGTAATTCAGCAGGAATAGAGCATTTTCCTGAATACCATCTCGACATGGTTCGCCTCGGGCTCGGTCTTTATGGGATAAACCCAAGAAACAACGCCCTTATCCACAATGTGGTCACTCTGCGCACAACCATACTCCAGATTCGCGATGTTCCGGCAACTGACACTGTCGGTTACAGCCGCAAAGGGCATCTGACGCGCGACAGCCGCATTGCAGCAATACCTATCGGATATGCGGACGGACTGAACCGACGGCTCGGAAACGGCAATTGCTATTGCCTCGTCAACGGCAAACGGGCGCCATACGTAGGCAACATCTGCATGGATGTATGTATGATCGACGTGACTGACATCGATTGCAAAGAAGGTGACCACGCTGTAATCTTCGGTGACGAACTTCCTGTCAGCGTGCTCAGCGATGCGATAGGCACCATCCCTTATGAAATTCTTACCGGTATATCTCCTCGTGTACAACGAGTGTATATACAGGAATGATTTTTAAGGCTTCATGGAACAACAATAAAAACGCGGCATTTACATCAGCAAGCTCCCCGATTGCCACTAAGTCAGTGGCAATCGGGGAGCTTGCGACGGAGGAGTCTGTGAATACACCGGCAAAAGCAGCTGACTTTTGCCGGTGAATATGCGGTCTTCCTCAGAGACATTTCTTCCTCTTTTTTGATGATAAGTCCACCCGTGGCGGACGGAATCCTATTAACATAATTAAGATTCATTTACATTTGGTTGATTGCCGGATTTTTGAAGTTTGTTGATAAGCTATTGATAATCAAGAGAATGCTATTTCAACAAGAACGATATGGTTTCAGGTGAAGAAGGCATAGGTAGGGACAAAATAGGATATGTTGATAATCAGCAAGTTATAAAATTATCTGTCCGAGATTCCTGTTTTTCGCCACCGGAATCCGTCTTTGTTTTTCGTGGCATTGAAAAATCCGATTTTATTTTTTTAAGAATTAATTTTGTGCAACCTCAAAATTCGGTCCGAAAAACGGACGTTCTCGAACTCGTTCACCTTGAAAATAAATTTTGTTCACCTTGAACAATTTTTTAAAGCGCCTTGTAAAGAAATTTGGTGCACCTTGAAAATTTATTTTCAGCGTACTCTTTTTTCAGGCAAGGCACGTGCGAGTGTGAATTAATGTATATTTTTCAAGTAAGAATTGTGTTATTTTTACATTTTGGATTCAAGGCCTGAAAACAGCCTCAGAATCGCACAAGCGGAACTTCGGTCGGGCTCGGACGATTTTATGCGATTCTGCGGAGGCTTGAATTTTAACATTTCAGATGGTCAGAAAAAAGCCCGTAATTTATGATAAGGCAGATGGTGTGACGATGGGAAATCCCACGTCTGTATCTGCTCCATTGCATTGAAAATATACGAGAACAGGAGAGGACGCTGAAAATTACAGACATTAAAATGAGCGTAGATAAAGTTTCGGCTCTTGCACAAACGGTTATATCAAAACAGTTGAAAAACCGAAATAAAAAACGGAGACAACTTTTCACAAGCTGTCTCCATCTGATTTTTTAATGCTTTACTAATTCTCTTTTTTCATTTCAAAATCGAAATATTGCTAATTACAGCCGCTACGGCCACCATAAAAGCAATTACAATTGTCATTGTCTCCATAATCAATCTTTTACCTTTTGTTAATAACTATCGGGAGCCACGCTCCTTTTTATATTAATACTTATTTATATTCAATCTTCTCACCTTAAAAAAACAACCTATCAAGACGTATGTTGTTTCACCTATCCTTCTCAATCTTTTACCTTTCCAGCTCCGGCAATCTTTCCGGATTTTGTTTTCCTGAAAAAATCTTTCTACCTTTAACTAATCCCTATGTGGAGCATTCAAGCTCCTCGACCTAAAACTTTTCCTTAACCTTTCTTTAAGACACTGCAAAGGTATCGCGAGTATGCCAATCATGCAATAAAAAATATGCATTTTAGCACAAAAAGTATATTTTTATTGACGCTTATCAATCGCTGTGTTCGCACACAGCCCCATTTTCACCCATTTTTTTGTAATTTCACCTCAAAAACGAAGATTCGCATGCAATACCCTCTCCCCAAACATCCTGAAAGGAGCAAATCAAAAGGAAATCATCGGCGAAAACCAAAGAGTGCCTACATAAAGAGTTTTTCTTTCTCCCGAAAATAGCCCAAAAATCCGGTAGACATAAAGTAATGGCTGAACCAAAATTTTGTCAATATATGAAAAGATTTGTACCTTTGCCACGATTGACGGCTCAGATTTTTCCCTGACAACCCAACAACAGCAAACCGAAACTACTTATATTTGAAATAATGGACTACAATTTCAGAGAGATTGAGAAAAAATGGCAACGCAAGTGGGTCGAAAACAAGACCTATAAGGTTGCAGAAGACGAAAGCAAAAAGAAATTCTATGTGCTCAACATGTTCCCATACCCTTCAGGTGCGGGACTGCATGTGGGGCATCCGCTCGGCTACATCGCCAGCGATATATATGCACGCTACAAGCGTCTGCAGGGATTCAACGTGCTGAACCCTATGGGATATGACGCATACGGCTTGCCGGCAGAACAGTATGCCATACAGACAGGTCAGCATCCGGAGGTGACTACGGTCCGGAACATCAACCACTACCGCGAGCAGCTCGACAAGATAGGCTTCTCGTTCGACTGGGACAGAGAAGTCCGTACCTGCGCCCCGAACTATTATAAATGGACCCAATGGGCCTTCCAGCTCATGTTCGAAAGCTACTACGACAACGGACTTCGGAAGGCACAACCCATTTCAAAGCTCATAGAACATTTCAGTGCCAAAGGAACGGAGGGCGTCAATGCAGCACAGTCGGAAGAGATCAACTTCACGGCCGCAGAATGGAACAGCATGAGCGAACAGGAGAAGAGTGACAAGCTGATGAACTGGCGAATCGCTTTTCTTGGCGAAACAATGGTAAACTGGTGTCCGAAACTCGGAACGGTCCTTGCCAACGACGAAGTAGTCGATGGAGTGAGTGTACGCGGCGGCTATCCGGTAGTACAGAAAAAGATGCGCCAGTGGTGTCTGCGCGTGTCAGCCTACTCACAGCGTCTGCTCGACGGTCTGGACACCATAGACTGGACGGACTCGCTGAAAGAGACACAGCGCAACTGGATAGGCCGTTCGGAAGGTACGGAAGTGGACTTCAAGATTGCCAATCGCGAAGAGGCTTCCTTCACCATCTTCACCACTCGTGCAGACACTATGTTCGGAGTGACATTCATGGTGCTGGCTCCTGAAAGCGAACTTGTACCGATGGTAACGACGGACGAGCAGAAGCCACTCGTCGACGAGTATCTGGATCAAGTGAAGAAACGCACGGAAAGGGAACGCATGATAGACAAGAAGGTGACAGGAGTATTCTCCGGAAGCTATGCCACCAATCCGCTTACAGGCGAGGACATCCCTATCTGGATAAGCGACTATGTACTTGCCGGCTACGGTACGGGAGCCATCATGGCGGTGCCGGCCCACGACAGCCGCGACTATGCCTTTGCCAAGCACTTCAATCTGCCGATCATTCCTCTTATCGAAGGATGCGATGTCAGCGAAGAGAGCTTCGATGCCAAAGAGGGCATCGTATGCAACAGTCCGCGCCCGGACGCAGCACCATACTCAGACTTCTCGCTCAACGGACTGACTGTAAAGGAAGCTATTGCCGCGACAAAGAAGTATGTCAGCGAACATGGGATCGGCCGCGTGAAAGTGAATTACCGTCTGCGTGATGCCATATTCAGCCGGCAGAGATACTGGGGCGAGCCGTTCCCTGTCTATTACAAGAACGGCATTCCTATGATGATTCCAGCCGACTGCCTGCCTCTCGAACTTCCGGAGGTAGACAAATTCCTGCCGACGGAAACCGGAGAACCACCTCTTGGTAATGCCACAAAATGGGCTTGGGACGAGTCTGACAAACAGATTACAGAAAACAGCAGAATCGACAACCTAACGGTTTTCCCTATCGAACTGTACACTATGCCGGGTTTCGCCGGCTCTTCAGCATATTACCTGCGTTACATGGACCCTCACAACTCTGAGGCCCTTACCGGCGACAAGGCAAGAAACTACTGGCAGAATGTAGACCTTTATGTGGGCGGTACGGAACATGCCACAGGACATCTCATCTATTCACGTTTCTGGAACAAATTCCTCCACGACTATGGTTACAGCGCAAAGGAAGAACCGTTCCAGAAGCTCATCAACCAAGGTATGATACAAGGACGGAGCAATTTCGTCTACCGCATAAAAGACACGAACACTTTCGTGAGCCGCAATCTGAAGAAGGACTACGACACGACACCGATACATGTGGATGTCAATATCGTGTCGAACGACATCCTTGACATAGAAGCATTCAAGAACTGGCGACCGGAATATGCCACAGCCGAATTTATCCTTGAAGACGGCAAATACGTCTGCGGATGGGCCATCGAGAAGATGTCGAAGTCAATGTTCAACGTGGTCAATCCCGACATGATTGTAGAGAAATTCGGTGCCGACACACTGCGTCTGTACGAAATGTTCCTCGGCCCTGTGGAACAGTCGAAACCCTGGGATACCAACGGCATTGACGGCTGCCACCGTTTCCTGAAGAAGCTTTGGGCGATGTACTTCGACCGCAACGGCAAACTGCAGGCGGAAGACGCCGCCCCGACCAAGGAAGAACTGAAATCCCTGCACAAATTGATCAAGAAGGTAAGCGGTGACATCGAGAACTTCTCTTACAACACATCCGTTTCGGCATTCATGATATGTCTCAACGAACTCAACTCGCTCAAGAGCCACAACCGTACAGTGATGGAGAGCATGGCCGTGCTTCTCGCGCCGTTCTGCCCTCATCTCTGCGAAGAGTTGTGGGAGGCTCTGGGCCACGACACTTCCGTATGCGACGCTCACTGGCCGGAATGGGACGAGGAATACCTGAAAGAAGACTCCATGAACCTGACAGTAAGCTTCAACGGCAAGGCACGCTTCCAGCTGGCATTTCCGGCCGATGCAGATAATGCGACAATTGAAAAGACAGTACTTGCGAACGAGCAGTCGAAGAAGTATATCGACGGACTTACCGTTGCAAAAGTCATCATCGTTCCAAAGCGCATTGTCAATGTAGTACTGAAGAAATAAAACAAACGGTACTGTATTCACAGAATGAAAGCAGAAATACGAAGCCACAGAACTTTCCGGCTTGTCACACAGTGACCTGACAAGAAATACACGGTGTTTTCATCTTTCTGCTTTTCTTCTGATGAAACTGTCGAATCCGAACAATTACCTATTTACAAGCATTATGAAACCTTCAGCCCTGAAACCTATTACATTGACACTCATCCAAGAAGTCCGCGACTATGTCTTCATCACCTTCGGACTCCTTATCTACTCTTTCGCCCTCGCCTACTTCATGCTCCCCTACCAGATAACCACCGGAGGCATAGCGGGTGTAGGCTCTATCATCTACTACGCCACAGGCTTCGAGGTGCAGAACACCTATCTCATCATCAACATCATATTCCTGATCGTAGCCATCAAAGCGCTGGGCATAAAATTCTGCATACGTACAATATATGCCGTACTGATGCTGTCATTCCTCATCTGGCTCATCCAGCGTATTGCCGAAGGAGAAAGCGGAATACCTCCGCGCGTATGCGGCGACCAGGCATTCATGGCCTGTGTCCTCGGCGCTGTGCTCGAAGGCATGGGGCTTGCCATCTGTTTCATCAATAACGGCAGTACGGGAGGAACCGACATCATCGCCGCAATAGTGAACAAGTACAAGAACATGAGCCTCGGTACCATCATCATGGTTTGCGATATGATTATCGTGTCATCCTGCTATTTCGTGTTCCACGACTGGCAACGCGTGGTATTCGGTTTCGCCACACTCATCATATCCAGCATAACGCTCGATTATGTGGTGAACAGGAAACGCCAGTCCGTACAGTTCATGATATTTTCGCGCAACTACGCCAAGATTGCCGATGCCATCAATTCCACCGGACGCGGAGTGACCGTGCTCGACGGAACGGGATGGTTCACAAAGACCGAGCGCAAGGTGGTTGTAGTGCTTGTCCGCAAGAGTGAATCGGTCAACATATTCAGAATGATAAAATCCATCGACCCATACGCATTCGTGTCAATGGGAAATGTGCAGGGAGTATATGGAGAAGGATTTGACGAAATAAAGGCAAAGAAAATGAACAAAGGAAAGAAAACGATCGTATTCGCAAGCAACAACGAGCACAAGCTTACTGAAATACGCGCCATACTTGGAGACAAGTTCGAAGTGCGCAGTCTGGCTGAAATCGGTTGCAACACTGACATTCCGGAAACCTCGGACACACTTCAGGGCAATGCCTTGCAGAAAGCCAACTTCATCAAGAAGTTCTATGGTTTCGACTGTTTTGCTGACGACACAGGTCTTGAATGCAACGCACTTAACGGCGAGCCGGGAGTGTATTCAGCCCGCTATGCAGAAGGCGAGGGGCATGATTCGGAAGCCAATATGCGCAAACTTCTTGCCAATCTTGAAGGCAAGGAAGACCGTTCGGCACAGTTCCGCACTTCCATCGCTCTCATCTACAACGGACAGACCCTGTTCTTTGAAGGCATCGTGAAGGGAACTATCGCCACAGAGAAACACGGCGACGGCGGTTTCGGGTATGACCCTGTATTTATTCCGGAAGGATACGACAAGACATTTGCCGAGCTTGGCGCAGAAGTAAAGAACACCATCAGCCACCGTGCCATTGCTGTCGACAAACTTGCAAAATTCTTGAAGTAACGCGGTAACAGATATTTCGGAGCAAATTCTCCGTTTGTTCTCATATCATGGGTGCGTACAATCTCTTTGCGGGATTGTCACGCACCTTTGTTCTATATCTTAGTCAGTTTTTTTAAGCGACGAAGTCAGGTGCAGACATATACCTTACGCGAGTCCGGTTTAAGAAAGTCCTATAAAAGTTGTCAATCCTGCAAGTTTTTGTATCCCGGCTTCGTCATCGTGCCACAAAAAAAATTCTCATCGAAGAGTTTCGCTATCCTCTGATGTCATTTCATGAGTCCTAATGTCCTCATAAACCGGCATGGTTATCCCACCTTCACACTATCTGATTGTCATAAATTACCGGCTTTTTCTGACCATCTGAAATGTTAAAATTCAAGGCTCCGAGAATCGCACAAAATCAGCCGAACCTTACCGAAGTTCCGTTTATGCGATTCTGAGGCCGTTTTCAGGCCCTGAATCCAAAATGTAAAAATAATACAATTTTTACCCCCCAAAAAAAATACATTTATTCACATTCGCACATACCTTGCCTGAAAAAAGAGTACGCTGAAAATAAATTTTCAAGGTGAACAAAACTTTTTTAAAAGGCGCTTTAAAAACATTTTCAAGGTGAACGAAATTTATTTTCAAGGTGAACGAGTTTGAAAATGTCCGTTTTTCGGGCCGAATTTTGAGGTTGCACAAAATTAATCCTTAAAAAATTAAAAATCGGATTTTTCGATGCCACGAAAAACAAAGGCGGATTCCGGTGGCGGGAAACAGGAATCTTGGACAAATAATTTTATAACTTGCTGATTGTCAACACATCCTGTTTTTGTTCATACTTATACTTCTTGTACCTAAAACTGCATCGTTTTGCTGGAATAGTATTTTCTTGATTATCAATTGCTTATTCATCAAACTTCAAAATTTTGGCAGTTGAGCGAATGCAAACAAATATTAATCGTGTTAATAAAATTCCGTTCAATATGGATGGACTTAGTGTCAAAAAGACAGAAGAAAGGCCACTAAGAAAGACAATTGCTTTTGCCGGTGTATCCCCACTTTCACACCATCGGCTTATCATAAATCAACGTGAGTTCGGTATGATTCAAAACAAATTAAGTTGCCTGTCATTGATAGAACTTACAACCCTGTCTTCAACCATATATTTTTCCTGTTGCAACGTAAATTCTTTGCAGAAATCATCTGCCATGCAATAAATCTCCGTAACTTTGGACTCTGAGAACATGACGATAATCGTTTTAAATGTTATAATTTAATACTTTTATCACTATGCTCTTACATTTCAGAGAAATATCTCTCTTTTTATATCAAGCTCACTTTATGAAAAAGATTTTAGTATGGATGCTTCTTTCCTGTATAGGATGCACGAATCTCCGGGCTTCGGACAGGACGGTCAAAGGTTATGTGCTTGACAAGGAAGGAACGCCTCTGCCCGGAGCGTATGTATACGATGAAAACAAGCATATGGCAGTTACGGACAAGGACGGTTATTTCGAGCTTTCCGTGCCGGAAGAAGTGAGGGAACTGAAAGCCGGTTACGTGGGCTTCAACACCCTGACCTATACAATGGAACGTCCCGATGATGTGCAGATTTTGGTGATGAGCCCGAGTACGGAACTGGAAGAGGTAATCGTAACGGCAGGAGGCATCGGGACAATCAAGAACCGCAGCAACGTGCTGAATATGGAAAGCGTGACCTCGCAAGCCCTGACACGTGCCGCCTGCTGCAATCTTTCGGAGAGTTTCGAGACGAATCCTTCGGTGGATGTGGCCTACAGTGATGCCGTGACGGGAGCCAAACAAATCCAGCTTCTCGGATTGGCGGGCACATACGTGCAGATGCTTACGGAGAATTTTCCGAACCTACGCGGTGTGGCTTCCGCCTACGGACTGGACTACATACCCGGACCGTGGATGCAGAGCATACAGGTTTCCAAAGGGGCTGCTTCGGTGAAGAACGGGTACGAGTCCGTAACGGGGCAGATCGACGTGGAATACAAGAAGCCGAAGGTGGCGGATCCGCTGTTGGTCAATCTTTTCGCCGGCAGCACGGGGCGTTACGAAGGAAATGCCGTGGGAGCCGTAGAGCTTAACGACCGTCTTTCCACCGCTCTGTTCCTGAACTATTACAACGAAGAACGTGCACACGACAAGAACAAGGATACGTTTCTGGATATGCCGGAAATGAAGTCGTTCAGCGCGATGAACCGCTGGCATTATCAAACACCCAAGTTCGTGTCGCAGTCGGGCGTCAAAGTGCTCGCCGACCGCCGTACAAGCGGACAGACCACCCACACGTTGCATGGTGATGAGAATCTCGCTCCCTACACCATCAATAACGACGCCAACCGTGTGGAGCTTTTCTCGAAGAACGGATTTATCCTCAATCAAGATCGGAATGAAAGCGTGGCGGTTATTGTGTCAGGCTCGTACCACGACCAGCAATCGAACTTTGCGGACAAGATATACAACGTATATGAATCGAACATCTACGCCTCCCTGCTTTATGAAAGCGGATTTGGTGACAGGCACAAGCTGGCGGCAGGCTTGAACTACAACCGGGACAACTATTCGCAACGGGGCAATGTCATCGAGCGTTACCGTCCACAGGAACGCAACGTAAGCGAGAGCGTGGCGGGCGCATACGCCGAATACACGTGGACGCCTGTGGAGAACTTCACGTGGATGTTGGGACTGCGCACCGATTACAGCACCTTGCACCATTGGTTCGTCACTCCCCGTATGCACCTCAAATATACTTCTGTCCATTGGCTTGACTTGCGAGCTTCCGCCGGAAAAGGTTACCGCACCCCCTTCGTCTTCCCCGAAAACAGTTACCTGCTCGCAAGCGGCCGCACATGGCATATCGCCGACGACCTGAAGCAGGAAGAAGCATGGAACTACGGAATCAGCGCGTCTTTCCATATCCCGATAAAAAGTGAAGAACTGACCGTAAACGCGGAATGGTTCTATACGGATTTCCAGAATCAGGTGGTAATCGATATGGATAAGGATGCGCACGGCATCTATTTCTACAATCTGAACGGGAAGTCCACTTCAAGTGTATTCCAGATAGACGCCACCTATCCGCTGTTCCGTGGTTTCACCCTGCTGGGAGCCTATCGCCGGATGGACGTGAAATGCACGTATGGCAACAAGATCCTGCGCAAGCCGCTCACCAGCCGTTACAAAGCGTTGGTTACGGCTTCCTATGAAACACCGTTGAAGAAATGGCAGTTCGACGTGACCGTCCAGTTCAATGGCGGAGGACGCATGCCGACACCTGATACGGAACATCCGTTGTGGGACTACACCTTCCCGTCGTACACCCAAGTGGACGCACAAGTCACACGCCGTTTCCGCCGGTGGAGCATCTATGCGGGCGGCGAGAACCTGACAAACTACAAGCAGAAGAATCCGATTGTATCGGCAGGAGACCCGTACAGCCGGGATTTTGACGCGATAATGGTGTGGGGACCGACAATGGGCCGCAAGCTTTATGCGGGCATCCGTTACAATATTCCCAAAATGTGATTAAGTAAAACTAAAAAAACAATATAGAAGACAATGAAAATAAGAACAATCCTGCAAACAGCCCTACTCTTGCTGGGACTGTCATCCGGCGTTTCAGCGAAGGACATGAAAGAAAACAAGAAAGCTGAAGTGACATTCCTCGTATCAATGACTTGCGAGAACTGCCAGAAACGCATAAAGGATAACATTTCCTTCGAGAAAGGGGTAACCGCACTTGACGTGAACCTCCCTCAAAAAACCGTTACTATCGAATACCGCAAGGACAAGACCACGCCCGACAAACTGAAAGCGGCCATCCGCAGACTGGGGTATACCGTGACACCGTTCCATAAGACGAAAGACAACCCAAAAGAATCGTCAAAATAGATGGATATTGGATAAACAGGGGTTTTGGATAAGATAATTCGAGCCATTGGCAAGGCGAAAAACTCCCGAAAGCATTGTTGTAAAACCTCGGACGGTGCTTAAGATGTTCAGAAAACACCGTCCGTTTTTTATGTAAAGAAAGGACGGATATGAAATTACCGGATTTGCATACGGGTGAAAGCAGGATAATTATATCGAACTCACACCAAAATACGTTTTTTGCTGACAATTTGAAATGTTAAAATTCAAGGTTCCGAGAATCGCATAAAATCAGCCGAACCTTACCGAAGTTCCGTTTGTGCGATTCTGAGGCCGTTTTCAGGCCCTGAACCCCAAATATAAAAATAATACAATTTTTACTCTAAAAAAAATACATTTATTCACATTCGTGTGTTTCTCGCCTGAAAAAAAAGTACGCTGAAAATAAATTTTCAAGGTGAACCAAATTTGTTTAAAAGGCACTTTAAAAACATTTTCAAGGTGAACGAAAAAATTTTTCAAGGTGAACGAGTTTGAGAATGTCCGTTTTTCGGGCCGAAATCCGGTATTGCCCCAATTGTTTTCTTAAAAAAATTGAAATTGGATTTTTCAGTGCCACGAAAAACAAAAACGGATTCCGGCGGCGAAAAACAAGAGTCTTGGATAAATAATTTTATAACTTGCAGATTATCAATACATTCTATTTTTATTCCTACCTATGCTCCTTGCGCCTGAAACCATATCGTTTTGTTGAAATAGCATTTTCTTGATTATCAATCGCTTATCCATAAAACTTCAAAAATCCGGCAATCAGTCGAATGTGAATGAGTCTTAATTGTGTTAATAAAGTTCCGTCCGCCACGGGTGGACTTAGTGTCAAAAAGAAAGAAGAAATGTCATTAAGAAAGACACATGTTCACCGGCAAAAAAACTTGCGAGAAGACTCTCATATACCATGCAATGAAGCAGGCATACCGGCACGCAATATCCAAAAGAAATGTGAAAACCTTTCCTTTATTAGAGAATAATAGTAACTTTGTGGCATACAAAACTATATGAACCGTCGGCAGAACGCTGTCTCTGCCACATCAAAGCAGATAAAATGAAAAAGCTTCTTCTTTCAATACTGTCCACGCTTTTATGCATATCTTCTTTTGCCGGATACGGCGACTGGAAAGTGTATGCCGCTTACCATAACGCACAACGCACCGTAGAATTTTGCGGACGCATCTTCGTCCTCAGCGACGGCGGACTATATTGCTACGATCCGGAGGACACAAGCATAGAAACCTTCGACAAAGCCACCAGTCTCAGCGACAACGGCATCTATGACATCTCTCTATGCGAAACGACCGGTGAACTTATCATTCTATATAATAACGGCAATATCGACTTCATGTCTAAAGACGGAAGTGTGTACAACCTGCCGGACCTTAAGATAAAGGCAATGAACGACAAGCAGATCAACGACATTATCGTTGAAGGCGGCACTGCATATATCTCGACCAACAGCGGCATTGTCCTCGTCGACTTGCAGAACAAGGTGTTCGGCAATTTCTATGCTTTTGAGAACAATGTCTTCTGCGTGGCTTTGAACGACGGCATCATTTATGCCTCAACACGGGGCGGCATCTACAAAGGCGACATGGAGCAGAACCTGCTGGACAAGTCGAACTGGACGAAGCTTCAGAACTACCAGATAGAGAAGCTTGTCAATTTCAATGGCATCATCTATGCCCTTACGAGCAGCGGCCTGTTCTACATCCCCGACAATTCCACGTTCTACATCAAGAACATCAGCCCTGCCAAATTTTCCCGCTGGAGCATCACCAACAACATGCTCTTCTTGTCCGGCACATCCCCGTTCTCTTCTATCGACATAAGTGGCAAACTCATCTCATACGACAATACGGACATTGTCTCTGCCACTTATTACAACGGAAGTTATTGGGCGGCTTGCGGAAAAAACGGACTGAAGAGCTACAAGTTCGACGGCAGTGATTTTGAAGAGGCGACATCTTCCGTTATCCCCGACAGTCCTCTGCGCAACTATACCTACCAGCTCCGCATGATGCCCGGAGAGCGTCTGCTCATTGCCGGAGGTTCGTTCAACTATCCTGCCGTCAACAGAGAGGGCACCATCATGGTGTATGAGAACAACAAGTGGACCGCCTTTGATGAGGAAAAGGTGACGGAGGCTGTCGGCGGCAACTTCTACACCAAAGTCACAGACATCATTCAGGACCCTTCCGACCCTACACACCATTTTGCCGGCACTGCATCTTCCGGCATCTACGAGTTTCGCGATTATGAATTTGTTGCCAATTATACTTATACCAATTCTCCTCTCACAAGTATTCTTCCCAACAGCACGAACCCCGGTCTGTACGTGCGGATAACAGGACTTGAGTATGACAAGGAGGGAAATATCTGGATGTGCAACAACGAGTGCGACACCATTGTGAGGATACTGAAAAAGGACGGTCAATGGAAAGCACTGTATTTTAACGAAATAGCCGGTTATCCCACTTTCGATCATTACTTGTTCGACAGCAGGGGGCTGGTATGGCTGAACAGCAGGCGCACGACGAACGCTGCCAACAGCCATGCCGGAGTACTTGTACTCGACACCAATGGCACGATAGACAATCAGGACGACGACACCTATCGCTTCATCTATAGCTTCAACAATCAGGACGGAAAGAACTACCAGCCTTCGGAATTTAACTGTATGGCAGAAGACCTCGACGGTGCCATATGGTTCGGTACGAGTGCCGGTCCTTTTGTCTGCTATAATCCGGCCAGAGCCTTCTCTTCCGATTTCTACCTGACACAGGTGAAGGTGCCACGGAATGACGGCAGCAATCTCGCCGACTATCTTCTGAGCGAAGTTCCCGTAAAGTGTATCACTGTCGATGGAGGAAACCGCAAATGGATCGGCACATCCGGCAACGGTGTGTACCTTGTCAGTGCCGACGGAACGGAAACAATCGAACATTTCACGACGGACAACAGTCCTCTTATCTCCAACGACATCTATTCAATAGCTATAAACGGTTCTACAGGAGAAGTGTTCATCGCCACCGGCGACGGCCTTGTCTCGTATATGGGCAATGCTACAGACCCGGAAGAATCATTCAACAAGGATATAGTCAAAGTCTATCCTAATCCGGTCCGGCCGGAGTATCAGGGCAATGTCAGTATCACCGGCCTGATGTACAACAGCAATGTGAAAATCGTGAATGCCGCAGGCAGACTCGTGCATGAGGGAGTCTCTACGGGAGGTGCGTATACATGGGATTGCCGCACCGCCACAGGGAAGCGTGTCGGTTCCGGTGTATACTACATCCTTGCCACAGACGAAGAGGGCAACGACGGTGTGGCCGGCAAGATTCTGGTCGTAAGATAAGAAGGACAAAGAAAGTGTGTCCCTGTTCAACTCCGGCATACGTGACAAAGGCAAGCAACGACTTCGGCAAGCAACATCATGAAAGATTTTTCTTCATACCATATATCGGAGGAAAACTGTTTCACTTTCCTTCGGTATCTGTTTGCACTCAGCATCTTCTGCAATCATTTCTGCTTCACCACAGGGAACGAGCGTTTCCTGTGCAACGGCATCTATTCGTAAACGGATTCTTCATCATCAGCGGTTTCCTGACGTTCAACAGCTATATCCGCCGGCCGGACATAAAATCGTTTGCGACAAAGAGAGTCAGAAGAATACTGCCGGCTTACATCTTTACCGTCCTCTTCTGCTTCATCACCGGACTCACCTTCACCACGCTTCCCGCACACAGTTTCCTTACCGACACAGCAACATGGAGATACCTCTTCTTCAATCTCATCTTCCTCAATCATTTCCAGCCGACCCTTCCCGGAGTCTTCGAAAGCAATGCGATGCCGTTCATCAACTCCTCGCTATGGACCATGAAGATAGAAATAGCTTTCTACATTTCCGTGCCGATAGTCTACCGCCTGATGAAACGATACGGCAAGAACAGCACGCTTTTTTCCACAGTAGCCTTATCCATAGCCTACTATATCGCCACAAGCGAACTTTACAAGCTGACCGGAAAACCTATTTTCGACATACTCAACCACCAGATACCCGGAGAGTTCTCATATTTCTATTTTCCGGTGATTATGCTCGTTAACCGCAAATGGTTCTCCCGGCACATGCGCATTCTGTTCTCGGCATCCCTCCTCCTGCTCCTGCTGTCATATTCAATCTACGACCTCTATTATCTGAGTCCTTTGACATTGAGCATCGTCATCCTAACCTTTGCCTACAAGGCTGAGCCTTACATCAAGGCTTTCAGATGGAAAGACATCACCTACGAGTTCTATCTCCTGAGATTTCCAATCCTGCAGATTCTCGTGTTTACAGGCTTATCCGGCAATCTCTACCTAATATTCATTGCAGGACTTCTGCTGCCCACTGTAATGGCAATGGTTCTTCATCGTCTGTGCATGCAGCTATTCTCCCCATCCCGGCCACCCCGAGCGTAGCCACGGATATTCTCACCCCTCCTCCGGCTTTTGCCAACTCCATACCGCAGGAGATGAGAGTCGCTCCGGTCGTCATCACATCGTCAACCAGCAGAATATGCTTGCCGGCAACAAGCTCAGGGCAAACCATCCGGAATATTCCCTGCACGTTGTCCCAGCGCTCGTAGCGCACAAGACGAGTCTGAGTAGGATTGTCAACCACTCTCTTCACCACATGCCTCAACACAGGAATGCCGGTCTGCCGACTTATTCCCTTTGCAATCCATTCACACTGATTATATCCGCGCTTCCAACGACGGAGACGCGCAAGCGGAACCGGAACAATACAGTCTATATCTTCGAAGAAACCGCTGTCTTTTATTTCAGTGGCAAACACTTCGGCCATATACATCCCTATTTCCGGAGCGTTGCGGTATTTCAAACAGTGTATAGCCTCCCTTATGCGCATGCCTTCGTAGTGGACAAAGGATGTGCCGCGCTCTATAGGCAGCTGCCCCCAGAAGACCATCTCAACAGGACTGTGGTGCAACAAATGAAAATTTGTGCGTGGAAGCATACGCAGACAGGAAAGACATATATGCCGCTCCGTCACTGACAACCGTCTTCCACACATCACACACCGACGTGGAAAAACAAAATCTTTTATATCTTGAAATATCCCCATACCAATTTACTGGCGGCAAGCTTCCGCTGCCTATTCAAAATCGCAGCCGATAACCTTCATTATGCTGTCCATTCCGTATCCTCTTGAGACAGCGAACCGTATAAGTTTCATTCTCACTTCATATTCCGACCTTCCCTTCACACTCCCCCGCTTCGCCTCTATCATCCTCCGCAAAGCGCCAAGATAATCGTCATCCTCTATATCTTCCTTCGCGTCCTCTATCAAACACGCGTCTATGCCTCTCATGCGCAGTTCACGCTCGATACGCACCATCCCCCAATGGTTGTAACGGAACTTATCGCGCGTGAAAGCATGTGCATATCTCGCCTCATCAACATACTTCTCGTCCAAAAGCCTCTTCAACACACGCTCTCCGGCTCCTTCGGGCAGTTCCCAAGCACTCATCTTTTTCCGCATATCGGCACAGCAATATTCTGCCACAGCGCAAAGTGCTGACAGTTTGGTATAGGCTTCCTCTTCCGACAATTTCCTCTTCTTATGTTCCATATTCTTGTTTCTTTCTAAAAAGACCTTTTGCCATTCGCTCGTTTCCCATAAAATCACGCATAATCTCCACATTCTCAAATCCGGAAGAACGCAGCAGACCCACTGTTTCAGTTCCCATCCTCCGATTTATCTCAAAATACAAGGCTCCTTCATCACGCAACAATCTCCCGGCTTTTTCCGCTATTTTTCTGTAAAACAACAGGGGATCATCATCCGGAACAAACAACGCCTGCTCCGGCTCATATTCCAACACATTCCGTTCCATGTCGGCCCGCTCACACTCGCACACGTACGGAGGATTACTCACGACCACATCGAACTTCCGCAATGGTTCCTCACCGGAGAGAGGAGCAAGTATGTCCACCTTCCTGAACACCACCTCCACTCCCAGCCTCAGGGCATTTTCCCGGGCAATCCGGAGCGCATCTTCCGAGATGTCCCAAGCCTCAACACCGGCATTCTTCAGTTCACAAGCAAGCGAAACGGCAATGCAACCGCTCCCCGTACCTATATCAAGAATATTCAACGACCGTTCCCGGTCCATCTCCATATAGTCATTGCATATCCACCCCACAAGCTCATCGGTTTCAGGACGAGGTATCAATACTCCGGGCGCGACACGGAAGGCCCTGCCATGAAAGGTCGCCTCACCAAGCACATACTGCACCGGTTCACCTTCGGCCAAACGGACTGCCATCTTGTCCAGCTCCGCAACCACAACCGAATCGAGCCGTTCATCCTTGCCCGTCACGACATCCGTCATTCCAAGTCCGCAATGTTTCTCCAACAACAGGAAACAGATTGCCGACGACTCGTTTTCGCCATACAAATCAATGATTTTCTTTTTCAATCTTCTATAAACATCCACGTCTTCAGAATCAGTAAGGTTTAAAAAACAATATTCGGATTTCTACAATTTCCACCCCAACCAAACGGTTATATTTGTTGTTCCTGTTCGCCGGAAACCACGTTCTGCCTGTACTGCGAAGGGGACACACCGTACATATCCTTGAAGCATTTGCTGAAATAGCGCGGAGTCCCAAAACCGACACGGTCCACAAGTTCCGCCACTGAATAATCGGCCTCACGCAACATCTCTGCCGCAGTCTTCAAACGTATGCTGCGGATGAACTCCGAAGGTTTCTGACCAGTAAGTGCATGCAACTTACGGTAGAGATTCATGCGGCTCATACAGAGATCGCTGCTGAACTGCTCCACACTGTATTCCGCATTGTCCAGATTACGCTCCACAACTTCCGTCGTACGGCGGATGAACTCCTCGTCCGACTTCGACAGCCGGGCCACAGTGATGTCTGCATCTTCACCGACAGCCACAACGGCCTGTACATCGGTGTCATGCACCTGAAGTTGAGGCGCTTTCTGCACCACCTCGGCCTTCTCCGCCGACACTTCACATCCAATCTCTTCCGCCTGCCTTCTCTTCCGCCTCCTGACATATAGCATCCGGAAAGCAACCGCCGCAATAAGAAGATATACCATATACGCGACCCGTGACAAGAACCACGGTCTGTGCCGGTACAACACGAATTGCTCCTGCACCCCCGACCTACATTCTTCATTATCCATCAATCCGACCTCAAGTTCAGAGGTTCCATACGGCAAATCATGGAGCACAATCCTGTTGCAGCCCTTCGGCAACACCTTCCACTCGTGCTCCCCTCCTGTCCTGTATGCAAATTGCAGACTGTCTGCATGGAGATAGTCAAATGTCGAGACAAACAGTTCTACATCATGTTCATGGCATCCTACCTCTACCGCATATCTGCCGACGCATCCCAACACCGTCCTGCCATCGATTCCAGCCGAAGTCACGGCAATCCGGGGTGTATTCCCGGAATAAGGTTCCGACGCAATCATGCAGAAAGCCCCTATTCCACCAAGACACACACTGTCACCTTCCAGACCGAGCGTATGGAAATAATCCATATCGATATCCGCATCGTCACAGTGCATGGTACGCACCCGGCCGCTTTCCGGCACATATTCACATAGATACTTGTCTGCAAGAATCCACACATGCTCATACCTGTCAACCACAATATCCTTCACCCCATCGCCACAGGCGTTCTCCGCCTTGCTGTCTTCTGTGAGATACCGTCCGCCCTTCGGTACATGCAGCACATTGCCACGGGACGTTGCAGTCCATACACCACCATCGGGAGCGACGGCCAGCGCCGTAAACGAGGCAACATCATGGGCTTCAGTCTTTGTCTTGATACTTTCACACTGTCCATTGTCATGACTTATCCTACACAATCCCGCCTTGTCGGCCACAAAATAGACCGTTCCGTCGGACGCACACGCTATATCTCTCACGTTTCCCACACCACCAGCCAGAGTCGAGGACCGTTTCTTCCTGTAGTCGTACCGACACAGCGAACTGTCCGTACCGATATACAGAAAACCGTGTCCGTCGTCATACAAAGTATTAATCCACCGGCCCACACCGGCTTCCTTCTCCTCCTGCCACATGATGTGATCTCCCTCATTCCACATACGGTACACATGTTCTCCGCTACAAGTCCATATCCCTTTTCCGGCGACTCGCTTCACTATACACTTGTTCGTAGACAACGGTGCCGGACAAGCCTGCCTGTTCGCAAATGTCATCCTGCCGGAACATGCATCATAGAGAGAGAGCAAAGTACGTCCCTGCCATATCCAATAATAACGGCTGTCTTCACGCACAATCCGGTCCACCATCACTCTGTAGCCTACAGAATCCGACATAGACTTCACTCCGTCGCGACGCAGGCGGTGTTTTTCCGAATACACGACAAACGTATGGGGCGAATAGCCGGGAACCCACAGATTGCCGTCCCTGTCCTGTATGACATGGTCGAGAATCTTCTTGCCTTCCGGCAGAAAGGAACCGGTGTCCAGAGTCCGCAGACTGTCACCTTCCACGCTGTATGCATACAAGTCGTCCATTGAAGCCGCCCACAGGATGTCGTGCCGTTCATCATATAGAATATTCAGCACCTGACTGCGAAATCCACCTTCTCCGCCGTTGCCGACGGTACACGGCTGGCGCCTGACCACGCACCGGCCGTCATTCGTATCGTATTTCACGATGCCCTGTCCCCAGGTCGCCACCCATATACCTCCGTGCTTTTTGTCATGGGCCACAAAAACAGGCTTCAGACTTTCTTCCCATGCCATCTCCGCCAATTTGCCCTTCGTTGCATCAAAACGCACAAGGCCTCCTTCACTCTGCAGGGCCAGCACCCCTGTTTCCGGGGTCTCTGCAAAACTCACCACATCGGCACTCCGTCCTTTTCTTTCCGACCGAAGCAGCAAATATGTACTGCCGTCGGGCGAATATACATATACATTACTGCCTGCCCCGATCCACACGCAACCGTCGGAAGAGGTCAGCATGCAATTTGTCCGTGCCTCACGCAGTCCGTTGCCTTCTATCCTGCTGACCGTATAGCCGTTCTTGTCAAGAATGTATGTTCCGCTCTTGGTTCCGAACCATATACGGCCATATCTGTCTTCTGTCATGCACGTGATATCGTTGCTCGCCAGCAATGTCGGGTTGTCGCGGTCAGACCGGAACACCGTAACCGTATAGCCGTCGTCGCGACACAGTCCACCCCCTTCCGTGGCATACCACAGATAACCTTCCGAATCTTGCAGGATGCGATGCACATTCGCAACCGGAAGCTGTCTTTGATTGGGAAGTTCTCTGATCTTGAAACCTTGCATGTCCACAGACGGCGAGTCTGTCTGCCGACATATTCCGCCGGCATTGCAAGGCCCGAAGACCGCTGCGAACCAGAATACAAGCAGGAGCCGGATGGATTTATATTGTGACATTCTTTCTTCTATTTTCCGACAAATATAATAAATTCCGGCTTCATTTGGCACTCTTATCGCTTTTTGAGACTGTTTTTAGGGGTTCTTTGTTTATCCATAAATCCAACAGGGCTTTCTCTCCCCTTGTCACCCTGCTCAAAAATATCATCCAGCTCTACATGTCCTCTTCTTATAGTCTTAATGGTTTCAAGCAAATGTTCTTACAGCGTCTTTTCATGCTTTAATGAACACCGTTTCGGTTTCCGTTGCAGACGTGTCCGGACAACATGCTGCAGTTATGGAGTGACCGCACCGGAAATATGAAATCACCCTTCTAAGAAATCAAATTCACCGCACAATTTTTTATAATCAGCAGTGCCGATTGTAAAAACTGCACTGCTGATTGTATAATCTGCACTGTCGATTTTATAATCTGCACTGCCGATTATAAAAAACAGTGCAGTGAAAACGACTTTTCTGTGGGGACGGGATGGAGAATTAAGCAAGTATTTTTCAGACTATCTTGTGGTTTCAAGATAGTGTATTCACAGAGTCTTTTCGTGGTTTTAATGATTTAGGGCAGATGTATTCACAGGCTCCTCTCGTGATTTTAATGATTTAAAGCAGATGGCTTCACAGACTCCTCCGTCGCTGTCGCGACACCTCCCCTAACTTAGGGGAGGAGCCTGGTTACCTGTTCGGTGTTAATGCTATTATATTAGTAGCCAACATGTTGACTCCCTATTGGCTTTCCAACGAGCAAGGTAACTAAGCTCCTCCCCTAAGTTAGGGGAGGTGGCGCGATAGCGACGGAGGAGTCTGTGAAGCCATCTGCTTTAAATCATTAAAACCACGAAATAACTCTATAAGTACACCAGCTTAAAGTTTTTGGCAATAAATCACATAAAAACAAATGATATGGACCACTTGCAAATCTAAAAGATGTATCTTTGCAACAGAATCAACGAACAAAGACAAATCCATAGATAAAAATGAAATTCATAAAAACAACTACTGTAATATTATTTGCGGCATTTTCAGCAATTACAATGGCACAAGGAACAAAACTTTTTACCATTGACGACCTCGCTCCGGGAGGGTCTACTTACCGACAACTCTACCCTGAAACCATGTACCTCGAATGGTGGGGCGACGAATGTGTAAAACTCGACATGGAAGAATGTGCTGTCATGGACAAGAAGACAGGAAAAACGACAAGGCTGTTCACTCTTGACGAGATTAACGACATCGTCGGTGAAGGGACCTTCCATCATCTATATTATGCACAGTTCCCTTATCCTCGGCAAACCCTCGTCATGCTGTCCACCCAGAGGGCACGCATGCTCGTCGACTGGAAAAAAGGGACGATAGAATGGCAACAAGCCTCCGACCCTAAGGCGCAAGGCACAGACTGGAATGCGGAATCACGAAACGTAGCGTACACAATAGACCATAACCTGTACGTGACTACGGCCGACGGACAAACCAAGGCTGTCAGTACGGACGGATGCCATGACATTGTGTACGGAGAAAGCGTGCACCGCGACGAGTTCGGAATCACGAAGGGTACTTTCTGGAGTCCGAAAGGCAACCTGCTGGCATTCTACAGGATGGACCAGAGCATGGTTGCCGACTATCCGCAGGTGGACATTACAACCAGATGTGCATCGCTTGTTCCTGACAAGTATCCGATGGCAGGCGAGACAAGCCACAAGGTGACAGTAGGAATATACAATCCGGCAACGGACAAGACCATATATCTCGATGCCGGCGACCCTACCGACTGCTATTTCACGAACATCGCCTGGAGTCCGGACGAGAAACAGGTGTACATGATTGAGTTGAACCGCGACCAGAATCACGCGCAACTTACAGCCTATGATGCCACATCGGGAAAGAAAATCGGAACTCTCTTTGAAGAGAAGAACGACAAGTACGTGGAACCGCTGAGTCCGATACAGTTCCTGCCGTGGAACAACCGACGTTTCATCTACCAGACACGAAAGGACGGATACAACCACATATACCTGTACGAACTCAACAAGAACGGTGCGTGCGGGCTTGTGGCACAGCTTACCAAAGGGCAGTACGAGGTGATAGAGGTTCTCGGATTCGACACAGCAAAGAAAGCCGTTGTCTACACCAGCAACGAGGCAGACCTCATCGGACGGTCCGTATGGTCTGTCACACTGAACGGCAAGCGTACAGCTCTCGGAAGCAAGGAAGGATGGCACTATGCCACACTCTCCCCATCGGGCAGATACTTGTACGACAACTATTCGTCTCCGTCGTTTGCCCGCCGCATAGACATAGTGCAGACCTCCGACGGAAAGGCTGCAAACATGCTGGCGGCACGCGAACCGTGGGACGACTATAAGGTTCCGGAAATAAAGACCGGCACGATAAAGGCGGCAGACGGAGTGACCGATCTGTACTACAGAATCGTCCTGCCGACAGACTTCGACCCGACAAAGAAATATCCGGCCGTGGTCTATGTATACGGAGGTCCGCATGCCCACAACATCGAAGCTTCCCGCCATTGGGGAGCAAGGGCGCTCGACATATGGATGGCACAGAACGGCTACGTAATGTTCTGCCTCGACAACAGGGGAAGCGAGCATCGCGGTCTTGAGTTTGAACAGGCCACATTCCGCAACCTCGGAGTGGAAGAGATGAAAGACCAGATAAAGGGTGTGGAGTTCCTCAAATCACTGCCATACGTCGACGGTGACCTCCTCGGCGTACACGGCTGGAGCTACGGAGGATATATGACGACAAGCCTCATGACAACCTATCCCGACGTGTTCAAGGTAGGTGTGGCAGGCGGACCGGTCATCGACTGGAAATACTATGAAGTAATGTACGGCGAGCGCTATATGGACACTCCGCAGACCAATCCGGAAGGCTACGCATCGACAAGCCTGATAAACAAGGCAAAGAACCTCAAAGGCCGTCTGCTGATTATCTACGGCGGCAATGACCCTACGTGTGTGCCACAGCATACACTGTCGTTCATACGTGCCAGCATAGATGCCGGAACCCATCCCGACTTGTTCATCTATCCGGGAGACGGACACAACATGTTCGGTACGGACCGCGTACATCTCGAACAACACATATCAAGATACTTCGACGACTTCCTGAAATAAAAAATCCGCCCTCTCTTCCTTCCTCCAAAAAAGTGAAGAGAGGGCCTGCCGATACCTGATACGGCAAGGCACAAACCTATCGGCCGCTGCTTGCAGAAGGATACGGCCGGAACATGCGGCAAATAGAAATCACAATAAAAACCAAATATAAAGAACATGAAACTACTTTTATTGGGCAGCGGCGGCAGAGAGCATGCGCTTGCATGGAAGATAGCACAAAGCAAAAAGATAGAGAAACTGTTTATCGCTCCGGGAAACGCCGGTACATGCGACATCCCCGCCAACGACAAGACGGACAGACAGACATTCGCCGAGACAGAGAACATCGGAATCAAGGCTGATGACTTTGACAGCATAAAGAAGTTCGTCATTGAAAACGGCATCGACATGGTGGTGGTAGGACCGGAAGACCCATTGGTAAAAGGCATATACGATTATTTCAAGAACGACGAGGCACTGAAGAACATTCCGGTAATAGGTCCGTCGAAGAAAGGGGCCGTGCTCGAAGGGAGCAAGGAATTTGCGAAAGGATTCATGCGGCGCCACCACATCCCTACGGCAGCATACCGCGCATTCAACGGTACAAACATAGAAGAAGGACTCCGCTTCCTTGAAACGCTGAAGGCTCCATACGTACTGAAGGCCGACGGCTTGTGTGCGGGAAAAGGCGTACTTATCGTTCCCACCCTTGAGGAAGCAAAGAAAGAGTTCAAGGAGATGCTCGGCGGCATGTTCGGCAATGCAAGCGCCACAGTCGTCATCGAAGAGTTCCTGAGCGGAATCGAATGTTCTGTATTCGTACTTACGGACGGCAAGAGCTACAAGATTCTGCCGGAAGCAAAAGACTACAAGCGTATCGGCGAAGGAGATACGGGACTCAACACCGGAGGCATGGGCAGTGTTTCGCCGGTTCCGTTTGCCGATGCCGAATGGATGAAAAAAGTGGAGGACCGCATTATCCGCCCGACAGTAGAGGGACTTGCCGCAGAAGACATAGACTACAAGGGATTCATATTCTTCGGTCTGATAAACGTGGATGCAGATTATTCCTGTGCCAAAGCAGGCGACCCGATGGTCATCGAATACAATGTGCGCATGGGCGACCCTGAAACCGAAACCGTCATGCTGCGCCTGAAGAGCGACATTGTGGATTTGTTTGAAGGCATTGCCGAGGGCAACCTCAACGAACGCGAAATAGAGATAGATGACCGCTCTGCGGTGTGCGTCATGCTCGTGTCGGGCGGCTATCCGGAAGCATACGGCAAGGGCTATCCAATCAGCGGCATTGAGAACGTGGAAGGAAGCATCGTGTTCCATGCAGGAACAGCCCTCAAAGACGGCCGGACCGTGACAAACGGAGGAAGAGTCATCGCTGTAAGCTCGTACGGGAAGGACAAGGCGGAAGCGCTTGCAAAATCGTTTAACGAAGCCCGGAAAATCAACTTTGAGAAAAAGTATTTCCGTTCAGATATAGGAAAAGACTTATAAGGCCGGGAAAAAGAAGCAAGAGACGAGAGCATGGGTTCCCCACCTCCCCAAAAATCCGTTATCACCCCTCTTCCGTTTTCCATGAGAATAATAACAACCAGCAAATTCACTCTGCCGGCTGTCAGCATAGCCGCAATAATATTATGGTGGTTTGGCAGTGACGACACAGCATACCCATACGGCAGTGCACGAATATCAGACACCACACCACTCTCAGCCGGCGATTACGGATTATGGCCGTATTTGTCCGTGATGCAGGGCTACGGAATCATAGGACAAGCCACAGGACTTGTATTCTCCACACTGGCAGTCTATCTCATGGCCGAGCTGAACAACTCCAACGTACTGCTTCGTGTAAATTCCAGAATGATAAGCAGTCTGCTCGCCATATTACTCACTGCAAGCGTATTCATCCATATCATCCAACCGGCACATATCGTGATGCTGATGTCGGTTCTGTCGTATTTCACCCTGTTTGCCACGTATCAGAACAGCGACCCAAGATGCACATTCCTGACTTACCTATATCTGTCGGCAGCATCGCTCGTATTTCCCAAACTGCTGCTGACAGTCCCGTTCTATTGGGCATCCCAAGTCCATCTGCGTTCATTGTCAACGAGATGCTTCTGCGCATCGCTGCTGGGCACAATCCTCCCCTACTGGCTCTATGGGGGATACGCCATATGTGCAGGACATACAGACCTGTTTGTCGGACATGTCAGCGGCATCATCTCGTTTGAATGGGGCGACTATGCCGCAGTCTCACTGCAGCGCGCACTTGTTGCCGTCTTTTCTTTCATACTGTTTACAGCCGGATGTATAGATTTCTATATGAACAGTTATCTTGACAAGACGCGCACAAGAATCATATACAACGTGGTGATAATACTCGGTATAGCGGCGTTCTTGTTCCTTGCCTTGCAAATACAATACATCGACACCCTGCTTCCTCTTGCCATGCTGCCGACTGTAATCGTAGCAGGACATCATATCGTTCTCTCAGATACAAGGATAACATATATATATACAATAATTGTCGGCGTAGCGGCGTTGGCACTGATATGTATGGGTATAATATAAGATATCCACAGGCTCCTCTTGTGGTTTTGACGAATTGCAGGCTGTTGTCTTTACAGACTCTCCAAAACCGCAAGAGGAGCCTGTGAAGACAACAGCCTGAACCCGTCAAAAGCAAGGCAAAGAGAAGAAAATCTACAGGCACCCTCTGAAAGTCATGCGATGATAAGGGGTCGTTCCGTGCTCTTCGATTCCCCGACGGTGTTCCTTCGTAGGATATCCTGCATTACGGTCCCAGCCATAGTAAGGATATTCTTCATGCAGCTTCACCATATAATCATCCCTCCATGTTTTCGCAAGAATGGACGCCGCCGCAATAGACAAATACTTTCCGTCGCCTTTCACTATTGTCGTATGCGGAATATCCTTGTATGCATAAAACCTGTTGCCGTCAATGATCAGAGCCTCAGGACGTACGGCAAGTCCGTCTATGGCACGGTGCATGGCAGTAATGCTCGCCTTCAGAATATTCATCTCGTCTATCTCCCGCGGAGTGGCAACGCCTATTGCCCATGCAATGGCATCCCTCTCGATCTCCTCCCTCAAGGCATAACGCATGCGGGCTGTCAGTTGCTTGGAATCATTCAACCTGTCATTATGGTAATCCTTCGGCAAAATAACCGCCGCGGCATATACGCTTCCGGCAAGACATCCGCGGCCGGCTTCATCGCAACCGGCTTCTATAAGGGTTTCATTGTAATAAGGTAGTAGCATAACAGAAATAAATCAGTATATAACAAGATTTGAAACAAAGCGTTTTTATATCCAAAATCCATATAAATTGTATTTACGAAAAAATCCCAAGAGCCGGCGACAGCAAAAGCCAGACAGCCTTTTCCCACGAAAAACAGGGTTTTACATGGACCGGACAAAGTTAACCAAATCCGCCCGATTATACAAAAACTATCAGAAAAACCACAAGACAGCTCCGTGATTCCATTGTAAGTACAAAATCCATATAAACTTCATAAAATACACAAGTGCGGTTTGAGAAAGTCCTGTCAAAAGTGGATAATCATTGCAAGTTTTTTGCCGGTGTATTCACAGACTCCTCTTGTGAACACATCTGCTTACAACCATGAGAATCACAAGAGGAGTCTGTGAATACACCGGCAAAAGCAATGATCTTTCTTAATGACATTTCTTCTTTCTTTTTGACACCAAGCCTACCCATCGTGAACGGAATTTTATTAACACAATTAAGATTCTTTCATATTTTGCCAATTGCAGATTTTTTGAAAATTTATCGATAAGTAATTGATAATCAAGGAAATGCTATTTTGATAAAACAATGCCGTTTTCAGGCGCAAGAAGTATAGGCAGAGATTAAAATAGGACATACTGATAATCAGCAAGTTATAAAATTACCTGTCCAAGATACCTGTTTTCCGCCACCGGAACCCGTCTTTGTTTTTCGTGGCATTGAAAAAGCAGGATTAATATTTTTTAGAATTTGATTTGGACAACATCCGATTTCAACCCGAAAAACGGACTTTTTCAAATTCGTTCACCTTGAAAATAAATTTCGTTCACTTTGAAAATCTTTTTAAAGCGCCTTATAAAGAAATTTTGTTCACCTTGAAAATCAGCCTTCAATGTACTCTTCTTTCAGGCGAGGCACACATGAATGTGAATAAATGTATCTTTTCGGAATAGAAATTACATTATTTTTACATTTAAAATTCAAGGCCTGAAAACGGTCTCAGAATCGCACAAACGGAACTTCGACAAGGTTCGGCCGATTTTACGCGATTCTCGGAGTCTTGAATTTTAACATTTCAAATTGTCAGAAAAAGCTTGAAATCCATGACAAACAGATGGTGTACAACAGCGAGGATGAGCAAGCCGATTTGTGAGGACGCCGGCCTTGTTGCAGCGTGACAACCGGACCGGTAAATGAGGTATATATCTGCACCCGACTCGCGTTATGAATAAGACATGCATTTTCCTGTTATTGGATTTTGGAAAAAACAAACAGATGATAATAATACGCTTCTTCTTACCATGACGGTATACGACGGGAACTTCGTGCCAAGCGGTTTGAATACTACAGTCCCTGTTTTAATTCCGTCCGCAAGTATCTTTGATATTCACTGCAAATTGAGTAACTTTGCCCTCATAATGGAAAAGTTCAACACTTACACACTCAGTAATGGGTTGAGGATTATCCACAGAACCTCACCTACAGATGTGGCATATTGTGGTATGGCTATTGATGCCGGCACTCGTGATGAAGAAGAAACAGAATATGGCATAGCGCATTTTTGTGAACATATGATGTTTAAGGGTACCAAAAAGCGTAAGGCATGGCATGTTCTGAACCGTATGGAAATTGTTGGTGGCGACTTGAATGCATATACAAACAAAGAAGAAACAGTTGTGTATGCGGCTTTCCTGAAGGAGCATCTTGCAAGAGCTGTAGAACTGATAAGCGATGTTGTGTTCAACAGTACTTATCCTCAACATGAAATCGATAAAGAAGCAGAAGTCATTATTGATGAGATTGAAAGCTATAATGATTCTCCTTCCGAACTTATTTTTGACCAGTTTGAGAATATAATATACAACGGTCATCCACTCGGGCATGATATCCTCGGTACTCCGGAACGAGTCCGAAGTTACACCACCCGGGATGCCATAAGGTTTGTCCGTCGCATGTACCGTCCCCAGAACATGATATTCTTCGTGTTCGGTGATTTCGGCTTTAAGCAGGTCGTCAATATTGTGAAGAAACATTGTGGGAATATTGTTATAAACGAGCCGGAAGACATGCCTTCCGGAGATACGCACGGAGATGTGTTTACCGGCAACAAATGGCGGCAACCACTACCGGAATATGAACCGAAAAGAGTGGAAGAGAATCGAGGGACACATCAGGCGCATGTGATGCTGGGATGCAGGGCTTATCCGTCGGACGATGAACGGAGGATTGCTCTTTACTTGCTGAACAATATAATTGCAGGGCCGGGTATGAATTCATGCCTGAATGTGGCTTTGCGCGAACATCATGGATTGGTATATACTGTTGAGAGCAGTTTGACAAACTATACAGATACAGGAACTTTCGGCATTTATTTCGGATGTGATCCGAAGGACGTGGAGCAATGTATACGTATCGTACGGAAAGAACTCGACCGTTTGATGGCAGCGCCGATGAGCACAAGGCGGTTGCAGGCATTACTCAAACAAATAAAAGGACAGATAGGGGTGGCTTGCGATAATTTCGAGAATTATGCACTTGATATGGCGAAATGTTTCTTACATTACAATAAGTTTGAAGGAATGGAAGAAACTTTCAGCCGTCTTTCCGCCCTTACTCCGGAATTTATATGTCAGGTGGCCAAAGAAACTTTTGTTGCGGAGAATATATCCATAATTATTTATAAGTAAAAGAATGACAACCATGTCTGACAAGGAAATCGTATGCGCCCTGATAGATCGTAACAGATTTATGACCCGCCAGTTCTTTTATGTGAACTGCCGTCCGTTATTTGCCGGCATCATAAATCATGTGTTTGATTATCCCGTAGATTATGATGAGTTTGTCAATGAACTGTACAGGCTTTTGATGGAGAATGATGCAAGAAGGCTCAGGCAGTTCGATTTCAGAAGTTCGATATACCAATGGATAAAAACCGTTGCAATACGTCATTTCTCCTACAAACGAGATGAAATGATAGATAACCAAACGAAAAGCCCTCTTTTCAACAGAAGAGACGAGAAAGAAGGCGATGACAATATGGAGGTTGTTACGTGTGAGGAGTCTGTCGACACAGAGTCGGCAATTGCAGCACGTATGGATCTCGAATATCTCTTTTCCAAGATGAACAACAAGCGTTATGTCGATGTGATCCGAAGATTGATAATTGAAGATGTCGAACCTAAAAGGCTTGCATGCGAGATGGGCATAACGATAGAAAATCTCTATAATATAAAGAAAAGGGCGATGGCGGCACTGACTCATACAGCTCTTGATGACATTAAGAAGTATAACAAAACGAAAAGTAAACAATATGCTGACCGATGAACTTATTTCCGCTTATCTTGATGGCAACACTACAGAGGCCGAGACTTTGCAGATTATAGAGGCCATGCAGTGTGATGTCAGACTTCAAGAGTTTATGCAGATGTCAGAAGACATAGAGAACGAACTGCATATCGGATCTACCCATAGATCGGACGGGAGTTGCAGACAGGCTAAGGATATCCCTATGACAGCAATGGCAGCTTCTGACGGATATGCAAATTTATGTGACATACAATGTGAAAATTTTATCATGCAGCGCAAGGGAATAAGTTTTAGTGACAAAACTCTTGCAGACGAGGCCAAGAAGAATGAATGGTTATATTCGGAAGGTGTGCCTTTATATAATATAGGCCGTTTGCTTGAATCGATGAATTTCAAAGTGGAACGCCGGTTCAACTGTAATCTTTCCGATATAGATAAAGCTTTAGATGAAGGAAACGACATCATTGCTGTTGTGGATGGCGGTGAATTGACCGGTGATCGGGATGCGGAAAGGCTTGAAGATATTCTTGTCGGAGAAATACCAGACCATGCTGTTGTTGTCACTGCTCATGACAGACAAGAAGCCACAGTCGAGATTTATGACCCTCAAAGCTCAAACGAACACGATACATATCCGGAAGAGCAATTTCTCGACGCTTGGGCTGATTCATGCAATTATCTTATCACCGTTTCATCTGTTTTTTAGTAGAACAGTTCCTTGAATTTTATCAATTTGCACATCAAAAAAAATGATGTGCATTTTTTTTTGCCTTTTCGTGCACACTAATAATGAGTGTGTGTAAAACGCTAATAATTACGACTTTTTTATTTGTTTCACCTATGAAAACTTTCTAAATTTGGACTACAAAAAGCGCTCTCATATAAGGAGTGTGCAATTTTTTCCTGAGTTCAAACGAACTTTTATGTGTCTTTTATCATTTCATTATAGTAACGAATAGGAAACGATATAGAAAGCAATGATTGAAAAATTCTTGAAGCAAACAACATTTACATCAATGGAGGATTATAAAAAGAATCTGGAGTATATCATTCCTGACAACTTTAATTTTGCCTACGATGTAATGGATGAATGGGCCGGAAAAGCTCCGAACAAACTTGCTCTTTTATGGACAAACGACAAAGGAGAAGAAAAGCTCTTTTCGTTTTCGGACTTGAAAAGAGAAACGGATAAAGTAGCTTCATACCTGACCACACTTGGTATAGGGAAGAATGATATGGTAATGTTGATATTGAAACGCCGATATCAGTTTTGGCTTACAATCATTGCGCTGCATAAAATTGGTGCAATAGCAATTCCTGCAACCTATCTGCTTACAGCAAGTGATATTGTCTATCGGTGTAAATGTGCAGACATAAAGGCCATTGTGTGTGCCGGTGACAAAGAAATTGTACAACATGTAGATGGAGCTTATCCTGATTGCCCCTCATTGGAACACCGCATAAGTATAGGTCCTGTTATTCCTGAAGGATGGGAAGACTTTATGGAAGGTGTGGAGAATGCTCCAAAATTCAGGAAACCGGAGCATATAAACAAATCTACAGACTATTCTATCATGTACTTCACAAGCGGAACCAGCGGTGAACCGAAGATGGTGATTCATGACTATACGTATGCACTCGGGCATCTTTCTACGGCAGCGTTCTGGCATAACCTCACTCCGGACAGTCTGCATCTGACTGTGGCTGACACCGGATGGGGAAAGGCGGTATGGGGAAAACTCTATGGGCAATGGATTGTCGGAGCTGCCATCTTTGTCTATGACCATGAGAAATTTACCCCTGCAGACATATTGCACAAAATAGAACAATATAAAGTCACGTCGTTTTGTGCACCCCCTACAATATATAGGTTTATGATCCGTGAAGATTTAAGCAAATTTGATCTTTCGTCACTCCGGTATTGTACAACTGCAGGTGAAGCCCTTAATTCTGCCGTATACGAGAAATTCCATGAGGCGACAGGTATATGTCTGATGGAAGGTTTCGGACAGACGGAAACGACTCTTACTCTTGGCACATTCCCTTGGATGCGACCCAAACCGGGTTCAATGGGCGTACCCAATCCGCAATATGATATTGATTTGCTTATGCCAGATGGAAGGAAAGCCAAGATCGGTGAGCATGGACAGATTGTTATACGGACAGACCGGCGCAAACAACTTGGATTGTTCTGTGAGTATTATCGTAATCAGAAGCTGACCAATCAAGTATGGCATGATGGAATATATTATACCGGTGACCTTGCTTATTATGATGAAGACGGTTATTATTGGTTTGTTGGCCGTGCAGACGACGTAATAAAAAGCTCCGGTTATAGAATCGGTCCTTTTGAAGTGGAAAGTGCGCTAATGACCCATCCGGCTGTTGTGGAATGTGCTATAACCGGTGTGCCGGACGAAATACGAGGGCAAGTGGTTAAGGCTACTATCGTTCTTGGCAAGGAATGGAAAGACAAAGCCGATGAAGACTTGGTGAAGGAGCTTCAGAATCATGTCAAGAAGGTTACCGCACCATACAAATATCCGAGAGTTATAGAGTTTGTGGATGAACTTCCCAAAACCATCAGCGGTAAGATACGGCGCGTAGAGATTCGTGAAAATGATGCCAGGCAATAGTAAAAGCATTTACTCACATGCAAGACAGTGAAATAAAATTGACTATAGAGAAGCTTGATGCAGAGATTGCAAGTAACCCTTCTGATGACAATTTGTTCTATGAACGAGGTAATGCCTATTGGAAGTTGCAGAACTGGAAGCTGTGTCTTGACAACTACACAGAAGCTATACGGCTGAACCCGAGCAGTCCGGCTGTGTCGATGAAAAAGATGGTAGAAGGCATCTTGCAATTCTACAACAAGGAGATGTACAATGTATAGTCGGATATTTACAAATACCGTACAGGAATAAAGAACGCATTACAAATGCAATTTAAATATTAAAGATTATCAAATGGGAAAAACAAGAGGTGCCATCGTAGTGGATGTAGAGCGTTGTAAAGGATGCAATCTTTGTGTGGCGGCCTGTCCGTTAAATCTTATAGAATTAGCAGAGACCGTAAATAGGAAAGGCTATAATTATGCTCGACAACATACTGTGGAGAAATGCAACGGATGTACTTCGTGTGCAATTGTGTGTCCTGATGGTTGTATAACTGTTTACAGAAAAAAGGAGGACTGAAAATGGACATGAAAAAAGATGTAGTATTGTTGAAGGGTAATGAAGCTATAGCAAAAGCCTCTTACAGGTATGGGTATGATGGCTTTTTCGGCTATCCCATTACCCCACAGAGTGAAATTCTGGAAACGCTTTCGCTTGACAAACCCTGGGAGACAACCGGAATGGTTGTGTTGCAGGCGGAGAGTGAAATAGCTTCCATCAATATGGTGTATGCTGCCGGTGCCAGTGGCAAATGCGCAATGACTTCATCGTCAAGTCCGGGAGTCGCATTGATGCAAGAAGGCATATCATATATGGCCGCATGTGAGATTCCCGGATTGGTGGTCAGTGTAGGACGAGGCGGTCCCGGTCTTGGAACTATACAACCGGGACAAGCTGATTATTATCAAGCGGTCTATGGTGGAGGAAACGGAGATTATCACTGCATCGTGCTGGCACCGGACAGTGTGCAGGAAATGGCAGACTTCATGGGGTTGGCAAAAGAGCTTATGTTTAAATGGCGCATGCCGTTGATTATATTGTCGGATGGTGTCATAGGACAGATGATGGAAAAAGTGATATTGCCGCCTTTCCAGCCACGTCGTACTGACAAAGAGATTGCGGCACAATGTCCGTGGGCTACCAATGGCATCGGGCTGAAAAAGCGCAGATATAACTTCATGACATCACTTGAACTGGATGCTGTGGAAATGCAGAGCAGGAACAGGGCCATGACAGAGAAATATAATCGTATCTGCGAAACGGAAGTTCGATATGAAAGCTACAAAGCCGATGATGCAGAATACCTGATAGTTGCATACGGTTGTTCTGCACGTATAAGCATGAATGCCGTTGATCGTCTGCGCCAAGAAGGTATAAAAGCCGGCATGTTGCGTCCAATAACTTTGTGGCCGTTCCCTGCAAAAAAAATCAATGAGCTTGCATCACACTGCAAATGCATACTTACTGTGGAGTTGAGTGAAGGTCAGATGGTGAATGATGTGCGCCTCGCTGTTGAAGGTAAGGCTCCTGTCCGTTTCTTCGGATGCTCAGGAGGAGTGGTGCCTTCTCCACAAGAAGTTTATTCCGCTTTGAGAGAACTTATAAAATAATGGTTTGAGAGTATGAGGAACAGGCGGGTGACGGTTGTGTGCAACACCTGACAATCCCGTCTTCTCATTATCGCCAATCTAATATTTATCGGACAGAAAGATGACAACAGAAGATATTATAAAACCGGAGAACAGAGTTTACGGCAAACCGTCTCTGATGAATGACACCCCGATGCACTATTGCCCGGGATGCAGTCATGGAGTCGTACATAAGCTGATTGCTGAAGTGATTGAAGAAATGGGAGTAGAAGAAAACACAATAGGCATTTGTCCTGTTGGATGTGCCGTATTCGCATACCGTTATGTGGATGTAGATTGGATAGAAGCTGCCCACGGACGTGCTCCTGCATGTGCAAGCGCTGTCAAGCGTTTGTGGCCCGAACATCTTGTATTTACATATCAGGGCGACGGTGACCTTGCCTGCATTGGGACAGGAGAAACGATACATGCTCTTAACAGAGGCGAAAACATAGCTGTCATTTTCATCAATAATGCTATCTATGGCATGACCGGAGGTCAAATGGCCCCTACCACCCTTATGGGAATGAAGACTGCTACATGTCCTTATGGACGTCAGGCAGACCTTCACGGTTTCCCTTTGCATGTGACAGATATTGCAGCAACCCTTGAAGGCACATGCTATGTTACGCGTCAGGCTGTAAATACTGTTGCGAATATCCGCAGGGCAAAGAAAGCCATCAGGCAGGCATTTGAGAACTCTGTGAACAGGCGCGGAGCAAGCCTCGTAGAGATTGTTTCAACATGCGCATCCGGATGGAAAATGTCGCCGGAGCAGGCAAACAAGTGGATGGAGGAAAATATGTTTCCTTACTATCCGTTGGGAGATCTGAAAAACAAAAATAAAGACTAATAAGGACATGACAGAAGAAATAATTATATCCGGTTTTGGCGGACAGGGAGTTCTTTCTATGGGAAAGATTCTTGCGTATGCCGGAATCATAGAGGACAAGCAGGTGAGCTGGATGCCTGCATACGGTCCTGAGCAAAGGGGAGGAACTGCAAACGTCACTGTGATAGTAAGTGACAATCCCATATCTTCACCTATTCTCAGCCATTACGATACGGCCATAGTGCTTAACCAGCCTTCGCTTGAAAAATTCGAGCCGTTAGTCAAATCCGGAGGAACTATCATTTATGATGGCTATGGTATTTACAAGCGTCCGGAGCGGACAGATGTGAATGTATACCGGATAGACGCGATGGAAGCAGCCGCAAAGATGTCCAACAGCAAGGTGTTCAATATGCTTGTTCTCGGTGGTCTTCTCAAAGTGCGTCCTATCGCGACTGTTGAAGATGTTGTGCGTGGGCTTCACAAGGCATTGCCTGAGCGTCATCACAAGCTTATACCTATGAATGAAGAGGCTATCCGTAAAGGGATGGAGCTGATTGTTAAAGTATAACCTCTGTAGGTTATTGCTTCATGTATATATAACTGACAGAAAATGCAGAGGATTTATCGTCTGTGTTTTCTGTCTTTTTTTGTGACATTATGTTTATAGATATACATACACATGACAAGTCAGCTGATATAGGAGCTATCTCAGTTGTAAACAGGGATGTGGGCGAATGGGATATGATCGGCGGGGAAAATCCGGACATATATTATTCTGTCGGGATACATCCCTGGCATATTGCTTCAGACTGGAAGAGTCGTATTCCGGTGTTGGAGAAAGCGGCAGTGCATTCCCGGGTGTTGACAATCGGTGAGAGCGGATTGGATAAAGTAAGCGGGAAGTGCGATATGGAGTTGCAGAAAGATGTTTTTCGCCGGCATGTGCTACTTTCCGAGCAGGCGAGAAAACCGCTCCTTATACATTGCGTAAAAGCCTTTAGTGAATTGTTGGGAACAAGGAAGGAGATGAAGCCGCAGCAATTGTGGATCGTGCACGGATTCCGAGGGAAAAAAGAATTGGCACGACAATTGATGAACCAGGGGATAGAACTGTCTTTTGGTACAAGATTCAACACAGATGCGCTTTGTGAAGCTTATTCCCGTGGGAAGATGTGGGTTGAGACAGACGATAAGTCTACGTTGCATATAAGTGATGTATATGGCATTATATCAAGCATACTTGGATGCAGCGCGGATGAACTTTCTCTAATGCAGAGGGAAAAATTCTTTCGGATATTCGGCAGGTAAATATGCATGGTGGGATGACCGGACTCGCGTAGATAATATAAAAATGAAAAACGGACAACCGTTTTGTTGGCTGTCCGTCATATAGGCGACATGTTCAGGGTTTCAAGCAGAATTATCTCTTTTTTTCATAAAAGTCCATCTCTCCATCTACTTGTCATGAATTACAGGCTTTTCCTGACAATCTGAAATGTTAAAATTCAGGCTCCGCAGAATCGCGTAAAATCGGCCGACCCTCACCGAAGTTCCATTTGCGCGATTCTAAGGCCGTTTTCAGGCCTTGAACCGTGAATGTAAAAATAATATAATTTTCATTCTAAAAAGATACATTTATTTACATTCGTATGTGCAGCGTCTGAAAAAAGAGTACGCTGAAAATAAATTTCGTTCACTTGAAAATTTGTTTAAAAGGCACTTTAAAAATATTTTCAAGGTGAACGAAATTTATTTTCAAGGTGAACGAGTTTGAAAAGGACCGTTTTTCGGGCTGAAATCTGGTGTTGCACAATTTTATTTATTAAAAAGTCTAAATCGGATTTTTCAATGCCACGAAAAACAAAGATGGATTTTGGCGGCGAAAAACAGGTGTCTTGGGCAAGAATTTTTATAACTCGCTGATTATCAAGTTTTCCTATTTTTGGCACTACTTGTACTCTTTGTTCCTAAGACTACATAGTTTTGCTAAAATAGTATTTTATTGATTATCAATTGTTTATTGATAAATCTTCAAAAATTTGGCATTTGATTGAATGTAAATGAATCTTAATTGTGTTAAAAACGCTCCGCACGCAATGAGTGGATTTAGTGTCAAAAAGAAAGAAGAAATGCCTCTGCGAAAGACTGCATATTCACAAAAACAGAGGGAAGCTGACTTTCCTCTGTTTTTTGTTTGAAGTGTTTAAGTTGGTCAACATAATTAAGCTGCATTTTTTGAACTTTATTATGAGACCGTTTTCTATGAATCCGTTCGATTAATAATGACCATAATTCAGTAGTTGCTGTGTACTGCCATAATGTATATAATACGAGCCGTTGCTTTCAAATGGAAGAATATTGATTGTAGACGAACGGAAATCTTCTGTATCGCAGAAATAGTAATTTTTTTCAAAATCTACGTAATAGAAATTATTTTCCAGATAATGAATATCGTCGATACACATTTCTTCCGATTTATAGAGAACAAGGACACGAGTTACTTCTCTGCTTGTTTTGTTGTAATTAAATTGAATACCTGATGCAGTTGGTTCAATAGAAGGGCTTCTGTATAATATGATGTAAGAACCATTGTCCTGATCTTGCTCTGCATCCGGTTGGCCGTATACTTCATAAATATTGTCAATGCTTTTGTTTATTTCCGATGCATGTATTCTTGCACGTGAATCGACTTCTACTTTTATTGCAACTTTATTGCCTTGACTGTCTTCTGCAATGATGAATGTTGTTCCATATCCAACAGCTGTTATCTTACCGTAGCTGTCGATTGTTGCAGCATCTGTATTTATGGAATTGTATGTTGTGGCATTGAATTTTTTATTCGACAGGTCTAAGACGATTTCTTTGCCGGCTGTCGTATTATATGAATCTATAATACGGCAATAAGTATCGCGACTGTTCAAGTTTTTGTCTCTCAAAACAAGTTTGTATTCGTCTGCTTCGACAAGTTCAAAATCCAAAGTCTTCTGCATGCCGGTTATTTCCGATAAAGCACTTATGCGTAGCGATTTCGTTTCTGCAAAAAGTCCCCAATATCCGGATTGAATGTCGCTTATTTGTGTTTGTCCGTCTTGGATAGTATATGCAATGCTTTTATATGAAGAGGAGTTGTCAATCTGCACTTCCATGAAAGATTGCCCACCTATTTCATCATAAAGCAGCCATTCTCCATACATGTTTTCTGTTGAGGCCTCGCTGTTTTGAGTATCGTCGTCTTTATCGCATGCTGCGAAACAAATGACAAGTGATAATAAATATAAAACTTTTTTCATACTATATAATGATTAGAATTTTGCATAGGTAACATATGTTCTTCCGTTTCTGCTATTGACCGATATTTTGACGAATATTGCCGGTGTCATATTCCACCAGTCTTCGCGTTCACAATATCCAAGTTGGTCAACATAAGTTGCATAATTGTCTTTATACCATGGCTCTATGTCTTCCGGGCTTATGCCTTCAACACAACGAAGCAGAATCATTCTTACTTCTTTTGTGTCGTTATCATAGTCGACAGTGATATTGTCGAAGTAGTCTCCATAATATGTTTTGTAGAAAATCCCGTCGTCTTCTTCTGTGATTGTATATCCAATAGCTTCCGCTATTTTGTCTGCCGTCATATTTTTAAAACTGTCAAAATATTCGAATTCGGATAATTGTTTTTTGTAGCAAACGAGATGTCCCTGTTTGTCGCAATTAATCAGAAAATCAAAAGATGCATTAGAACTGTAAAAAATACTATTGTTGTCATCGCTGCCCATGAGCTGGTATGTTTTTTGCAATGATTCGTCTATGGCATTCATGTCGATGTCTTGCCAATATTCAACAATAATGGTTTCTACTTTTCCAAAATCATTAAAGAAAAAACCTACTTCTTTTATTTCCCAGTCTCCTGTATAATATGTAATAAGTGAACCTTCATTTGTCATGAAATATTGATTCCCGAATTGGTTTATTATTTCTTGTTTTGAAAGGTTGAGCTTATCGGAATAATCGTCTGTCACCTTATTGCCATCCTTGACGTTTACCTTGATGACAGCAGCTTCAGAAGCAGACTTCATTGTGATATATGCTGTACCGCGTTTGACAGCTTTCATTTCACCGTTCTCGGCAACTGATACGATGCAAGAATCAGAGGTTGTGAACGATATTGGAGTGAAATCTATATTGGATGTATCATACGATAAAACATTTCCACGCTCTATATCATAAGTGTCTATTATACGATGATAAATTTCTGTATCTTGAGTCTTATCGTAGAATAGAGTCATTGTGTATTTGTTCGTCTCTATAATATTATATGTTTCTATTTCTGATTCATCATCACCAAAACCAGATTCTTTTAGCACATTGTTGTTGATGGTATACGTTGATGATATACTAAATTTTTCATTTACTCCTTCTTTCTTTGAGGATATGATTGTTTCAAAATGGTATGTGCCATCCGATTCATATCTTATAACTGTTCTTAAAATTTTGTCTGATGAACTATGGTCGGAATACCATTCTCCTACAATGTTCGTTTTATGATTTGGACCATTGTTCTCGTTGTTGTCATCGTCGCTGCATGATACACAAATCATTATTGCCATTACAATCAATGGCCACATTTTCGTTTCTAAATACTTTTTCATAAATCTATTTTTATAATTAATATCTGAATACATAGCCTAATTTTATCTCTAACGTGTGAATACGCTGTTTGTATCCACTCATGTTATTGCTGCCGGTCTGTCCGTTGAATACAGGTATTCTTGTGCTTTCCCAATACTCCTTATTTGCCATGTTTGACAACATCAGGCTATAGTTTACACCGAGTCGGAAACCTTTTAACTCATATACGGTACCGAATTTGAGACCGTAATTGAAGCGGTTTAATGGGGATTTTGAAAACGAATATTCGGTGTTGTTTGTATTGCCTAATCCTGCATTACTTTCTACTGTGCGGCTGAAACCGTTTTCTTTGCTGTATAAGTCTATTTCTCCGGAATATATTTCATTGAGATTGAATGTACCGACTGGTGTTGAATAATCCACTTGATTGCCGTATCTTACAAAAACTTCTCCGTTAGAGTCTTGGGAGCCGGAGAGTTTCATCTTGGCGGAAAGTCCGTAACTAATATATGGACCGGCATTTATGTGAAGACTGGCTACTTTTGTAAGCACGAAGCGATAGGAAACCATTATTGGTATTTCTATGTTGTGGAGAGTGTAATCTTCTTTATAGCTGAACCCTGTTGTTCCTTGTGCCACACTGGATGATGTGGTTTGTACTATATGATTAGAAAGTGTGCCGTTTATGGCATTTTTATATTTGATGTTGGTATAGTTTATTCCAGACATTAAGTACAGGTTCTTGTATAGTCTAAAATCACCGAATATGCCAACGGTGAATCCTGACATGGATTTGTAATCAGCATCCTCTGTAGGGTCGGAAAACGAATAGTTGATGGGACTGCCTGTAAATCCGCCTCCTGAAGATGTAGATATGGTTGGCATCATATATCCGGCCTGTACACCTATAGAGAATTTGCGTCCGCCAAGACGACGGTTGTAAAACAAGCTGTCGGCAAAAGACGTGAGTGTATAGGTTACAGTAGATGTTGTAGCTCTTTCGACTGCCAATATCGTGTCGATAGGGTAAAACTTCTCTTTCTCTATACGTATATTGTATTTTCCCGGTTCAAGTCTTTCGCTTTTGTATGGCGACTTGCCAACATTCTCCCCATTTAAATATATGTCAAATCCTTCGACAGGAAGAGTGAAAAGTTCAATTTGTCCAAATTGAGGACGCAGTGTAGCATTGATACGTACAAGTTCGTTGTTAAGTTCAAAATCACCTTCTTGTGAGTCAAACTGTTCTGCAATAACCTTATATGTATGTTTTCCTTTGCTCATCATTGCTGCAAATACACCATTCTCTGACTTTACTTCCATATCGTCGATGAATACAGAGGCCTCATCCGGATTATGGCTCAGAACAAACATCTGTGTGTTGGTGTTGTTTATCGCAGCCGTTTCCATAGAAGAATAACTCTTTAAGCGCAGTTCATATACGACTCCTTCTTCTATCTTCTCCGGATATTGATAGTATAAGGGAAAATAGCCTTTGTGGCTGAATGACAGATTGCGTGCACCGTATGGAACATAGAGCCATATTTCACCATTGTGGTCTTCTTGTTTGACGATACCGAGCGCATCGCTTTTGAACTCAATGTCTTTCAATGTGGTTATTATACGAATTAAGGCGCAAAGTTTTCCTTCATCTGTATCTTTTACTGGTCGTGTTACGCGTGCGGTCAAATCATTGTCAAACCGCGTAAACTTCACGACATCAATTGTTGACTGTGCATGAGTTTCTGATATCCCCAATATCATCAGTGCAACTGTAAATACTAATAGAGTTTGTCTCATAAAAATGTTTTTTGTTAATAAATATTCTATATTCTCTTATATTATAAAGTCTTGCATTCCTATTCGTCCGTCTTCTATTGTTGGGTCTTCATTGGGTTGCCATGTTCTGACATGTATGATCGGTGCTTTGGAGTCGGTGATATCTATAAGCAGGAACAGATAACCGGTATCGCCGTATGACGATGAATAATAGTTTTGCTTTATTTGGATTCCGTAGATGTTCGGGTTTGCAGTAGACCGTCTGATCTTATTGTCTGCAAAATGTATATTCACGTATTCATTGCTTCTGAAGCACGCTTTCAGATTCTTCATATATTGTTCTTTTGTCTGACGTGTGTATTTCACGTGTTCTACATTCTTCGGACCAATTTCTTTTTTGCCAGAACTTCTCACAATAGAGCCTGTGATAATGAGGGCATTATCGGAGAATATGTTGCTAATGTAGTCAAGACGTTTGAGAGCATAAGCAGTCTTGTAACTTTCCAGAAAGTTTATGATAATTGATTTGGCATGGTTGCTCCATGTATTTCTGTTCATGATGTCGTCTACAGCTAACTTGCTGAGTCCGAAAGCTATCTCATACACTTTTCCGTCTTTCGTCAGATGGAAAATCACTTCTTCTGTGAATGTTTTTTTATTGCCGTTGAACGAAAAGCTCATAGGGAAATTGCGGCATGTGACAGATTCTTCATTTTTTAGAAACTGGAGCACCGGGGCACGTAGCAGTTTTGCATTCCCATAGTTTATCAGTTTGATGAACATATCAAAACCTTCTTCTGTGAAGCAGTCTTTCGCACTGTTATAGTTCTTTTGTCGTATGGCAGTCTCTATTTTTTGCATGATATTGAGATACGGTGAGGCTTCCTGTTCACCGAGCGCCATACTCTCTTGATTTGTATCTGCCATGCCGTTGCTGGCTGTTGTTACTACTGTAGCCGTAGCATTGCTGTTGTTAGCCTTCACTGCTTTTACTTCCTTGTTCTTTTCTATTCGTAGTTTGGCTGTTCTGAATGGTACAGGATCTGTATTGTCTATCACTTCGCGCAGTTCATGATCATAGTTGGCTTCGTCCTCACAAATATATTCTGCATGTAGGTCGAGTTTTGATAAGTTCAAGTTTTTATCTATTGTTATTTCGCCAATGCCATCTTTCGCAGAACAAATATCAGAGCGTTGTTTGCCATTATAATATGTATAGTTGAAATTTGCTGCTGATTTGTCTTTATACATGACATTTATGACAATCGTTCTTTCGTTGCCTTCATCCTCAATTGATTCTATTTGGGTTGTTATGTTGTTAAGGATGTCATTCACACTTTTGGATATGAGCGGCATAAGCAATTGTTCTTCTGTGTAGCCGAGCTTTATTTTCATGTTTGAGCCATCAGGTAGACTTCTCAACAGGGCTAATGCTGCATAATAGTTGCTGAGCGCATCTGCAATCTGGTAATTCTTCTCGTATTTTTGAGCATTGGACGCATATTCCAATACTTTCATTTTGCGCTGTTCAAACAGGGTTTCAAGATCTTTTTTGAGTATGTATCTTAAAACTGTGGCTTTCGGCTCGTCTTCAATGACCAGTTCCTGTGTATTTCTCAGTGTTGTATGTGAATATGTTTTTATGATGCTATTTACTTTTGCCGATGCATCAGTTACACCATTTTTGTTATTCTCACTCAGCAGATAATTAAATTCCGATTCTACGTTTGTAGATATTTGACTTGCCAAAGCGGCTAATGCGTCATTGCTTGCCTGTTTGAGTGTCGTTCCATGTCCGAGCGCACAGATATATTTGTTATCGAGTTGTATTTCTTTTGCTCGTTTGGCATTCTCTTTGAACGATTGTGCCGACATTCCTGTTGTGAGTAAAAACAATAATAAGAATAATGTGTATTTTTTCATTTCATTCCCTTTTTAGTGCTTCTTATGACTATCCGGTATGCTTGCATAAAGTTTATGCTGTCACAAAGTGAATCTGCAAATACGGAAATAATTTTAATTATACAAAATTACCTCAAAAAGGAAAGAAAAACTGTAAACAGCTGTATAATATGATTTTATATTTATGTATCAAGATTTTTGAAAATATAATGGATGGATATGCGAATTTGAGATAAAAACATTCATGTAGAATACTCCTGATTTTGTCATTGTGTCACCCAAAAATCTGTCCGGCTGTCACGCTGCAACAAGTCAGGCATCCTTATAAATCAGCTTGGTTGTCCTTGCTGTTGCACACTATCTATTTGTCATGAATTTCAAGCTTTTTTTGACAATCTGAAATGTTAAAATTCAAGGCTCCGAGAATCGCGTAAAATCGGCCGAACCTTACTGAGGTTACATTTACGCGATTCTAAGGCCGTTTTCGGGCCGTGAACCGCAAATGTAAAAAATAATATAATTTGTATTTCAAAAAGATACATTTATTCACATTCGTGTGTGCTTCGTCTGAAAAAAGAGTACGCTGGAAATAAATTTCGTTCACCTTGAAAATTTGTTTAAAAGGCACTTTAAAAATATTTTCAAGGTGAACGAAATTTATTTTCAAGGTGCACGAGTTTGAAAATGTCCGTTTTTCGGGCTGAAATCCGGTGTTGCCCAAATTGATTTCTTAAAAAGTCTGAATCTGATTTTTCAATGCCACGAAAAACAAAGATGGATTCCGGTGGCGAAAAACAGGAATCTTGGATAAGAATTTTTATAACTTACTGATTATCAGCATATCCTATTTTTGTTTCTACTTGTACTTCTTGTGCCTAAAACTGCATCGTTCTGCTAAAATAGTATATTGTTGATTGTCAACCATTTATCAATAAATCATCAAAAAATCAGCAGTTGAGTAAATGTAAACGAATCTCAAACATGTTAATAAGGTTCCGTCTGATATAGGTGGATTTAGTGTCAAAAAGAAAGAAGAAATGTCTCTGAGAAAGACTATTGTTTTTGCAGTTGTCTTCACAGACTCCTCCGTCGCTTCGCGCCACGCCCTCCGTCGC